>JAALKW010000048.1 GCA_011087865.1 Legionellaceae bacterium
AAACAGACATCATACCAGAATCACTATGTCCGAGCATTAACGGGTGGCGCTATAGCATAGCGTTTGAATTAAACAACTTGATTTCTTTGTTAATAAACTCTAACACTTCTATAAATTGCTTCTGCTGAAGCATGGTGTTTAAATTTTTCAACTGCATAGCCCTTTCTGTTTGCTGCCCTAAATAAGAGGTTTTTGATGTACTTTCCTTTGTCTTATTATCTGGAGCAGCATCAGATAATTTTATTTTAGGTTTTGTTAAATATGTAACACTATTTTTCATATGCATCACAAAATCTTTTTGAGCGTAGCGCACAAAATCAGAAGCACCTAAAAATAAAAATCCTGTTGTAGTTAATGCTTTTTGAAAATTAGTTAATGCTTTATCAATTGCGGCTGCATCGAAATAAATAAATAAATAAATTACGACACAAAATTATATCAAAGCATTCAAGCGCGGAAAGCTCTTCAACCACATTGCCATAGCTAAATACAGCCATTTTTTTTATTTTTTCTGAGAGCTGATAACTGCCTTGTTTTTCTGTGAAATATTTTTCCTTAATTGATTCATCCGTTGCTCTTAGTGATAAACTTGAATACAATCCATTCTTTGCTTTTTTTATCCCATACTGATTGATGTCAGTCCCGATAAGTCTAATGTGCCACGTTTCAATGTCAGACAATAACTCTGTTAAAAGTATCGCCATTGAATAAAGTTCTTCGCCTTTTGCAGAACCTGCACTCCATATACTCAACTGCTTATGCCCGCTTCTTCTTTTCTCTTGAATAAGCTGAGGTAAAAAATGCTTTTCTAACAATAAAAATAAAGACGTATCACGAAAAAAATAACTTTCTTGTACCGTAAGTAAATTAATCACTTCTCGCGTCACCACTGCATCACCATGATTCAGTGCTGCTAAAAACTCATGGTTATCATATCCCTTCTTTCCAAAGTACAACTCAAATCGATAGGCAAGCATTTTTTCTTGATGCGGACTCATCTTCAAACCAAACTGATGATGCGCCCACTCTACTACTTTATTAATGAGATACTTATTCATCATTTTTTCTCGATAAATCAGCTTTTGAGTCCATTAAATCAGCAAGCTGTATAATCCACATTGACTCATTTTTAACAGTATAAATACCTTTAACAAATGCTGGTAAATGAGATAAATCTGGCGTTTGTATCTCATCATGTTGGACCTGAATCACATCATCCACATCAGATACCAAAAATCCCACTAAATTTTCTGCTAACTCACACAAAATCAGTGGTGTATCTAAACTATAGTTGATTTCTTTCAAACCAATCCATTCGCCTAAGCTATAAACAGGAACACTGGTGCCATGATAATTTAAAATACCTTCAAAGCCTTTTGTTTGACTAGGCACCTGATGCAAAGCAGGCAATCGCAAAATAATTTTAAGGTGTGTAATAGGCAATAAAATAAGCTGCGCGCCCATTTTTAACTTTAAATATTCCATGTTGATGACATGCTGCCGCATAAAAAATCCTGAAAAAGGTGGCTCTTAATCAGTATAGACGACAGATAGAATTAAATTTTTTCTTGAGTCACTTTTAGAATTAAAGCAGCTGTAGCAAGAGGATGTTCAAATGGGAACATATGAGACCCAGGGATTTTAAACGATTGAATACCATATTGTCGTTGCATATAACGACGATCGGAAGCCCGAATCACATCACTCTTATCGCCATAAATTAAAGTAGTGGGTACTCTCAATTTTTGGGGATAATCTTTAAAAGTATGTGGCAGTGTTCTATAAATAGCATACTCAATATCCGCATCAAACCGTAGATGATAGCCCGTTTCATTATGTGTCATTCCGTACTGAATATAATCATTTAGACACGCATCATCAAACTGCTTAAACAAGGCGCGACGTTTAAAATATTGAAACGCTGCATCCCGACTTTGCCAGTGCGTTCTTCTATATCGCGTTCGATATGCCGGTGTGATTCTATCAATCAGCCCAAACTGCTTTGAGAGCTGTACCGCACGTGCACGAACCTGACTCAGTAACGGTGAGTCTAAAAGCACGACCGCTCGAAACAATGCAGGCTCTTTTAAGGCAGCCAGTACACTTAAAACACCACCCAGCGAGTGCCCGACAGCCACCACCGGTTGATTAGATTGCGTACGAATGCTTTCACATAATTCATCCACCAAAGTATGCCAGTTGTCTTCAACGGGAAAAGCTTTTGCGTGTCCAATTTTATCGATATAACAACAATCAAACACGGCTTCGAGTGGTTTTAGCATCTGACGATAACAAGGTGATGGAAAGCCATTACCATGCGCAAAATGTAAAATAGGCTTCATTGCAATATCATGGCTCTGTTATCTTGCCGATAAGCCAACACACCCAAACTAAAAAATATGGCTAAAAAGCTAATATAAAACATACCCCCACCGAAGTTAACTTGATTAAACGTCAGCAAGGTAAAATAAACGGCGACCTCAGGTGTTGCTGCAATGACCATTAAACGCGCTGTTTCTTTAAATGTCAGTTGTACTTTAAAAACAAAGCGTGCAACAGACTGCCCCAATAAAGTGGTTGAGAATAATAGCGTAAAACACAGGCTATACAATACCATCAACAATGCAAAATAAATAAAAACCGCCAACAGTTTTGTTGTGATTTCAAAATAACTTGAATCAAGCCAATCTTGCCCAAAAAAATTAAAGCTTTCATTGATAGCAAATGGCGACACCATTTCTTTTACATGAGATGCATGGCTCGGTTTAAGAAAATTAGCTATGGGCAAGTTCATTTCTAAAAGATGCAATGCATGTTTCGTCACTAAAACAGTCGCGTCGGGATATAAATAAGAAGGCAGTTTTGTCACCGTGCCTTCTGTATCAATCACTGCAATCACTTGATCTTGTTCATTTTTAATCAGGTACGGCATCGGACTATGAAAATAAACGCTGCCCTCTCGTACTGAAATAGGAGGCAATTTTTTAAGGGGCAAAATGAGTTTTTGATCGACAGATTCTTGATAAACCATCATCATTTGTACCGCATAAGGCAATATCAGCACTGAGAGCATCACGAACAAATACAGCAAGCCAAACCCACGCCAGCGTCTGACGACATCGATATATATTTGCCTCGAAAAAAAAGACATGAACATTGCTTGTAAAAAACCATAATGCGCTGTTTTTTTAATTTTTTTTTGTTTTTTTTGATTCGATTTTTTATCTAAATCTATTTTTTTCATAAGCACTCAAACCCTTATTTTTCGCGTGACAATGTACGTTGTAATAACTGCGAATAAATCGGCGCAACACCTGCCAACTGTACAATCGTTGTAGCCGTTAAACACGAAACCATCAAAGGCAAGATGAGCCCGTAATTCTGCGTCATTTCAACCACCAATACAATGCCTGTGACCGGAGCACGTACAGATGCTGAAAAAAGCGCACCCATGCCAGCCACAGCAAACATGCCTGGGTGCACCGTTGTGATATCCGGCAAAAATAAACCAAAAATAGCAGCAACCGCCAAACCAATTAAAGTACCGAGCGCAAGCATCGGTGCAAAAATCCCCCCAGGCACCCCTGTTCCGTAGCATAACATCGTGAGTATAAAGCGAATTAAAAACAGTAATGCTAACAGAATCAAGCCGGGTTGCATGGAGAGTGAGTCCTCAATAATACGATAACCACCGCCGACTGAGTCAGGCCAAAGCCACATCAAAAAACCAACCAATACAGCAACACAGATAACATAAAACAAACGTTCACGGGGTGTTTTTTTATCCATCCAAAATAAAACATGCATGAGCACCCAATTAAATGCAATACCAACCACCCCGACGACTAAACCTAAGATAAAAAACAATCCCAGTGATGCAAGACTTGGTGTATCAAATACATGCATCACAATCGATGGCTCGTTACCTATCATAAATTGCAACACAATGGTCGCAGCCACACAACTAATCGCAACCGTCTTAAATTTCAAAAAAGACAGTGGAAAGGCTTTTCGCATTTCTTCCATGACAAAAAGCACCCCTGCAAGCGGCGCATTAAAAGCTGTTGCAAGACCTGCGGCAGCCCCTGCCGCAACGAGTGAGTCACATTTTTTTTGGTTAAATTTTGTTATCCGGCCTAAGACTTGGCCAATATTACCCCCCATTTGAATGGTCGGTCCTTCACGTCCTAAAACCATATTACTTGCAATGGAGAGTACACCACCGATAAATTTAACGGGTAAGACACGAATCCAACGCACCGGGCGCTGATGCATGAGCGCCCCTTCAATTTCTTGTACCCCACTACCTGAGGCTTCAGGTGCCACACGATTGACTAAAAACCAAGCCCCTAATACCATCAGCATCGTGAGTATCGGAAAACTAAACCATCCAGGGATACCAAGCATGCCAAGGCTACCCTGAAGCTTTGATAACCAGTCACCTGTGTGCGTAATGGCTAACTGAAATAACGAGCCTATAAGGCCCGTTAATAAACCAACCAAAATGGCTGCTGCATAAAAAAATAAGATTTTTTGATAACGCATCGCTCAATAACCTAGGCTTGTTAGTTAGCTCAGGATGACCCACCTAAATTTAAAAATCAATTCAATCAAAAGCGTTATGTAAAGGCATTTAAATAATATTAAAAACAAGATGCTAAAGAGCTAGTCCAATCGCCCCCCACAGAAGGTGCGTAGCATGCCGTCCCCGAAGAAGTACACGTTCCGGGTGTTCCATCCACGCAGGTCAGATCTCTAAAATGCACCTCTAGACTATTGCCATCACCTGGATTGCCCGTATTTTCTTGAAGAATCAAAGAAATCATTTTTCTCTGGTTGCATATCAATGCTTATCGCTATTTTAAACCTAATTTAAATTAACTTATAAAATGTTACATGAGAACTTTATTTCTTTCTCAGAAACAACCATGACTTTACTTTTTTAATTAAAAAATTTGCCATTTTTTTACCGGCTAACATAGCGCCTAGTATAAAAAATATTTCGGGTAAACCAATCAAAAAAATAGTACTTAAACTCACGCTCGTTTGAACTGAAAAACCAAAAAATGGAATAACCAATGCAAAAACAGGACTAATAAAAGATAAAATAATACAAAAAACACCAATCTTGTATCTTAGGTTTCCGTTTTTGATATCCATAAAAAAACCCTATGATATTGTATGATTAACATATCATAGGGTTTTAAATATTTAAAATACTTGCCTAATAGCAACTATTTAATAAGGTTTCACAATCACGGTGGTACCCACGGTCATGAACTCTTCGTTAAGCCATTTGGCAGCACTCGGTAAGACACGAATACAACCATGACTGGTATTCCATTGAGGCACTTCATATGCTGCATGAATGGAATAGCCTTTGTAAAAGTGCATGCAATAAGGCATACGTGCTCCGCCACCTTCCTCAATAGGATACTTACTGGATTTACAGTTTTCACCTTTTTTAGAATACAAGCGGTACGTTCCTGTCACAGTTTTACAAGAGCGTCCAACATCTTCACAGTATGCTTTACCGCCAGAGGCAGCCCCTGTTTTCACTAGATTACCGTTTTTATCATAAGCGCCCCAAGCAGCTGCTTTAGGATCAAAGATAAATACTTTTCGGCCTGTGGCGCGTCGTTTGTCTGGAAAAACATATGCACCACGGGTGTCCATTGTATGAGACGTCGTATAATGCGTGTTTCCCCCATCATCGACGATTGGCACTGAGCGGTCTAATGTAGCACAAGACGCCGCTAAAACACTCAGCGGTATTATCATTGCTAGTTTATTCACGATACAATCCTCCTCTTGTTCTGAACTAATTATCGGCCGGATTGTAAAAATATTTAGCAAAATATTATTTTTTTTTATTCCCTTATATTTTCTTGTGCTTTTTTCTTTATGGTGACAATCGCGTTGCGTCTCGTGGGAACATCGTCGCGAGTTTAATATTATCTAAACCTAATAATTTTTGGGTTAAACGCTCAAGTCCCATACCTAACCCACCATGCGGTGGTAAGCCATATTGATGTGCATTAGAAAAAAACTCAAAGTCTTCGGGGTTCATGTCTTTGGCTTTTAACTTAGCGACTAACTCATCATAATCATGGATTCTTTGACCACCCGATGTAATTTCAATACCCCTGAATAACAAGTCAAAACTCAATGTTAAAGTGGGATCTTCTGGATCATCCTTTGTATAAAACGGACGCTTAGCCGATGGATAATGCGTGATAAACACAAAATCAGAATAATATTTTGTTTTGATATATTCTGAAATTTTTTGCTCTTCAATCGGTGCTAAATCAAACGAGTCTTTGGGTTTAATGCCGTATTCTGATTCAACAATTTGTTTTACCTCATAAAAACGCAAAACAGGAATCGTATTAATAACAGGTAATTCAACTCCCCACATATCCAAGGCATGAGGTACGGCTTGCTTAATATACTCAAATACAGATTTCAACATGCTCGCTTCTAAATTCAGTACATCATAAAACGAGTCGATATGAGAAAACTCTAAATCTATCGAGGTATATTCATTGATATGGCGATTCGTGTGATGCTTTTCAGCACGAAAAACAGGCGCGATTTCAAACACACGCTCAAACACACCCGTGCATAATTCTTTGTAGAACTGTGGCGATTGGGTTAAAAAAGCTTGCTTACCAAAATAATCTAATGAAAAAATATTCGCACCGCCTTCAGCCCCTTCTTTAACGAGCTTTGGCGTTCTGATTTCTGTAAACTGCTGTGCCATTAAAAACGCACGGACGCCCTGTACAAGGGCCGATTGAATTTTAAAAATGGCTTGTTGCATAGGATGACGCATGGATAAATAGCGATAATCAAACAATACGTCATTATGGACATCAAGCTTTTTTTTGGTCACATCCATGGGCATGGGTGCTGCTGGTGTGCTTAAAATGGTATAATCAGTCAGTTGAATTTCACAGGTTTTCGGGTGCACAAACGTATCTTTGATTTTAGCTGCTGTCACTGTACCTTTAATTATCAGCGAACCGTTTTCTTTAATGCCTGTGGCTGCTAAATCACCGGTAAAAACCACCTGAATTAAATCATTTCCATGCTGCAACAAAATAAACCCAAAGCCAGATAACACACGAATTTTATATACAAATCCTCGTAGTTCGACAACATCCCCGATATGTTCTGCAATATTAATTAACTTAATATTCGGGTTTAATTCAGAAGCAATATTCATACTCATTTGTTTATCTATCCAATATTTAAATTAAAATTTATTCAGCAGGCAACAAGGCCTTAATTGCAAGCCAGAGCTGATCATCCGTACATTCAAAACACCCGCCTCGTGGTGGCATGGCACGTAACCCTTCGTTTGTATGCTGAAATAATACCTCGCGTCCTGCTGCAAGCCTTGGCAACCAATCGTTTGAAACCTTAGGCCTTGGCGCACCCAGTGGAATCAATGGCTTTTCTGCATGACATGTACCACAAAAGTGTTGCACAATTTGCTCACCTTCATCAGGCGTGTTTTTAATTCGCTCCAAAAAAGCACTCGGATGATGTGCGGCAGCTAATACATGGGTGGCGAAAAAATACATCAAAAAAATAAAATACTTCATCAATCACAATCACTTTCTGGCTAACACCACATCAATCACATGGGTATCATGATATGGAAAGGTAAAAATTCGTTCAAATAAACGCTTTAAACGCTGTAATAAAAAGCTCTTAGGGAGCATTTTAATCGACAAACTATTTAAAAACCAGGTTCCTTCAATGCCAAACAAAGCCAGCTCATCAATATTATTTAATATAATCGGTATACTAAATCGATGATGTTCTAGCACCTCAAAATCATAGTCTTTGAAAGCCTGTAATAATTCTTGTTCACCGGGTGCAACCGTTGTATTTTTTAGAATAGATTTATAATAATGCCCAACGACCCCACTTAATAAAGTTCCTTCGGCAATAAAATCAGCTAAATATTGCTGCGCAACAGGAAATGAGTCATAGGTTGTTGTAATAAAAGAAAAATAACCATTTGCTTTTGTTAATTTTCTCGCTGATTCAAATAAAGCAGGCATAGGCATATAAGCATTAATAAAATGCGCTAACACCAAGTCCTGGCTATGGACGGGCAGAAAATTTTCTACTTCTGTCGCGCTGGTTTCAATGGTTTTTAGTTCAAGTGTCTCATGCGCACGTTTTAACATTTCTTCTGAAACATCAACGCCCGTGAATATTGCATCAGGTAAGATTGCATTTAATTTTTTTAAAAAAGCACCATCACCCACCCCTAAGTCTAAAACACGACAATCAGATGAACTAATTGATAATAAACGCTCAATTTGGGCGATAGCCGCTTCATGGCTTTTTGTAATTGAACCAAACTGATCAGCCCTATTATATTGAGCAGCGATATCCTTATACATTGCCTTCAACGTCATACTTATCCCATCTAATTTTAAATTATATTAAGGCTTCTTTTTTTTCTTAACCCAGTCCATCATACGCTTTCGATGCTTCACTTGCGTCTTGGTGAGGGTATTTTTTTTGCCTTCATATGGATTATCTCCCCCTTTAAATAACACTTTAAGAGGGGTACCCACCAATTTTAAATGTAAAGTAAATGCTTTAATTAAATAGCGCTGATAACTCATCGGCAAGGCATCCACCTGATTACCATGAATAATCACAAGCGGTGGGTTCTGCCCACCAGCATGTGCATAACGCAGTTTAATACGACGGCCATGAACCAATGGTGGTGGATGTTTTGCAACCAAGTCTTGTAATATTCGTGTCAGCGCGGGCGTTGAAAGGGTCTTGGTCGCAGAGCGATAAGCTTCGTTTATATCTTTGAATAAACGCCCAACCCCTGAACCATGCAATGCTGAAATAAAATGAAACTTTGCAAATTCCGCAAATTGTAATTTTCTTAAAATAGCCGCTTTAATATGATCTTTATGATCGGACTCACATCCATCCCATTTATTCACGGCCACCACAAGTGCTCTACCTGCATTGATAATAAAACCCATCAAATGCAAATCTTGATCGGTTAAATCTTCTTTTGCGTCAATTAACATGACACATACATTTGCTGCTTGAATCGAAGCAAGTGTTTTAATAATTGAAAATTTTTCTATTTTTTCATTGACCCGTGCACGCCGACGAATACCTGCTGTATCCACTAAAATATAATCTTGTCCGGCTCGTTCAAAAGGTACTTCGACGCTGTCTCTTGTTGTGCCTGGCATATCGTAAACCACCATACGCTCTTCACCCAGCATGCGATTAACGAGTGTTGATTTACCCACATTCGGACGCCCGATAATTGCAACACGAATCGCGCCATCAGGATTTGAAATATTATCCGGCACGGCCGATGGAAAATCAGCTGTTACTGCTTGTAATAATTGCTGAATACCGCGTCCATGTGTCGCAGAAATAGGATGTAAATCTGAAAAACCTAAGGCTTGAAACTCAGCTGTGGCAACGGCTTCGTCGAGGCCATCGGTTTTATTTACTAATAAATGCACTTTCTTGCCATGCTTTCTGAGATGCAACGCAATTTTTTCATCTGTCGGGGTTAAACCTGATTTTGCGTCCACCAAAAAAAACACATGACTGGCTTCTTCTAGTGCACGTTCTGACTGTGAGGCCATCAAGGCATCTACTGCTAAATCTTCAACGCCAATGCCACCCGTATCGACCACTAAAAAAGGCTTGTCTTCAAAAACAGCTGAGCCATATTTTCTATCCCGTGTTAAGCCAGGAAAGTCAGCAACCAGCGCATCCTGAGTCCGTGTTAAACGATTAAATAGTGTCGATTTACCAACATTTGGACGTCCTACAAAAACAATTGTGGGCGTCATGGTTGCTGTAAGGTTTGAAGTCATAAATACACCTAGCCTTTCACCGAAAAGCAATGAAGTTTTCCTGAAGCCGTCATGACATACACATGACTTGAATCTACGAGAGGTCCTGCTGTGATTGCACTCCCTAAAGTATGACGCGCAATAAAATCACCATGCTTTGCGTCTATTAAGTGCAAGACACCTTTTTTATCACCGACAACAATGCGATGCTTTTCCATTAATACAGGTTCTGTCACACCACGCGCGACAAGAGCCGTTTGCTTCCATTGTACTTTGCCATCACTGCGCCCGATACGCCATAAAACATCTTGGCTATCTATGATATAAAGCATGCTTGAGTCCATTGCAAAGTTTTTATAGGTGGCCAGTGATTTGCTCCAAATAAAATCACCTTGGTGCAATGACATCGCAACAGTATACCCTTGATAGCTTGAAAGATACGCCACATCGCCTCGTACAATCGGTGTGGCACTGATATCAACTAATTTTTCTACATCACTCGAACCACTGGCATAAGAAATACTACGTTGCCAAGCCACACGGCCTGTTTCAAGCTCAATCGCATCTAGTTTTCCATCTGAAAACCCAGCTAAAATTAAATTTTTATACCGTACAGGGGATGAACTCGCTTTGAGTACGAGCGATGAAGAACCGTGATCGACCGCCCAAATTTTATGACCGGTTTGACGATCAAAAGCATAGAGTCGCCCATCGACTGTTTTAACAATCACACGATTTTCAATCATGAGCGGTGTAGACAACACATCACCTGAAAGATTAGCCTTCCATAACACATGCCCATCTTTTTGATCTAACACCAAGATACTGGCTTTATTGGTTCCGAGCACTAAAGATCCAAAATTTGCAGCAGGCCCACTGACCAGGCGTTCATCTAACTGCTTTGACCATTTGACTTGGCCTGTTTTCTGATTGATTGCTTTTAATACGCCGTTGGGTGTGGCTGCATAAATCACCTGACCATCTAACACGGGCTTTAAGTGCAGATAAGCCTCTTTGGTTTTGACTTTTCCAAACGAAACAGTCCAACACGGTGTCCAGGTTGCCTTTTCAGTGATTGGCATTAATATACCAGGCATCGGTGTGTTATCTTTTCCCAACCAATAATTATCTATGGTGGTACAACTTTGCAAAGCAAACCCCAAAAACAGTATTAACCATCGCGTCATATTATATTATCCAAAGTTATTTTAGTGCGAGCTCATTTGATTTCATCTCTAAGAACACATTACCAATACCACGTAATTTTTCTTCTTCTCGTGCTTCTCGATATAAAGCTTCTGCTTCGTTATAACGCCCTGTTGCTACGTAAATATCACCTTTTAACTCATCAACCAATGGCTTATAAGTTGCGCTATCGGTTTGATTCAAATAGTTTAATGCTTTTTCATAGGATTTTTCTGAAATCCACAAGCGCGCCAGACGTACCCGTGCAACTTGCTGCAATGCTGGCATTTTAGCATGCAATGCAACCTGTTCGAGTTCACGCACTGCATCTTCCCATTTTTTTTCAGACACCCAATGTTTTGCGAGTGCCAAGCGTGCGGCATCTCCATAGACTGTTTTCGAATACGTTTTAATAATTGATTTTGCATAAGCTTCAATCGCTTGTTCCTCTTGATTAGAGGCTGCAACCATCAGTTGCTCATAGGCTTGTGAAGCCTGATGTGTCATTTTTTCTGTGTGCCACATCCAATAACGGTACCCTGCGACCACCAATAAAATACTTGATACCAATGTAATAATCCAAGCTTGATGACGTGACCACCAAGCTTTAATGGCTTCTAATTGCTCTTCCTCAGTCATATAAATCGACACGTTAACCTCTCCTTAAATAAGCTTGCATCGCAGACACAATATCCGCCTCTGGCACACTTTGTTGTGCTGTTTTTTCTCGCAAATCTTTAATACTAATGGTTTGATTCTGAAGCTCTTCTTCGCCGATAATTAAAGCCAATCTTGCGCCACTTTTGTCTGCTTTTTTAAATTGAGTTTTAAAGCGTCCACCTGTTGTGTGCACTAATATACGCCATTCAGGCATAGCATCATGAATGCGCTCTGCTAAAGCAAGCGCTTTTGTCAGCACTTTATCATCCATTGGCATAATATACGCTGTTAATGCCGGAGCCGTTAATTTTGAAGCATCATGTATATCCATCAATAATAATAAACGCTCAAGCCCCATGGCAAACCCAACCGCAGGTGTTGATGCCCCCCCTAATTGCTCAACTAATTTATCAAATCGGCCACCCGCACACACTGTTGCCTGACTACCCAGCTCATCCGTGACCCACTCAACTACGGTATTTACATAATAATCTAAACCGCTTACTAGTCTTGGGTTCACTTGCTGAGAAAGCGCTGAAAG
>JAALKW010000049.1:0-6828 GCA_011087865.1 Legionellaceae bacterium
ATTGTTTTCTACTCATAATACCCTCCAAAAATTAATCTTATTATAACGATTAAATCATTGGGAGCATTTCAGCTTTGCAAGCGACTGAACATACGTCCTTCTAAGAATGTAAAAAAGATCAAGAAAGATATCATGAAGCAAGGAAAATTTTAGGCCGGTGGCAAAATCTCATATCGAGATTCATCAGGATGATGTGGAATGTGACAAGCGATGTAAGTAAGTTAAATTTTACTGATGCAAATAATGGCAGTGGTTTAAGGCGCTGCTGTATTACTTGTCACAACAGGTGCTTCTTCTGCTTTTGTATCAAGCGTGTCATTTTGCATGAGTAGCCGGCTCGGTGTGTCTATCACTGAGGATGGACTCTTTTTTTGCCGCGGCTTACTGGTATCTAATCTATCATGATAATTTTTAGATAAATCAACATACTTTAGGTATGTATTTTGATGAATGGCGTCAATTACTTTTTTTCCGATAGGCTGGTCTTCGTAATCGGATAGATTGAGTCTGTCAATATTAGGATAATTCTGTAATGTACAGACAAGCGTGAATAAATACTCGGGGGATAAATAAATACCGATGACTCTAGGAGACAGAATAATCTCTGTGGTGTCAGGATATTGAAAGAGTAATAAGGCAAATTGAATACCAAAATGCGTTTGAGTAAAATCCTCATCTGCTGTTCTAAAACAAAGTTGCTGTAACCTACGTGAAAAATGTTGTAAATCGTTAGCATTTGGTTTTTCATGCTCTGGCTGCCCAACCCACTCTACCTGAGACGTTAAGACGTTTTTTTGAGAAAAAAAGGATTGTTTATTACCACTTGGATTACAAAAAGAAAAATGTTCATATGGGTTTTTATACCCAAAAGGGTTGTACGAATGCGTTTCACTGAGCGCTAAAGCTTCTTCTTTTAGGAGGTATTTACCGTTTGTTAAATTAAGATCGTGTCGCATGGATATATAACGTGATCCAGGAATTTTTTTTGAAACTTCTGGGTGGATGCCCGCAGGAATTTTATGATATCTGAGTACGGATTCAAGTTTAATCAGTAATTCAAAGATAGCTTCAGGTGACTGAATTGTTGCATCTAATGGGTGATCAAATGTATATAAAATAATTTGCTTGCCTTTTAGCTTGAGAAGATCGTATGTTATGTCATAGACCTTAAAGCCAAGAATGGCGGCCTCAGGCGCCAGCAATATCGGTTCAATGATTGGCCATACCTCGTTTAAATAAGCATGCTCAATAGAAATATGAAATTTCCACCCGTTCGGTTGAGTATTTTTGGGTAGTTTATGACTTAAAAAAGTAAGCCAGTAATTAGTAGAACGATAATATTGATGTGTGTTTTTATTGTTGATTGGCAAGGGTTGATAAGATGCAGCGAGGCATCGTTCTTCAAGATTCATAAGATTTATACAAGTAAAAAAAGGGTTCCATACTAGCAAAAAAACCTTAAGGTAATATTAGGGGATGTTGGTGGGTCATCTCACCCGGCGGGTGGGTTATCGTGACTTAAGGACTGCTCTGGCCTCGGTTTTGGGCTTGATAACTTCTCAAGACCTCTTCGAGCGTATCAACTAACTCTTTTTTCTCTGTTTTTTGAGGTTCGGACAGAGTGAGATCAATGACTCCTTTAATTTCTACGATGGATTTACTCGCTTCATCATATTTTTGATCTGCAATCCAGTTTTTTATTTGATTGATTTCATATTCTATGACGAAAAGTAAAGCCTTGTCAGCAGAGTCAGATTGGTCATCATCAGATTCATCATCTACTTGAGAAGTGGCAGATTCATAACCTGATGAAGCATCATCATCATCTGCTGCGCCACCGCTGCCTTGTGATTGTGCCTCGGCATTCTCCTGCCAAGCAAACCAAGCATTTATGACATCTGAATTATTAGATACCATTTCGAAATTGGAACCATTGCTTTGAATGCTTAATCCTGTTTTAAGGTCTAATCTTGGATCGTTGGTTTCCTTTTTAAATAAAGATAAGGCATCCTCTAAGAACTTTCTATTTCCTTGTGCAAGGATGATTAGCTCTATCTGCTCATCATCTGCTGCGCCACCACCGCCACCACCGCCACCACCGTGATCAAATTGTGATTGCTGAGTGCTTTGTGCATTAGGATCTTTGTACCAAGCCTGCCAAGCGCTCATGACATCTTGTTTATCACATATAATTTGGTGAGTTAAGCCATTGCTTTTAATGCTTAACCCTTTGATGATAGTAGGACCACCTGCTCTTAATTGTCCTGTTTCTAATGTATAACGATGGGCCTTTTTAAAAGCATTTAAAAGACCTTGTAAATGCTCGCGTTCACCGTCTAGAATGGGCGTTGGTCGTATTTTCTGACCACCACCGCCAGCGCCGCCGCCACCGTGGCCAAAACTTCGTGAACTTTGTGCCTCCTGAGCTTTTTGCCAAGCCTTAAAATGTCTGCTGACATATGGTTGGTCACATATAATTTCTGAATGTGGACCCTTGTTTTTAATTCTTAATCCTTCGATTCTCTCGGAACCACGCACGGTTACTTTATGCAGTTTATGACCATACTTCCGGTTAAAAGCATCCAAGATGCCGATTAAATTTTGGTAGTCACCTCGCATCATTGAGGTTGGTTTCATTTTATGACCTGCGGCTGCGGCTGCGCCACCGCCTCCTGAAAATAAACCAAGAGGGCTTGGTTGTTGATTCGGAGGCAGTGATTGGGTTAATTTAGATCTAATACCTGGATTAAATGCATGTGAGTGTAATAAAACCAAATCTGATTGTTGAGACAGTTGCTCTTCTAAAGGCAACTTTGGATGTTTAGCTGGGTTTGCGGTGTAACCGCCACCAATTGTTCTATCTGATCCTGGGTTTAATAAAGTCACCTTTTCTATGGCCTGTTTGTCTTGTGTCAGTTTCACAATATCGCCAGTTTCAATGTGCATCTTAGAGCAGTCCATTGTTGCTGATACTTCGCGCTTCATTTTGTCATATTGTGCTTTTCCTGCTGGAGTATAAGCATCCCAGTAGACAGTTGTTCCATAGTTGCTGGAAGCTTCAGCGAAACATTCAAATATAATTTTTTGTGCTTTCTCTCTTTCTCCTGGGCTAACATCAGGCCCATCCAGACGATTTAAATAGACGCCAGATCCAAAAGCAGGAGTGACAAGGCTGCTCCCATTAGAGGCAGCTGTTCTTACGATATGATCTGCAATGCTTCTGTATTCAGCTCTAAATTTATTTTCATCGAGTACAAGCTTACCGCTTTTTTGAATTAAAAATTCGGCTTCATCTGCTTCTGATGATCCCATTAAGTTAACACCGCAGGTGGTAACAACATCAATTGTTCTAGGTCTGCTAAAGTCTTCATTATAAAAGTCTACAGGGCCATGGGTAATACGTGCTCGAGAAAGCTGTCGAAAATCTTTCGCTTGCTCCTTATTCGGTGCAATGCCGGATTGATTTCTTGTATGAGGTGGCAGTTTTCCAACACCTGTTGTGCTTAATAATGGGTCACGTAAATGAGAGGGGTAGAATCCTGTGCGCCTGAGGCTTGGGGTCTCTTGAAAAGAGACATTTTGCTTGCCTTGATTAGTGAGAACCCTCTGGGCTCTAGGATTGAATCTATTACCGTCTTTAAATGCTTGAATAAATGCCATTTGATGATTAAACATCGATTCTGTTGGAAAAGGCATAGTATGATCCCATAAAAAAACCTATATGTTTAATATTAGTGCTAATAAATTAAAAAGTAAAGCTAATTTTTTTCAGTTCGTTTTTATTTTAGTTTTTTAAGATGGTCTAATAAATTGCTGATGGAAACATCACCAACCAAACGTAAGGCTTCACGTTCATGGCTTGATGCATCAATAAAGATAAACGTTGGCGGGGCAATGACATTAAATTCATGCAATAAAGCTCGACTCTCATGTGTATTGGCTGTTAAATCAACTTTGATAAATTGCATTTGCTTGATAGCCTCTAATATCTGAGGGTGTGCTAGCATTTTTGATTCTATGACTTGACATGAGGTACACCAATCAGCATAGAAATCGAGTAAGACGGCTTGTTTTTTTTGTTGTGCAGCTTGTAAAAGCGTTTCAAGTTCATGCATGTTTTTTACAATTTTGGTGTGAATTTGGTGTGCTTTTGCTTGCTGTGTGAGAGGCTTTAATGGGTTTGTATTGCCAAGACTTGCACCAATTAAAATTAAGATGCCATAAAGCAGTAGAATAATGCCAAGGCTTCGTATAGTGCGTACAAAGACGAGACCTGAAAAAATCAATAATCCTGCCCAAAGTAGCATGATAATAAATGCAGGGAGTAATCGACTGATCAAATAAATTGCGACAGCAAGCAGCATGAGGCCAAAAACTTTTTTAATACCATTCATCCAGTGGCCCGCATGGGGCAACCAACGGCCAAGAGATGCGCCAATCAAGAGTAAAGGCACACCCATGCCAAGGCCTAAGAAAAATAAAGCAGCTGTCCCGAGTGCGATATTTCCGGTTTGTGCAATGTAACCCAATGCGCCAATCAGAGGTGCTGTGACACAGGGGGATAATATCAATGTTGATAAACATCCCATTAATGCAGCACCCAAATAATGCCCGCCAGCTTGTTGATAGCTCATGCCGGCGAGTTTAGCTTGCCAAGAGGCGGGTAATTTTAATTGATAGATATCAAACATGGAAAGCGCTAAAAGCACAAAAACAAGACTAAAGCTGATCAGTGCAACAGGAGATTGTAACAGGACTTGTAAATTATGCCCCATGAGCGCGACAACAGCACCAATCGCAGCATAAGTCAGTGACATACTGAGGACATAGCTGAGTGATAAGAAAAAAGCTTTTCGAGTCGATAAATCTTTTCCATGACCGACCAAAATACCGGATAAGACGGGAATCATCGGTAAGACACAAGGGGTCAGTGATAATAATAATCCAAGGCCCAAAAAGATGAATAAAGTCATGATCCAATGATGTCCTGCAAAAGCGCTTTGATTTGTGTTGTTGGGGTTGGGAGTGGCTGTTTTGATTTTAGGCGGTGCAATAAGAGCCACCTGTGTCAGTGCAAGCTCTGTATTAATAGTGAGTTTAATTGAAGTGTTTTCAGGTGGGTAACAAAAGCCATCGTCAGAACAGCCTTGATAGCGCAAATTTAAAATCGTTTCACCAGGGCTTAAACCAATGAGATGGACAGGAATACGCAATTTATGACGATAAATTGAAATCGTGTGGCCGAGGCCATCTATTTTAGTGTTCGCATCTGGAAATTTAAGCGGTGTAAGATCTAAAAAATGTGTGTTGGTTTGTGTGAGATGCAAGCGGTCACGGTATAAAAAATAGCCGGGCTTGATATCGTATTCTAAAAAAAAAGTATTTGGGTTATAGGCTTTAACTTGTAATTTAAACACCGCATGTGCGGGCGGTGGCTCCGAGAAACACGGACTTGTAAGCAGCAATAGCATGCTAATGGATAAAAAAAATAAAATACGTTTCATGATATACAGCCAATATTTTGAGGTTTGCCCTTGAAAGATGATAATTTGCCTCCATATGTGTAACATCCGCGTTGTTTAATGGTCAAGTTTTACAGCGGAAATATTTTTTTAAGGCAATTCAGTCAGGAGATAAAATAAAATGAATATTCGTCCTTTACATGATCGCGTTGTGGTTCGTCGTATGGAAGAAGAGCGTACTTCAGCTGGTGGTATCGTGATTCCAGATAGTGCAACAGAAAAACCAATGCGTGGCGAAATTGTTGCGGTTGGTGCAGGTAAACGTTTAGATAACGGTGACGTATGTGCGCTTGCAGTGCAAGTGGGCGACAAAGTCTTGTTTGGTAAGTACTCAGGTACAGAAGTTAAACTAGATGGCAATGACGTTGTTGTAATGCGTGAAGATGACATCATGGGTGTGATTGAAGCTTAATTTAAATGTTTAATAAAAGTTTAATATTTTAAGAGGATTAAAAATATGGCTAGTAAAGACGTACGATTTGGCGACGAAGCGCGTCAATTAATGATTTCAGGCGTTAACGCATTAGCGAATGCCGTTCAAGTAACCATGGGTCCACGTGGACGTAATGTTGTGCTTGAAAAAGCATATGGCGCACCAACTGTCACGAAAGATGGTGTTTCTGTTGCGTAAGAAATTGAATTTAGCGAACGTTTTAAAAACATGGGCGCACAGATGGTTAAAGAAGTTGCTTCTCAAACATCTGATACAGCAGGCGACGGTACAACCACCGCAACTGTTTTGGCCCGTGCTATTTTGGTCGAAGGCCACAAAGCAGTTGCTGCTGGCATGAACCCAATGGATTTAAAACGCGGCATTGATAAAGCTGTTGCTGCTGTAGTTAAAGATTTACATAGCATGTCTAAGCCATGTAAAGATGGAAAAGCAATCGCACAAGTAGGTACGATTTCTGCTAACTCTGATGAAGCTGTTGGCTCAATCATTGCTGAAGCAATGGCGAAAGTCGGTAAAGAAGGTGTGATTACAGTTGAAGACGGTAATGGCCTTGAAAATGAATTGTCTGTTGTTGAAGGCATGCAGTTTGATCGTGGTTATATCTCACCTTACTTTATTAATAACCAACAAAACATGACCACAGAGCTTGAGCAACCACACATCTTATTGGTTGACAAGAAAATCTCTAACATCCGTGAAATGTTGCCTACATTAGAAGGCGTTGCTAAGTCAGGTCGTCCGCTCTTGATTATTGCAGAAGAAGTTGAAGGCGAAGCATTAGCGACATTGGTTGTGAATAACATGCGTGGGAATGTTAAAGTATGTGATGTTAAAGCAACTGGATTTGGGGAG
>JAALKW010000049.1:6838-12096 GCA_011087865.1 Legionellaceae bacterium
CCGCAACCCCCCCCCCCCCCCCCCCCGCGCCCTTAGATGTTGTAGAAGTATGTGAGGCCGAAGCATATGCGACATTAGTTGTGAATAACATGCGTTGGATTGTTAAAGTATGTGCTGTTAAAGCACCTGGTTTTGGCGATCGTCGTAAATCAATGCTACAAGACATTGCTATCTTAACAAACGGTGAAGTGATTTCTGAAGAAATTGGTAAAAACTTAGAAGGCGCAACGTTAGAAGACTTAGGTTCTGCGAAACGTGTTCTGATTACCAAAGAAAACACAACAATTATTGATGGCGAAGGCAAAGCAAACGAAATTGATGAGCGTATTACTCAAATTCGTGCGCAAATGGACGAAACCTCTTCTGACTACGACCGTGAAAAATTGCAAGAACGTGTTGCAAAACTCGCTGGTGGTGTTGCTGTGATTAAAGTAGGTGCTGCAACAGAAGTTGAAATGAAAGAGAAAAAAGCACGCGTTGAAGATGCATTACATGCAACACGTGCCGCTGTTGAAGAAGGCATTGTAGCTGGTGGTGGCGTTGCATTAATTCGTGCACAAAAATCACTGAACAGCTTGAAAGGCGATAACCATGACCAAACCATGGGAATTGACATTCTACGTCGTTCAATGGAATCTCCTTTACGTCAAATCGTTTCAAACGCAGGCTATGAAGCTTCTGTTGTTGTAAATGATGTGGCTCAAGGTAAAGCAAACTACGGCTTTAATGCTGCTGATGGTGAGTATGGTGATATGGTTGAACTCGGTATTTTGGATCCAACCAAAGTAACCCGTACAGCACTTCAAAATGCAGCTTCTGTTGCAAGCTTAATGCTAACAACAGAGTGTATGGTTGCTGATGCACCAAAAGAAGAAGATGACTCTGCTGCAGCTGGTGGCGCCGGTGACATGGGCGGCATGGGCGGTATGGGTGGTATGGGTGGTATGGGCGGTATGGGCGGCATGATGTAATCATGTTGTTCCCAGTCGTTCTATATGACGTGTAACATCTAAAAAAAACCCGCCTATCTGGCGGGTTTTTTGTTTGGGCTAAGTGTTCCTTAAGATCACCATGTTGGTTCCAGGAATGCAGCTTCCAAGTTTTCTTCCCATTCTTTATCGCACGCTGCTCCCCATTCTTCTTCATCATCTTCTGCTGCCGCGAGATGATTTGTGGGCGCATCAAAGCGTGTATCTCTACTGGATTCATCAAAAGGTAGATGCAACTCACTCAAGGGTGTTTTTTCAGTTGCCGGTGTGAAAAACTTAACTTTTTGTTGTTCAGGTTTTCTTTCAGGCGTGGTGTCTGGTGTCGCATGTGTTGAACGAGGACGTCGTTCAGGTGTCGTTTTTAGATGCGCGTTATCACTGAGATATTTTTTCTGTTGGAATAAAGGCGTATCAGACTGTTTGAGTACGACTAACTGCTCTTCTATATAAGCCAGTAAATATTTTAATTTAGCCAGTGCTACCAGACTGATAGATTGATTACCTTGAGCGTAAGCTGTTTCTAAGAGCGTGTATTCTGACTGTATTGCTTCTTGTTTGTTTTTAAGGTTTAGAGGACAATGTCTTAGTGGTATTGCAATAATTGTGAGTCCAGGATATCTTTTGGTGATGAGCTTTTCATCGATAAAGTCTTTTCTTTCTTTATCGTTTAAGAAAAACTTTTTGAGTGTTTGAGTCGATGCTTTTTCAAGCAGGCGAAGCGGAAAGGCTCTATAGGCTCGTTGTTTAATTTCTTCTTCAGGTAGATGCTGAAGCGCATCAAGACGGGTGATATCTTCAGCGGCTAATTGATCTAGATATAAATTATATTTTCCAGCAGCAATCACGTCTTTATTGATAAAATGACCTTGTAGGGTCGTGGCTTGCAATGTCTTATCATCTACAACCAGCGTACTCATTGGGTGTGTATCTTGATAAGTTTCTTTCACCCCTTTACGTGCGGTTGGCTTGATTCGTGCAACACTCTGAGTGAGCTGCGCAAATTCAGGGTGACAATATTTTTCACCTTTCTCTGCTTGTTCGTCAATAATTTGCGGGCCTAAAATCAAGGCTTTTCGTGCCACAGCAATCGCATCACTGCCACAATTATATTGGTCTGATTGACGTGCATGAGCAGAGAATAAAATAGTAGGGGGTGATGCTTTAGGATAGCTTGAAAGAATGAGATCTTTAATCTGGTGGAAATTATCCGCCTGCCCTAAGGAGTCTAAAATGAGAAAGCGATGATGATGAATTAAAATAGGTGTTTTATGTACCTCAGTGCTGCTTTGCAAAATAACAGAATAGTAAGCATTAGCAGGCATGAGTTTAATCAGCACAGAGATATCTTCTGGGGTATTGATAATAAATAAACGATGCTTATTACTTTTTTCTTTAAGCATTTGCTTTACATCATCAGCTAACTGGGCAAGACCTGCTAAGGTAATAATACGCTCTTTTCCAGCTGCTGCGGTTCTTTCAGTATAAAATAGATTTTGACCGGGCATGATGAATCCTATCGGTAAAAAGTAAAAAAATCAGGTTATTTTATAAATTTTATAAAAAATATATTAAGGCTTTATTAACAAAGTAGTTTATATTCGACTACTATCTAAAATAAGTAACTTAAATTTGAACAAAGGAGATCTGTCATGCGTGAAGATTTATTGTCTCAATTGGAAGTGATTCTGGCTGATACGTATGCGATTTATTTAAAAACACAAAACTATCATTGGCATGTGACAGGGCCGCAGTTTAAGGCGTTACATGAATTATTTGAAATGCATTATATTGAACTGGCAGAAGCGGTTGATGCGGTTGCTGAACAGCTTCGTATTATGGATCATCTAGCCCCTGCAACGTTTAAAGATTTTGAACGTTTAAAAACATTAAAAGACGGTAACGCACGTGCAAATGCAAACCAGATGGTGAGTGATTTAGCGGAAGATCATGATAAATTAGTGAAAGATTTAAATATTGCATTAAAATTAGCGGAAGAAATTCATGATGAAGGTGCGGCTAATTTATTGAGCGATAGAGTCAGCGCACATGAAAAAGCACGCTGGATGTTACGTGTGTCTCGAGAATAAATAGTGCATTAATCGCTTAATGCAGGTTAAATATTAGGTTAATTAAGTGCAGTGAGCCGACAAGAGGTGGCGTTAAAATTAAGCTTAAAATATTCGTTGCAAGCAAAGCTAAAATAATAATCAATCCAAAGGGTTCAATTTTAAGGTATTTTTCAGCCAGGCGTGGTGACAAAAAATGTGTTAATACGCGGCTGCCATCGAGTGGTGGAATTGGAATTAAATTTAAAAAAGCTAAAATTAAATTCACTAAAATACCTGCTTGTCCAGACAGCGCCAAAAAAAGCGCGAGCATAGATGTTCGTGGATCCAGCAATAAACCGATTTTGAGTAAGGTCGCCCAAAATAACGCCATGGCTAAATTAGACACGGGACCCGCTGCCGCAACCAAGGCCATGTCACGTTTTGGATGATGCAGTTGGTTGTAATTAATCGGTACAGGCTTGGCCCAACCAAAAACAAATTGAAATTGACTGAAAACACCCCCTAAAATAGGCACAAGAATCGTTCCGATTAAATCAATATGTCGAATCGGATTAAGACTTAAACGTCCGAGCATTTTTGCTGTATTATCACCTAAACGATGTGCAGCATAGGCATGTGCGGCTTCATGTAAAGTAATGGCCAATAAAACAGGCAGCACCCAGACAGCAATGGTTTGAATGGTTGAAATCACGAATATAGGTCCTAAATTGAGAATAAGCATAAGCATATATGATTCGTAAAATTATTCATATCGATATGGATTGTTTTTATGCCGCAATTGAAATGCGAGATTATCCTGAACTGGCTAAACGACCGATTGCTGTTGGTGGTTCACCGGATAGGAGAGGGGTGATTTCAACGTGTAATTATTACGCGAGACAATTTGGCGTGCGTTCTGCCATGGCCACAGGATATGCTTTAAAGCTTTGCCCTGATTTAATCATACAGCCTACACGCATGGCTGTTTACCGTGAAGAAAGTGCATTGATTCGAGAGATTTTTTTAGAATACTCCAATAAAATTGAACCTTTGTCGTTAGATGAAGCTTATCTGGATGTGACAGGCAGTACGCATCATGCTGGCAGTGCCTCATGGATTGCAGAGGCAATACGCGCAAAAATTTATGAAACAAGGCAGCTCACAGCCAGTGCTGGTATTGCACCCAATAAGAGTTTGGCTAAAATTGCGAGTGACTGGCATAAACCGAATGGTCAAATGCTGATTGCACCAGAAGATATTGCTAAATTTATGCATGCTTTGCCTGTACGGAAATTATTTGGTGTCGGGCCTGTTATGGCTTCTCGTTTAGATGCCTTAGGGATACAGACGTGTGGCGAGTTACAGCAGCACAGTAAAATCATGCTTGCGAAGCAGTTTGGGTCAATGGGGGAGCGTTTATATGATTTATCACGAGGCATCGATAACCGTGAGGTTGAAAGTGCGCGTATTCGAAAATCAATTAGCGTTGAAGAAACCTATATCACAGACTTAAACAGCTTGGATGCTTGTTGGCATGAGATACCTGACTTACTAAAGCGTCTTGATGAACGCATCGAGAAAGCAAATGCAGCTTCAAGTATTCGTCATTTATTTGTAAAACTTAAATTTGATGATTTTCAGCAAACGACCGTTGAGCGGCTTGCCTATCAAGTCAATATGGATTTAATACAGCGTTTGCTTGAAGAGGGTTGGGAGAGAAAAGCACGCCCTGTCAGATTACTCGGTGTGGGCGTGCGTTTAGCTGAACAAACAGATAATCAGTCTCATGTGCAATTATCATTACCTCATGTATGAGAGCAATGCAGCAATGAGCAATTAGCCAGGTCCTCGGCTCTGCGGTTGCTGCTGTTGCTCGTCTCCAAAACTGGAGGCATTTGGATTTATAATTGTACTTGGGTCAGGTTCTTCACCTGGTGCAGGTTTGGGTCCACGATATAGATTTCTGTCGCCATTTGAGAATGCAATTAAATTCTTTTGATCATCGTAAAGACTGAATTTTTGGCCTTTCTCTGTTGCAAGCTCTGCAAAAAAACCAACAGCTTCTTTTTCATTTTCAAATTCAAACGTAACTCGGCCATCTTGTTGCGTTACAGGTTCGCTGTGGTGCTTTGTATAGCCCATCGTACCGCCTGGTTTTGGTTGTATTTTCAATCGTTTTTTGTTTGGTGACGTGGGGGGGGGGGGGGGGTGGGGGGGGGGG
>JAALKW010000050.1 GCA_011087865.1 Legionellaceae bacterium
GAGTCTTTTTTATTGTCATCTAGTATTATAGGCCTTGTCGCGCAGCGCTTGGTTCGAACACTATGTGCTGACTGTAAAATATCACACGTATTGCGTGATGATGAACGGGAGCTCATGGGATTCACGTTAAATCACTCAGATAATATTTCTATTTTTGAGCCTGTCGGTTGCAAGGCTTGCAATCAAATTGGTTATCGTGGCCGAACAGGGATTTATGAATTGATCCCGGTTGATGAAACGTTACGTGGTTTTATTCATCGAAACGAGAGTATTCAAACGATAGAAGCCTATTTACGTCCAAGCGTTCCAAGCATTCGAGAAGATGGCTTTAAACGTGTTTTAGCAGGAGACACGTCACTTGCTGAGATTTTAAGAGTGACGGCATAACTGCTTAAAAAATACCAGGATGTTGAAATTTAGGCTTTTTAATATATACTCGGTGCCTCTTTTTCTGATTTAAATATAAAAATAATGTTCTTTCACTATCTCAGTAAAAATAAGCAAAAAACAAAAAGAGCTCAGCAATATATTAAGGCTTTGCTTTTGTTGTTTGATAAATTACATACAGTGTATAAATATAATAAAAAACCAGACAAATTAATCAAAGAACTTAAAGCATTTGATGCAGCGAACCAAGATTTGCAGTTGGTGCCTTTAGGGGTTTATATTTCTGAACATGCAAGAACGATTAACCAAGCGCAACTGGCATTTTTAGATTATCTAATACAATTAGATGATTATTTTAGAGCGCAGATAGTAGCCGATACTGGTGAGGTTGCTACAGAAAGCTGCTCTTATAATAATATTGAATTGTTTACATGGTTTGTTGATAAATATAAACGAGGATTTTATCCTAGTATCGCAGTGAATCTAGCTGCACATAAGAATGCTTTTGAAATGCTTGAGCATTTAATTACGGTTAGAAAACTCTCGCCCAATCCGCCTGATACTCAAAGTACGCCTTTATTACATGCTTTAGCAAATAAGAACCTTAAAATGGTTCGTTTTTTAATTAAACATGGTAGCCATGTCAGTACAGATATATTAGGTGCTGCGGCTTTTTCATGTGCAATTGAAAATCATGACATGCCTGTATTGCTTTGTTTAATGAAACAATTAAAAGAAAATCAGTTATTGCTGAGTGATATTACTAGAGAAGGTTTAAATGTAATACAAATCGCAGCATATCATAAATTTTTTGATGCAATACCGTTTTTCCTCAGTGAGTTTAATCGAACGGATTGTTTTCCTAAATTAGTCTTCAATCCTACGCACTTATTGTTGATGCATCATCAAGTTAAAATGGCAAAAGAGATGCATGATCAATATCCAATGATTGGTCTTAATATTAAAAATCCTACGACGGGAGCGACTGCTCTTCAAACTTGTGCGGTGGATACAAATCTGACTAAATATGCAATATATATGATTGAAAATAAAATTTGCGATCCAAATGATGTAGATTTATTCGGTTATAATGTTTTATTTGTATCGGTCATGGCTAAAAATTACAAACTCTCGAACTATCTTATCAACGAATATAAACAAATGAACTTGAAGTCGCTAGATATGTATGAAAAACATATCGGGCATCACTTAGCGCGCGATCCTAAACAATTAAAATGGATTCATGCCGTGTTACCTGAGCTTGATGTGCTTCATGAAGACGTCAATGAATGTACAATGCTAGATTTTGTTTTATATCAGGGCTTGTCACATTATTCAGTTGTTTACGCTGTTTTAATGCAGGCCTATCATGCGAAGCAGGATTTAAGTGCTTTGTTTATGGATCAAGCGAAGCAGCGAGAAATGCTTCGTTTTTTTGATTATATTCTGGATGCTGAGAATATAGAGAAAATTACCGATGTCCCTTATTCAAGAGCATGGTTGATAGATTGCTGTTTTATGGCCATTGAAGCAAAACATGTCGATATGGCTAAATTATTATGGTCTAACTTATCTTTAGATGAGCAAACGAAATCGCTTGAAAGCGCAACAGCACCGCAATTACTATTTTTATATGGTCTGTTTGAAGCAGAGATTAGTACAACGATTATTGATGAACTGCTTGAAGAAGCCTTAAGCTCCGGTCATACCAAACAGCTTGTGACAGAAGCAGCAGCAGTTGAAATAAAAGACGTACTGTTAGATGAAATGGTTTCAGAGGTGGCCACTGATGAGCTTAAAGCACAGACGGAAGCAGTGGCAGCTGAAGTACAAGAGGTACTTTTAGAAGAAATCATTTCAGAAGTGGCCACTGATGAACTTAAAGCACAGACTGAAGTAGTAGCAGCTGAAATACAAGACGTACTTTTAGAAGAGATCATTTCAGAGGTAGCCACGGATGAACTTAAAGCACAGACGGAAGCAGTGGCAGCTGAAATACAAGACGTACTGTTAGATGAAATGATTTTAGAGGTGGCCACTGAAGCGCTTAAAGCACAGGCGGAAGCAAAAGCCGTGAAAGTACTTTATACACTTCAGCCTGTTTTATCATTACCAGAAGCTTTTAAACATCCGAAGTTAAAAACCTTGATTGGTAGGTTCCAAGGCTTACTGTCCCATGAGTCTTTGCTCGCTTTATGCGCTTATTTATATGGTAGTGGTATTTATAATGACAGAGCAAATGACTTGGATATTGTACTGCCAGGAATAAATAACCCAGCAGGAAAGAGCTTGCTTAAAACGCTGACGGATTTATTGCAAGAGCAGGGTGCAATAATCAGTGTTATTGGTCCTGATGGTGAATTTGGTTATAAAAAAAATGATCCATTCAGGCATGTTATTCCCATTTTATGGGATGGCATTAAAATAGATTTAGTGGTCTGCGAAGGTACTCTATTAGAACATATGAGCGGGTTAGATTTTACAATGAGTGCGAATTGTTATGATTTACGAAACCATTCGTACTTGCCTTCTGACGTTGAATATAATATGCGTTTTCAAATGGATTTGGTCAACCGAGTGATTGATACAATTTATGAGCCCATGGATAGCTTTATGTTGGATCCTACCCGTATTTTAAGGGCTTTTTATATTTTATCTAATTGCTGCTACTCCAGTTTATCAGTGGGGTGTTATCAGGCAATCGTAGGATTGTTTAAAGATCAGAAAAATCCTTTTCTTCAGCCTAATTACTATATGCCACCAGCAAGAATTCATCTGCAATTAGATAGGATTTTATTTTCGGCCAATAAATTACATACGATTTATTGGTTAACTCGTTATGATGTTTTTCAAGCTTTAATCAGTTATCTAGAAAAAACGTCGCCAACACGACCGGAAAACAATAATTATATTGAGAGTTTACTGCAGGCGCAGGGGGAGAGTTTTCAGGCTTTCTCACCACCACCATCACCACAGTTTCAGCCAGTCCCTGGATATACGAACACCAGTGCAAGTAACGTGCTGTTTTTTCATCAAGAACCAGCTCAGGAGCAAGCTGCTGACTCAGCAGCACCAAGGCCGCAGTCGATTAAATAATTTTTTAAAATCAAGGTAAACGAACATGTTTTTGCCTTGTTATAATTTAATACCTTGTTTTACAATGTAGTATAATTAAAAAAATGAGTATACTTTGATCAAGAGATTTATTTGATCAAAAATAGTGCTTATCACATGGTTTGTAACTCCCCACGTCATCCCGAGCGCAGCGAGGGATCTCCTGAATGTGGCACAATTTAAATAATACAAAATCGGGTGAATTTCGCGCTATGAGAGGCGCTGAACAATTTGCTCGTATCCGGGGTTTCATCAGCACAACCCGAAAACAAAACCTTAATATTTTAAATGCCATTCAATCCATTTTTTCTGATAATATACTTATCCCTGCAGGATGTTGACAGGGTCAAAATAGTCCACCATAACAAGGAAGCGCTCATGCATACCGAATCTTATATTTATCTCTTAACCAATAAACACAAAAATGTTTTATATACAGGGGTCACCACTCATTTAATACGCCGTATTTATGAGCATAAAAGCAAACTGGTACAAGGGTTTACTCAAAAATATAATGTGGAATATCTGGTATATTATGAGGCATGTGAAAGCATTATTATTGCTATTGAAAGAGAAAAACAAATTAAAGCTTAGTCACGAAAAAAGAAAGATGCTATTGATTAATAGCTTGAATCCGGAATGGAAGGATTTATATACTTCATTATGTTAATTATTGTGCGACATTCGGGAGATCCCTCGCTGCGCTCGGGATGATGTGGGGAGTTACCATGATTTTAGCAGTTTAGGATCCTTCAGAACCTGAACCCATTGATTATTGATTATAGTTACTGCTCACTCAAATTTAGATCTAAACTTGAGTGAGCAGTGGAGGGAGGGTGTTTAATTTTCGTCATCATCCCAGCTTAATGTACCGCCTGCTTGATATTCAATCACACGGGTTTCAAAAAAGTTCTTCTCTTTTTTCAAATCAAGCATTTCACTCATCCATGGGAATGGATTTTCAGCTCCTGGATACAAATCAGCAAGGCCAATTTGGTTCAGACGTCTGTTAGCAATAAAATGCAAGTACTCTTCGAACATTTCAGCATTCATGCCTAAAATACCACGTGGCATGGTGTCTTTGGCATATTGATATTCCATTTCAACGCCTTCTTTGACGAGCTGAATCATTTCTTGTTTGAAGCTCTCAGTCCAAAGCTCAGGGTTTTCAATTTTGATTTGGTTAATCACATCAATTCCAAAGTTCATGTGCATAGACTCATCACGTAAAATATATTGAAATTGCTCTGATGTTCCCACCATTTTGTTGCGTCGACCCATCGATAGAATTTGGGTAAATCCAACATAAAAGAAGATACCTTCAAATATGACGTAAAAGGCAATCAAATCACGCAGCAAACGTTGATTGGCTTCGGGTGTGCCTGTTAAGAAAGTTGGATCGCCTAAACTTTGGGTAAACGGTAGGGCCCAAGCTGCTTTTTTAGAAACAGATGGAATTTCGCGATACATATTAAAGACAGCAGCTTCGTCCAAACCTAAGCTTTCAATAATATATTGATATGCATGAGTATGCAGGGCTTCTTCGAATGCTTGGCGTAATAAATACTGACGGCATTCTGGATTTGTAATATGACGATAAACAGCAAGAACTAAGTTGTTTGCTACCAAGGAATCAGCTGTCGAGAAGAAGCCAAGGTTTCGTAAAATAATTAAACGCTCATCTTCAGTGAGGCCGTCAGGACTATTCCAAAGGGCCAAGTCAGCACTCATGCTGATTTCATTGGGCATCCAGTGATTAGCACAAGCGGTTAAATATTTATCCCAAGCCCATTTATATTTAAATGGGACGAGTTGATTTAAGTCAGCTCGGCAATTCATAATTTTTTTATCGTCTACTTGTACGCGGGCAGCACCCATTTCTGGTGCTTCTAAGCCTGTTGCACCTACGGCTGTTGTTTTTTCTTCTGATTTATCTAATACAGTGCTCATGCTTTTCTCCTAAAAATTAAGATAAAATTATTGACAGGCTTCACAGTCAGGGTCGAGAATTGAGCAGGCCTGAGGGGCCGAATCTTCGACTTTTACTGCATTGAGTGCGCCATCCGTGAGCGTTGATTTTTCAGCGTTACTCGCGCCTAAACTGCGCAAATAATATGTTGTTTTTAAGCCAGACACCCAAGCATTACGATAGAGCTCATCAAGTTTCTTACCCGAAGGCTGGGCCATGTAAATATTAAGTGACTGTGCTTGGTCGAGCCATTTTTGTCGGCGTGATGCGGCTTCAACCAACCACTTAGGGTCTATTTCAAAGGCAGTGGCATAACGTGCTTTTATTTCAGCAGGGATGCGATTAATACTTTGAATACTACCATCGAAATATTTTAAATCATTGACCATGACTTCATCCCATAAATTAAGCGCTTTTAATTCGGCAATTAAATATGGGTTCACAACGGTAAACTCACCAGACAAATTAGATTTCACAAATAAATTTTGATAGGTTGGTTCGATGGATTGCGACACACCACAAATATTGGAAATCGTTGCTGTGGGTGCAATGGCCATTAGATTTGAGTTTCGCATGCCTTGTGTTCGTACTTTAATACGAAGCGCTTCCCAATCTAAAGTTGCATCTTGATTTTGTGTTAATAAATCATTGCCGCGAGCTTTTTGAACTAATTTAATCGAATCAATAGGCAAAATCCCTTGGCTCCAGAGCGAGCCTTCATAGGTCGCATAGTGGCCACGTTCTTTGGCTAAATCTGAAGAGGCTTCAATGGTATAATAACTAATTAATTCCATCGAAGTATCTGCAAACTTCACAGCTTCTTCTGACGCATAATCAATACCCTGCAAATATAAAGCATCTTGAAAGCCCATTAAACCAAGGCCCACGGGACGATGTTTTAAATTTGAGTTGCGTGCTTGAGGCACTGAGTAGTAATTAATATCAATTACATTATCCAGCATGCGTACAGCTGTTTGAATGGTTTTTTTAAGTTTTTTCTTATCTAATTTTCCATTGATAATATGCTGAGGTAGATTAATACTCCCTAAATTACAGACTGCAATTTCATCCTGAGATGTATTGAGTGTAATTTCAGTGCATAAATTAGAGCTATGGATAACCCCTGTGTGTTGTTGAGGTGAGCGGAGGTTACAAGTATCTTTGAAGGTTAGCCAAGGATGTCCTGTTTCAAAAAGCATCGAGAGCATTTTTCGCCAGAGCTTAATGGCTGGTAATGTTTTTGCATTTTGAAGTTGACCAAGGTTCGCTGCTTTTTCATATTTCAGGTAAAGCGCCTCGAATGTTTTACCATAAGCATCATGTAAATCAGGCACTTCATCCGGTGAAAACAGGGTCCAGTCTGCTTTTTCGTGCACGCGTTTCATGAATAAATCAGGAATCCAGAGTGCAGTGTTCATATCATGTGTACGGCGTCTATCATCCCCTGTGTTTTTACGAAGCTCAAGAAACTCTTCAACGTCTTTATGCCAGCATTCTAGATAGGCACACACTGCACCTTTTCGTTTTCCGCCTTGATTAACCGCTACAGCGGTTGCATCAGCAACGTTTAAAAAGGGAACAACACCTTGTGAACGGCCGTTTGTGCCTTTAATATGTGCGCCCATGGCTCGAACAGAAGTCCAGTCGTTACCCAACCCACCTGCAAACTTAGACAGTAGTGCATTGTCTCGCATTGCACCATAAATACCATCTAGATTATCAGGTACTGTGGTGAGATAGCAGCTAGAAAGCTGAGGCCTTGTTGTACCCGCATTAAACAGCGTTGGGGTAGAAGACATATAGTCAAACGATGAGAGCTGTAAATAAAACTCAATGGCTTTGTCATTACGAATGGCAGGCTTTTCTTTTAAAGCGAGTCCCATTGCAACGCGCATGAAAAAACCTTGTGGTAGTTCATAGCGTGTGTCATTTTCGTGAATAAAGTAGCGATCATATAGCGTTTGTAAGCCTAAATAAGTAAATTGCATGTCTCGTTTAGGCAGCAATGCTTTGCCTAATTGATCTAAATCAAACTCAGCAAGACTTTGGTCAATAATATCTTGATGAATGCCTTGTGTGAGATATTTTTTAAAATAAGCCGGGTACAAACCTGCCATTTCATCACACGTTGTTTCTTGTTGCATGCCAAGTTTGCTGAGAGCCTCTGTACGCAAGCTATTCAGCAATAAACGTGCACTGACATAGGTATAATTAGGTTCTTTTTCGACTAAGGCACGAGCTGCCATAATCAGCGCTTTATGGACATCTTCAAGATGGGCTTGATGATATAAATTACGTAAAGCATCTTTGAGAATCGGTTCCGCTGAAACATCATCAAGATCTTGACACGCTTCTTTTACTAACGTTTTGAGGCGTTTTAAATTGAGGGGTTTTAATTCGCCATCTGGCATTGTAATCATTGGTGGTGTTGGGCCTTTCACCGGCTCTGATTGAATGCTTGCTTCACGTGCTTTTCGACGTTCTTCGCGATATAACACATAGGCGCGAGCTACTTTATAATCACCACTACGCATCAGTGCCAGTTCAACTTGATCCTGAATATCTTCAATATGAATTGTGCCGCCGTTTGGCAGGCGTCGGTTAAATGCGTTTGTAATTTGTTGTGTTAGTTGTTCTAAATTATGATGAATCCTATCAGAGCTTGCAGCACTGCCGCCTTCAACAGCAATAAACGCTTTGCTTAAGGCAACCTGGATTTTTGTTGCATCATACGGCGCGACTTTACCATTTCGCTTGATGGTTTTAAGGGTGCCAGGGGCATGTACTGTGAACTCGACAGAGCTTTCTAATAATTCATCTGTAGGTTCAAGTAATTGGGCCATAGTTCTAGTTCCTCCTAAGGAGCATTAAAATATATTAAAAAAATTAGGGTGTAGATGTCAGTAAAACACAAGATGTAGTGTTTTAATCACTGATAATCACAATATAATGTGTTTCGTTAGAAATAACAAGAGAATAACTCTGGGTATAATCGGGGTATATGCTGTGGATAACTTGTGTATTGATCATTGCTTGCTTTAGACAAATCAGGTTCTTTACTTTTATTTAACAATCGATTAGCCTAAAAAATTTTTTTAATTTTTTTAGGAAAATAATGCCTTCTAATTTATCCAAATTTTTTCATGATTTATCTGCGCCTCAATCGATGAATGATGCTAAACAAAATATTGCATTTGCGAGTTTAACGGGTGTTATCGGGGTTGCGGGTTTGTTATCGAATGCGGTTGCCTTAAGGCATTTATCTTTAGCATCGATGAAGCAATTAACCAAAAGCAACGCGATGGGATCAGATCTTTATTTTTACTTTGCAGTATCATGCACAAATCTTACCAGTGTATTGTCTGGAAAGGTTTTAGTTGAGAGTGCAAGCATGCTATCTACAAATTTTGAGATGATGAACCAGATGAATAAAAGCGCTAATAAAAGTACGATTCAAGATGAAAACAGCGCTCTAATATCTAATGTTTCAGAAGAAGATGAGCACATGATTTTTTGTTTCACGCCTTAAGCTGTTGATTTAACTGCGAGGCTTCACAATCACAGCATCACTGACACCTAAAGCGCCGAGTGTATTTAAATGCAAATCGCCAACGTTTGCATAGATTTGTGTTGAGCTACCGCCATCAAGATTTAAAGCGTCTTCACAGTCAAGTGGAAACGCTTTCATACGCTTTGCAAGAGCGGTAGTGCTCATGGCTGCATGCTCGGTAATCAATAAAATAACTTTGTTTTTTTTGGTGATACCGAGCGCTGTTCGTTCTGCAATAGCGGGTTTTAATTTCGGAATTTTTCCGCCAATTAATAAGCGGGGTCCGCTTTGTATGGCAAAATCAACCGAACGGCTTTGCGTTTGATATTGTGAGGCTCGGGTGACGTAAGGCTTATTCCGGACAGTATAAAATACGCTCCACCAGCTAATTGGTTTCAGCGGGGTATAATGATGGCCGTGACCCACACGTAGGCCAAGAGAGCGATATTTTTCATCAAAAAATCCGCCATTAATTGCTATTAAGGCATTGCTATGTTTTGCCATTTCTTCAACAGACGCATGTGGCCTTGATAAGTCACTGGCCGTGACTAAATCTAATTTTTGTTCTTTTAGGTCAATTCGAAAAGCATGGATATGTGCCCAGGGCGTGATGGGGTTGGGTGATAAATCACGATATTCAATACCGGGGGCTAGTTCTTTCCATGGGCTTGCATGGACTGCATTGGTAAATATCAGCAACAAAGAGCCTAAAAAAATAATTTTAGAGCGAAAGTGTCGTGGTTTTTTAGTTTGCCTTGGCATGGTTATCTTGTATCCTTATGTGCAGGCAATGAACCCATTTATTTAATTTATTTAAATAAATTATTATAAACTTAATTAGGACTATCATGCGAAATTTGTCCCAACAGATCAACCGAAAAAAAGCATTAGAGCAATTAATGGCCGATGTATTAAAACTCACGCGTGCCAAAGGTGCAACAGATGCTGCTGTTTCTGTGAATCATGATCAAGGATTTAGTGTTGATGCGCGTATGGGGCATGTTGAAACAGTTGCTTTCAGCGAAGAGAAAGGGGTTGCTGTTACAGTTTATATTAATCAACAAAAAGGAAGTGCCACCAGCAGTGATACCAGTCCTACTGCATTAGATGCGATGGTTTCTGCGGCATGTGAAATTGCGAAGGTGAGCGCACAAGATCCATGCTTTGGGTTGGCTGACGCTGATTTAATTCAAAAAAATTATCCAGATTTAGACTTATTACATCCTTGGTCGATTACGCCTGAAGCAGCAGGAGAGCTTGCGGTGGCTTGTGAGGCCAAAGCATTAGGCTTAGATAAACGCATTCATAATTCAGATGGCGCAAGTGTTGCAAGCTATACTTTTTGTCATGGTTATGCGAATACGAATGATTTTACCGGCGTGGTTGAAGGCAGTCGTCATAGTTTAAGTTGTTCTTTACTGGCAGAGACTGATGGCAACATGCAACGTGATTATGCATATACCACAGCAAGAAACGCAAATAACCTAACAAATAGCGATGATTTAGCTGCTTTAGCGGCTAAAAGAACGCTTGAGCGTTTATCGCCGCGGCAAATAGAAACACAAAAAACACCTGTTATTTTTTCATCTCGTGTTTCAAGTAGTTTGATAAGCGCTTTTGTTCAGGCGGTGAGTGGTTCGAGTTTATATCGTAAGCAATCGTTTTTATTAGATAGCGTAGGACAAGCTATTTTTCCTGAGTATATTAAAATATTTGAAGCACCGCATGTATTAGGCGGGCTTGGCAGCTCACCGTTTGATGGCGAAGGCATTATTACGCGGCCCAATGTACTGATTAAAGAGGGGGTATTACAGCAATATGTCTTAGGGAGCTATTCGGCAAGAAAAATGGGCTTACAAACTACAGCAAACAGTGGTGGCGTGCATAATTTAACGGTTAATCCAACCGCTGGTGATTTAGATGATTTACTTAAAAAAATGGATAAAGGTTTATTGATTACAGAGCTTATGGGGCAAGGGGTTAATGGTATTACGGGAGACTACTCTCGGGGTGCCTCAGGATTTTGGGTTGAGAATGGAGAAATTCAATATCCTGTTGATGGCGTGACTGTTGCGAGTAATCTTAAAGATATGTTTAAGCAGATTGTAGCGGTTGGCACGGATATAAACCCTTCAATTTCAACACGTTGTGGTTCTATTTTGGTTGAAGAGATGATGGTTGGGGGCATTTCAGCGTAATCAAAGTGATAATTTTTTGATGGATCGTTGTTTCATATAACCTAATGGATTTATAATCCCACACCAATGATATTTTGTTGATCACTTTTAGGGTTTAGATTATGACTAATGCAAATAATGAGCTTTTTATGGAGTGTAAAGGTAATCTTGAAGAAGCGTTACTTTTTAGTAGTGGTGCTGCTGCTTCAAAAGCATATAGTAGAAGTAACGCATTGACAAAGCTCCAAAAACCCAGATAATTCAAACAAAAAAAAGATAAGCC
>JAALKW010000051.1:0-1462 GCA_011087865.1 Legionellaceae bacterium
TATTAAAAACCGACCCAATATTCTTTTTCAAAAAATTCTTAAGCGGGAGTCGCTGGTAAAAAACAGCGATGCTGTAAAAACGTATGGTATGGTGGTATGAAGAGTAAAGTCTTCAAGTGCTATTACAAAAAAAGTAAAGTCACTGGTGGCGCATAACAAAAATAAGCTCGCCACAAAGAAAAATGTATCATGATTTTGGTGATGAATTTATGACTGATGCCCACCTTCATCCTCAAGCGGTGTTGCAATAGGACTCACACCAATATTCGGGTTCATTCCAAAATCATCTAATATTTTTAATAAGTTATTGCCTTTCTTCGTAAAACTATCGACACAATATACCTGAAGATAACTATCTAGAATATATTTGTATTCTGGTAAATTTAAAATAGCTAAAATTTTCTCGGCACGCACCAAATGATGTGGTAAGGCTGAATTACAGGCTTGGAATAAAACCGCAGCAAGCATTTGTGCCATGCTTGCGCGACGTGCATTTTCAGCCAAATAAAAACGCTGTATACACTCATCAATCGATCTATCTTTATCCCATGCAACCCAAGTCTGATAAATCATCATCGCTTCATCTTCAGAAAATGGATGTGACACACCGAGTTGCTGCATTGCATAGGCAACAGGCACAATGCCTTGTACATTGGCCCAGGAACAATTACCCGTGATTTGTGGTGTCAGCGGCATTTTTAATACCGGCTCAAGCCCTAATATTTTATTAATTTTTTGATGGAAATATTGTCTGGATTGACGTTTATATAAAAAATCATGCACAAACTGCGCTGTAAATGCTCGAGGCTTTTTCATCCTGTAAATATTCACCGTGCCTTCTTTAAGGCTATTTTCACCTCGATCTATTTTTGCCCACCACTCACCATACCGGACAAAACAAAATGCATGTCCTCGACTGGCTGCAGGTAAAATTAATAATGGCGACTCAATTAATTCTGCAATCCGTGTTTGATGCTGATCACTCAGCGATGATTGACGCTGCAATTGCAACAGTTCATCGGCCACTTCAAAAGCATCCATCACACCGTACAAATATGTAAAATGTCGGCGTAAATGCCTTGTAGAATAACTACTGGTAAAACGCATCAGCGAATCACGAATAATCGCAACCGTAAATTCTAAAATAAATCCTTCATAATTGACTTCGATAAATTTATTTTCAGCCGTTAAAATATCAACATCACCAATCAGCTCAAATCGATGGCCAAGCAATTTTGCCGCAATAAAATCTAAAGCAAAATCAAGTTTGCCACCATATTGATACAGTAAATGCTTAATATCATGCTGCCCTCGCAATACGGGATACACCAATATAGAGAGCCCCGCACGTGTAAAAGCATTAGGATTTGCCCCGGCTGTAAGTAAAGCTTTGGTAAAACTTGAATACTCATTATCCACGGCCCCACGGAGCGGCGGGGGGGGGGGCCCGGCCCGGGGGGGG
>JAALKW010000051.1:1472-3061 GCA_011087865.1 Legionellaceae bacterium
GGATTTGCACCGGCTGTAAGTAAAGCTTTGGTCAACTTTAAATCATCATTATCAACGGCCCAATGCAATGCTGTTCGCTTGCTCACATCTTGCTCGTTGATATTCGCGCCATGTTGAAGTATCGCTTTTGCAATGGCAGGCTGCTTTGCAATAACTGACTCAATCAATGGCGTAAAACCATACTCATCCATATCATCCAATGAGTAACCTTCACGAAAATAAGCCTCAAAGTTTGGCATTTGACCTCGAAGAATATCATTCGCAATCGTCATCCTTACTCCTTATGCATCAAATCCTAAATTAACCAGGCCCTTGAGGTTTAATCGATGGCTGCAAACGCTGTTGTAGCTCAAGCCGTTTTTGCATCTGTAATTGCTGTTGCAATTGATATGCTTCTTGACCTTCTGGCGTTGTCAAATCAGGCACTGGATTCACATCCGGATCAAGGCCATCATATTGTTGCTTATCGCCTAAAAGAGGATGCGTCGGTGCACCCTCTAATGCTTCTTCGGATCCTAGCTCTTTTTTACGCTGTATGTCTCGGTCACGACGCGCTTCTGACGCAAGACCCGTCGCCTTAATCAAGCCATCTATTTCTATTTTACGTCGTCTATCCTCACGCTCTGGTGTGTCATCGTCTAAATAACTTGCTGTGGTCGGTTTTCGTTTATCTGCCATAATACCTATCAGTATACATTATAAATAATCACGTTGCAGGATTTCAGCAATTTGAACTGCATTACTTGCAGCCCCTTTTCGTACATTATCAGCAACAACCCACACATTAAGGCCTGATGGATGTGAAATATCCTCTCTAATGCGCCCAACAAAAACATCGTCTTCACCCACCGCATGTGAAATAACAGTTGGATATTTCGCTTTACTTGATGTGTCCACCACTTGAATGCCGGGTGACTTTTTCAATAATGCACGTGCTTTCGCTGCTGTCAGCGGCTTTTTCAGTTCAAGATGTAATGCTTCTGAGTGCCCATAAATCACAGGAACACGAACGGCTGTTGGATTCACTTGGATACTATCGTTTTCAAGAATTTTTTTAGTTTCCCACACCATTTTCATCTCTTCACGCGTATAACCATTTTCTTCAAACTCATCGATTTGTGGCAAGGCATTAAATGCAATTTGTTGTGAGTAAGCCTTTGTTTTTTTAACCGCGCGACCATTTAAAAGCTCACCAACTTGCCCAATCAACTCATCTATCGCTTCTTTACCCGTACCCGAAACAGATTGATAGGTTGCCACGTTCACACGTGTAATACCCACAGCATCTTCAATCGGTTTCAGAACAACCAACATTTGAATCGTCGAGCAATTTGGATTCGCAATAATACCGCGCTTCGTGTAATCAGCAATACGTGCAGGGTTCACCTCAGGCACAACCAACGGCACATCTTCGTCATAACGAAAATAAGATGTATTATCAATCACAACACACCCTGCCGCTGCAGCTTCGGGTGCATATTGTTTTGATACTTCACTGCCTGCCGAGAAAAAAGCAATATCAACATCTCTAAAATCAAACGTTGCGACATCTTCAACGTCCAACATTTTTTTCCCAAAATATACCGTTT
>JAALKW010000051.1:3071-11417 GCA_011087865.1 Legionellaceae bacterium
CATCTAAGACAGTCAGTAATGCTTCACCCACAACTCCAGTTGCACCTACAATTGCTATATTTAATTTTCTCATGCTTCCTCACCATCTACTGACAAATTATTCTGCGCTTTTTGGCGCAATAAATGATCCATTAAAACCAAAGCCATCATGGCACGTGCCACAGGAACAGCCCGAATGCCTACACAAGGATCATGTCGCCCCTTGGTCGTCACCTCAACGGATTCTCCTCTTATATTTAAACTCTTCACCGGCTTCACTAAGCTTGAAGTCGGTTTCACCGCTATGCTTATTTTAATCTCTTGTCCTGTACTAATACCACCGAGCATGCCACCTGCATGATTACTTAAAAACCCTGTTTTATCTAAAGCATCACGATGCACACTGCCTGGCTGTTTAATGGCATCAAATCCTGCCCCTATTTCAACGCCTTTGACCGCATTAATCGACATCATGGCATGTGCAAGTGTTGCCCCTAATTTATCAAATACCGGATCACCTAACCCAACTGGCACGCCACGTGCCATAATATTCACTCGCGCACCGATTGATTCACCCTCTGTGCGTAATTGATTAATTTTTGATTCTAATACCGGAACTTGGTTTGAATTAGGACAAAAAAATGGGTTTTGATTCACTTCAGCTGCTGACTCAAAAGCTAATACTTCATCCCCCATTTCGGCTAAATAACTTAATATTTCGATTTGATGTAACTCCCGCAAATAAAGCTCAGCCACCGCACCTGCTGCAACACGTGCTGCCGTTTCTCTCGCTGAAGCACGTCCCCCACCTCGGTAATCACGGTGTCCATATTTATGATGATAAGTAAAATCTGCATGTCCTGGTCTAAATTGCTCTCGAATCGCTGTATAATCTGCCGTTCGCTGATTTGTATTTTCAATCAAAAGCATCACTGGCGCACCTGTGGTTAACCCCTCAAACACGCCCGACAAAATTTTAACTTGATCAGCCTCTCGTCTTTGACTGGTATATTTAGATTGTCCAGGCCTGCGTTTATCTAAAAAAGGCTGAATACGTGATTCATCCAGTGCAAAGCGTGCTGGGCATCCATCTATCACACACCCAACAACAGGCCCATGGCTCTCACCAAAAGTAGTAATTTTAAAAAGTGTTCCAAAGCTATTACCACTCATGCTTTAAAGTGCGTTTTTAATTGCTGGGCCGTCAATAAAAACACCCCTGTACCACCGATTTCAAACTCAAGCCAAGTAAATGGCACATCCGGGTAAGCAGCCATCAGAGCAGCTTCACTGTTTCCTACTTCCATCACCAAAATACCATGCTCACTCAAATATTTTGAGGCTGATAAAAGCATTTTTTCAACCACTGCGAGACCATTTTTTTCTGCAAACAAAGCCAGTTCCGGTTCATGCTGATATTCTTTGGGTAAGCTTTCCATTTCATCAGCCCCCACATAAGGTGGGTTACTGATAATTAAATCATAAGCAGCATGTGGCAATGCATCAAAGCAATCTGATTGTAATAAGTGCAATTGTTCTTCAACGCCATGTTGTACACGATTCATCTGTGCGACATCAAGCGCCTCACGCGAGACATCGACCGCATCAACCAATGCATCAGGAAAAGCATAGCAACAAGCAATTGCAATACAGCCACTGCCCGTGCCTAAATCTAAAATACGATGCACTTGATTAGGCTCAATCCAAGGCGAAAACTGTGTGGTAAGACATTCGGCTATTGGCGAGCGAGGAATCAAAACTCGCTCATCCACATAAAAAGACAAATCAAAAAAATGAGCCTGATTTGTTAAATAAGGTACGGGGACATGTGTTAATAAGCGACGCTCAAGCTGCTTTGTCAGATGTTCTTTTTCATCAGGTGAAACCTTTGCATGCAACAACATGGGATTTATATCATGCGGAAGAGATAAACTACCCAGCACGAGCGCTAGGATATCATCCCATGCATTATCCGTGCCATGCCCATAATATAAAGCTGTTGTATTTGCTTCTGATAAACCAAATCGTAAAAAATCAATCACCGTCTCAAATCGTGCTGTGGCTTCAAGGTAAGATTTCACCTATTTACTCCCAATTGCTCTCAAATAGTCTATTATACGCACATAAGCTATACATAGGTAGCGATAGCATAATCTCATCGGGTGATTACATGGATTCAGATAAGAAATCATATTTTCAAGAAGCCATGAAAGGGGTCACACCCCTCCGTGCCTCAAAAAAAATGAACTTAAACAAAACACCGACACAACCACTATCGAAACCAAAAAAAAACAAACAAAAAAACACAATCACTCAATCCGCGATAAAACCCGCTACCCAGCCCCGAGTATTCCATACAAAACTCAGTCCTCCATGGGATATATCTAATATTCAAGCAGAGACTTGTCTCAGTTTTGGTAAAGTACGCATACAAGCCAAACAATTTAAAAAACTAAAACAAGGCAATATACGACCTGAAGCGCAACTTGATTTACATGGATTATATTTAGACGCAGCGGAAACAGCACTGCTTGAGTTTATTCAAACAGCAAAAAAAAATCAAAACCGTTGTATCTTAATTATTCATGGCAAAGGAGGTCGTTTTCACGAACCCCCTGTTTTAAAAGCGCATGTGAATCACTGGCTAAAACAATTACCTGAAGTCCTTGCTTTTCATAGCGCTATCCCACGCGATGGCGGATGTGGTGCTGTTTATGTCGCACTATAAAAAAGCATTCTATAATAATGTTGCTCTACTAGTAGCATCAAAGTCCTCGGTTTCGCTTTCCTCTTCCTCTGCCTCTGCCCGTTCATAGCTCATACGGGTGTTTGGGGATGAAGAACCGTCAGATAATAATGACACGTCAGAATGATTATGATTATTTCCTAAATCATTGGTTTCTGCTTCATCCAAGTTCCAACCAAACAAGCTCAATACAGTTAATCCAAGACGCATGGCAAGTGAGCCCATTTGTAACACTAACTCAATCGCGGCCCAAGTTTCACAAATCGCTGCAAATAAAAGCGTTTCACAAAAATCAATCACTTTATGAAAAAAACCAGGCAAATTTAAATTCACGACTTGTCCCAATGCAGCAGGGATACATATCACTCGCTTTAAGGCTTCGTAGGCTCCAAGCACGGCAAAAATAAGCGGCTTTAACAGTAAGCTAGTAAAATCATCTGAAAAATCACGATAGCTACTAAAACCCGTAAATTTGGCGCGTCGTGTCGGCTCAAACCAAAAGGCGGAGTCTTTTTTTAATCTGGTATTGGGCTCACCAAAATGATTGTATAAATACGTTGCAAATTCAGAGCGATTCCTTTGTGACCGATGAAATCGTGTTGTTATTTCTCCAAAAAAGGTTTGATTTGATGGCATAATACTTTTCTCTAAGGTAGTAAGAAACGTACTTATTGTATATTAATAAGCAAAACATATCTACTCAAATGCTTGTGTTATCTTTAAAAATCTCGTACCATCACGAGCAAAATTTTTTGAATTAAAAATATTCCATTATGACCAAACAAACCATTATTTTAGGAATTGCAGGCCCTTCTGCTTCAGGTAAAAGTTTACTCGCTAACACGCTCGTCAACGGTCTCGGATCGGACCAAGTCGTGATTATATCTGAAGACTCTTACTATAAAGATAATAGCCACCTACCTTTTGAAGCCCGTGAAAAGATTAACTACGACCATCCGGATGCATTTGATCATGCATTACTTGCTGAACACATTAAACAACTTCAGGCAGGTCAATCTGTTCACATTCCAATTTATTCACATTCAAAACATATCAGATTACCAGAAACACGAAAGATTGGTGGGCACTCGATTATTATTATCGAAGGTATTTTGGTGTTCAGTGAAGAAAGCTTACGTGAGCTCATGGATATTCGTATTTTCATGTCAGCACCACTTGATGTGTGTCTAATTCGGCGATTAAAACGTGATGTTGTTGAACGTCACCGCTCGGTTGAATCCGTATTACATCAATATGAAACCACTGTACGCCCTATGTATCTTCAGTTTATCGAGCCATCCAGCCGACATGCTGATTTAATTGTACCGCGTGGTGGTGAAAACCATATTGCAATCGATACTATTCAAGCAAAAATTCGAGAATTATTATCAAACACACCCTAATAAGGAGAAAGTTGTGGGTATTTTAACCGGGAAAAAAGCACTGATTGTTGGGCTCGCAAGTAACCGCTCAATTGCTTATGGTATTGCCAAAGCTTTTCATGAGCAAGGCGCTGAATTAGCTTTTACGTATCAAAATGAAAGATTACAATCCCGCGTTCAAAAAATGGCTGCAGAATTCGGATCAGACCTCACGTTTCCTTGTGATGTTGCACATGACAGTGAAATTACACATGTTGTCACTGAGCTCAGTAAACATTGGGATAAATTAGACACCCTCGTGCACTCTGTGGCTTATGCACCCGCTGATCAAATTGCTGGTGATTTTCTTGATAATGCCAATCGTGACGGTTTTCAAATTGCACATGACATCAGTGTATATAGCTTAATTGCTTTAACCAAAGCCTGTTTACCTATGATGGAAGGCACAAATGGCTCAGTACTCACACTGAGTTATTTTGGCGCTGAAAAAGCCGTACCTAACTACAATGTCATGGGCGTTGCTAAAGCAAGCCTTGAAGCGACCATTCGCTATCTTTCAGTCAGCCTTGGTCAGCGTGGCTTACGTGCCAATGCAATCTCTGCTGGCCCTCTTAAGACATTGGCTGCGGCAGGGATTAAAGATTTCAAAAAAATACAGAATGCCTATGCAGGCGTTGCGCCCTTACAGCGTAATATCACACAAAGTGAAGTGGGTAATGCTGCTGCCTTTTTGTGCTCAAGCATGGCTTCAGGTGTAACAGGTGACGTCATGCATGTCGATGCGGGTTACCATGCTGTTTCAGGCGGCAATCTTGAGGCGTAAATTTTTCTTTCTTATCTTCTTTCAGATCTAAGCTAAGCCTAGCTTAGTATCTTAGCTTCTTATTCTGAGCTCAGGGTCTAGGTTATCAAAACCGAGACCCTGAGGTATATACCCAATGTACTTCAAGATGCGAGTTTTACTTATGTTTAATTAATGCCTGACGATTTTAGCTTGATCCAATAATTGATTCACATACAAGTCATAATCAATGGCACCGTAATTTGCGCTGATTTGTTGCGTGATACTGATCAGCTGCTCTGCATCGAGCTGACTCAGTTTGCCATCAATAATTTGCGTGAGCTCAACAACGACATACCCCGACTCACCATCTAGCACTAAACCATTCCTTCGTTTTGCATCCGATAACGTAAAGGCCAATCGATTGACTTCGGCGGGGGCTAAACTTGAATCACGTGTGGCTTGTGTGACCGTTTGCCATTTTAAATGATTCACTAAAAAAGGTGTGCTATCCAAAGGCTTGCCTTGATTTGCACGCAATAAGTTTTCTCCCAAACGCACCGCTTCAGCTTGTGCTTTCTCATGACGAAGTTGCTTCTTAATTTCAGCGGATACCGCCTCGAATGGCTTTTGTTTTGCATCAAAATGCTTTTTAACACGCAAAACAATCACCGTGTCTTCATCCAATTGAATGGGTGCACTGTTATTCCCTAAAACCAAAACATCTTGACTAAACGCGGCTTTAATCACAGCTTTAGATACAGTGATAGGGGTTGAGCCCCCTTCACGCGTAAAACGCTCTGTTTGCTCAACAGGTAAATTCAAACTGTCAGAGACAGCGATTAACGAATCAGGGGTTTGATAGCTTTGATCGGTTAAAGCCTCCTGAAGACGTGCATATTCCGCTTGTGTCTGTGAAGCTATCCATTGCTCCTCTATATCCGCTTTCACCACATCAAACGCATTCACTTTTGCAGGTTCATAAGCAAGCAATTGAAAAATTTCATACCCTTTTTCTGTTTGAATCGGCGCTGACAGTGCACCTGGTGAGGTTAAATGAATCAACTCTGAATCGAGGCTTGACTCACCTGCAACAATCCAGGGTAAAACACCGGTTTGTGTAACGGTTGGTTTCTCAAGCACAGCTGCTTTAGCACGTTGTTCGAAAGCATCCTTAGGCAAACTAGGTAAAGCTTTCAAAGCCTTATAAAAAGCTTCTGCACGAGCACCTGCGGCCTCTTGTTCAGACTTTGTCGCGTCATCCGCTGTTTGGAATAAAATATGCCGTACATACCATTTTGCAGGCGCCATATAGTTTGCCTGATTGTTTTTATAATACGTTTTTAAAATGCTATCTGTTGGTTTAAATTGCTCACGAACATTTGACATGGATAATTTAATCAACGCTAACTGCACTGATTCAGGCGCAAGAAATGCATCTTTATGTTGCGCGTAATAAGTTTTTGCTTCAGCTTCAGATACTTTGCTTGCTTCAAAAAAAGCATTGGCTGGAATTCGAACATAACGATAATCTCGTGTTTGCCCATATAGTTTTACAAACTGCTCTATTTCTTTAGGTAAGGCAAAGGCTGTGCCCATAAAAGCAAAACGCTGTTGATTGAGTAACATGCCTTGACGTACTTCGTCTTGAAAGGTTTGTGTTGTAAATAACGCGTTGCTTAGTGCTTGTTGATATCGTTCAGGAGAAAATTGACCGTCTTGTTGAAACTGTGGAATTTGAAAAATAGCCATATTTGTCTGTGCTGCATCTAAGCTAAATCCATAACGATGTGCCGCATGTGTATTCACCTGTGTGGCAATCATGTCATCTAAAATTTGATGCTTCAGCGCTTTTTCGTCACCGTCTGTTAGCCCTGATGCTTCTTGTGCTTGACGCATACGACGATATTGAAGTTCAAAGGCTTGCTTTGAAATAGATTGCTTATCTACTTCGGCAGCAACAGCTGCAGCATGATGCGCCTGCATATAAGAGTCGACACCAAATAACATAAAGGTAATCGCAACAACACCGATAATTACCCAAGCCACTAAGCCTTGAATCCGTTCATTGAATTTTTGCAACATGTCAGGGTTTCCGTATTAAAAAAAACGCGCCTAAAGGCGCGCAATATTGGCGGAGTGGACGGGATTCGAACCCGCGACCCCCGGCGTGACAGGCCGGTATTCTAACCAACTGAACTACCACTCCTATTCGTGGTGGGTGCTGCAGGGATCGAACCTGCGACCCTCGCCTTGTAAGGGCGATGCTCTCCCAGCTGAGCTAAGCACCCGAAATCTTAGCGATCTTGAACCGCTTCCTTCAACAACTTACCTACTTTAAATTTAGCAACACGAGCAGCTCTAATTTGAATCGGCTTTCCTGTTCGTGGGTCACGGCCTGTACGTGCAGCACGCTCACCTGTTGAAAATGATCCAAATCCTGTTAACACAACTTGATCACCTGATTTTAATGCATCGGTGACTGTATCAGTAAAAGTCTCGAGTACGCGAGCAGCATCGGCTTTTGTAACGCCAGCACGCTGAGAAATAGCATCTACCAATTCACTCTTATTCATAGCCTTCCCCTTTTGTTATGTTTCCCTTCAAACTCGAAGTAAATTTAAAAAAAATCTACAACTGCTTCGTCAATCAGGTACATCTTCGAAGCCCCGCCATTCCTGGACAACAACGAGGAAAATATACCGCTTATTCCCCCCGTTGTAAATCTTTATTTTACTTTTCTTTTGATATTTTTTTGCTCAGAGTGGATTTCATTGTTTTTTTTGATGACAAAGATGCACTAAATGGATCGCTTTGAAGCGAAAATTTTAACACCTGTTCAATCGTCTTCACCGGGTGAACTTCTATTTCTTGTAAAATATCTTTAGGAATTTCAGTTAGGTCTTTTTTGTTTTCCCATGGAATCAAAACAAACTGAATGCCCCCTCGATGTGCCGCTAATAATTTTTCTTTTAATCCACCAATAGGCAGCACTTGCCCTCGAAGCGTTATTTCTCCTGTCATTGCAACATTTGCACGAACGGGAATTTGGGTTAATACCGAGACCAAAGCCGTGCACATTGCAATACCTGCACTCGGACCATCTTTGGGCGTTGCTCCCTCAGGCACATGCACATGAAAATCATGGGCATCATAAAAACCTTCAGAAAAATGAAGTGCCTTAGCTCGACTCCTCACAACGGTCATGGCAGCATGAATCGATTCTTGCATTACCTCGCCCAGCTGTCCCGTATGCAACGTTTTTCCTTTGCCTGGCATCATGGTCGCTTCAATCGTGAGTAGCTCACCACCAACGCTCGTCCATGCGAGGCCTGTCACTTGTCCCACTTGATCACGTGACTCAGCCAAACCATAACGGAATTTCTTAACACCCAAGAACTGTTCAACTTGTTTCGGTAAAATATTTATTTTTTTAACCCGTGGATGCGTTAATAACT
>JAALKW010000005.1:0-38277 GCA_011087865.1 Legionellaceae bacterium
TGTCATGACAGAACAAATCGATAACCAACAAGACAATGCTATTATCAAAGTTGTCGGTGACGGGGGCGGCGGTGGAAACGCTGTTGAACATATGCTGGCTGAACGCATTGATGGCGTTAAATTTATTTGTGCCAATACAGATGCACAAGCGCTGAAAAACTATAAAGCAGAAGTATTAATGCAGCTCGGTGATGAACTAACAAAAGGTTTGGGTGCTGGCGCTAATCCACAAATTGGTCGTGAAGCTGCTGAAGAAGATCGCGAATCGATTCGTGCGGTCCTTGAAGGGGCAGACATGGTATTTATTACAGCTGGCATGGGCGGCGGCACAGGAACGGGTGCAGCACCTATTTTTGCTGAAGTGGCAAAAAGCCTAGGCATTTTAACGGTTGCGGTTGTCACAAAGCCATTTTCTTTTGAAGGCAAACAGCGAGCAATTGCAGCAGAAGAAGGCATGCGTCGTTTGGCAGAGCAAGTGGATTCGTTGATTACGATTCCAAACAATAAATTACTCAGTGTGCTCGGTAAAAATATTACCTTACTCAATGCCTTTAAGGCGGCTAATAATGTTCTATTGGGTGCTGTCAAAGGGATCGCTGATTTAATTACGCGTCCAGGTTTAATCAACGTTGACTTTGCAGATGTGCGAACCGTCATGTCAGAAATGGGAATGGCAATGATGGGAACAGGTAGCTCATCAGGAGAGCAACGAGCGCGTCAAGCGGCTGAGGCGGCCATTGCATCACCGTTATTAGAGGATGTTAATTTTTCAGGTGCGCGCGGTATTCTTGTGAATATTACAGCAGGCCTTGATATGTCGATTGGTGAGTTTGAAGAAGTCGGCGATGTGGTTAAAGAATTTATTTCAGATGATGCAACAGTTGTTGTTGGGACAGTAATCGATGCGGATATGACCGATGAAATGCGGGTGACAGTGATTGTAACAGGGCTTGGTGAAGAAAAAGTGCGCCCATCAATGAATCATGCGAATACAGCACCTGCGGCAAAACGCGCGCCTTTATTTGAAACGCAGCGCCATGATGGTAGTTTTGATTATCAAGCATTAGATAAACCAGCCGTTGTGCGAAAACAAGCGGCAGTAACTCCTGTGAGTGCACCGCCGGCATCATCATCATCATCAACACCACCTCCTGCTACACCGCCAGTGGCTAAAAGTGAAACGGTTCCAGATGTCGATTATTTGGATATTCCGGCCTTTTTACGCCGCCATGAGCATGAAGAGGTTTAAGCGTACTTTTTTTGTGTCTTGATATGGTCTAAACTCTATTAAAAGGTTTAGACTAATCAATCGATTATTGCTAGAATCGTTCAGATTTTTGTATTAACCGATTAAGGACAAGATAAGGTGGGCATCACCATGGTAAAACAGCGAACACCGAAAGCGGTGATTCAGGCAACTGGGGTGGGTTTACACTCAGGTGATAAAATTTTATTAACCTTGCATCCTGCACCGGTAAATACAGGTATTGTGTTTCGACGGACCGATCTTGAAGGCACACCAGAAATTCCAGCATCCTATCAATATGTCAGTGAAACCATGTTATGCACCTCCTTGGAGCATGAAGGCGTCCGTGTGGCGACGGTAGAGCATTTGTTATCTGCTTTCTCGGGACTTGGCATTGACAATGCATACGTTGATATTGATGGCCCAGAAGTTCCTATTATGGATGGCAGTGCAGCACCCTTTGTTTTTTTAATCCAATCTGCGGGTATCACGGAGCAAAATGCACCCAAACGGTTTATTCGTATTTTAAAGCCCATTCGAGTTGAAGACCAAGGTAAGCATGTAGAATTTTTACCTTATGATGGCTACAGAGTTTCTTTTACGATTGATTTCGATCATCCTGTCTTTAATGACAAGCCACAAACAGCAACATTCGATTTTTCATCGGCTTCTTATCAAAAAGAAGTGTGCCGTGCGCGAACCTTTGGTTTTTTATCTGATTATGAAAAACTACGCGAAGCTAATTTAGCCAAAGGCGGTAGCTTAGACAATGCTATTGTCGTGGATGATTATCGTGTTTTAAACGAAGATGGTCTGCGTTTTGATGATGAGTTTGTCAAACACAAAGTACTGGATGCGGTTGGAGATTTATATTTATTAGGTTCAAGTCTTATCGGTGCGTTTGAAGGGCATCGTTCAGGGCATGAGCTTAACAATCGTCTTTTGCGCGCATTGGTTGCAGCAGAAGATGCTTGGGAATATGTTTATCCAGAAGCTGATAGTCCATCGCTAGATGGTTTTCCCGAGGCATCTTTGGTTGAGGCTTGATTTTTTCCAAGACGTTCAAGCGCTTCTTTTAATGGGCCATAACTGCAATGCTTCGCACTCTCAGTAATGGTTTTTTTTGCATTATTTGAAAGCATGGCGGCACGCTTTGTTTTTTTCAGCGGTTTTTTTGTACCAGGAGACAAAGCAATACGAATGGATGTTAGGTGATGTAGACCTGACTGTCGTAATTGGTCACGTAGCGTAGGGAGCTCATAACGTAGTCTTGCAGCCCATACGGCATCGTCTACGGTAAGCACCAGGCAGCCTTCGGAAAAACGGCTCACTTGGCAGGGAACAGTTTCTTCAAGTGCCAGGTGTTGCTGGACCAAGGCGGTTAATGTTTCTAACTGCGCCGCTTCTTGATAAATTGAGGCCAGCGAGTGTGTAAAGCATTGTGTGATTTTTCGCATAATTTATAATGGTTCAGCGGTCTTCTGTTTGTAGTATACAGGAGTCTTGCCTTAAATCGGAGCGTTTCAACATGGCTAATCAAGAAGTTGTATATCAAGCGCGTCTGCATTGGGTTTTATTTATTTGGCCTATCTTATTTTTTATCGTCAGTGCGTGGCTTGGCATCAGTTTTCCGTCACTTCATTCGGTCAGCATTTTCTTTATGATACTCGGATTATTTTGGAGCGGCTTGGCTTGGTTAACGTATCAATTTTCATCACTCACAATCAAACACAAACAGGTCATATTACGTACGGGTATTTTAGTGCGTCAAACCATTGATGTGCCCATGTCTAAAATTGAAAGCATCGATATCCGACAATCTATTATCGGTAGCTTATTTAAATATGGCTCTCTGGTCATTACAGGCACAGGGGGCACGAGACAGTCTATTGCTTATATAGCAAGGCCGCTCACGTGTCGTAGACATATTGAGCAGCTCATGCATGAAATTCAATAGCGTGATTAATGTGTATCTGGCGATTCACCGCTTGCGGCATGATACGCATCATCATCATGCTCACCTTTAGTTTCTTCTAGACTTTTTTTCAGGTCATGCGTTATATCACTTGTATCGTGGAACTCACTGTCACGTAGTGATTCCATATAGCTTGCAAGTACGGGATGTCCATAGGTGATTGTATTTTCAAGAGCTGTTAACGTAGGCTGGGCAGGATTGCCTGAAAAATCAACTTGGACTTTTCCTGTGGCTAATAAAATAGGGGTGTCCTCTGTGAGTGCCGAGAGCGTTGTTTGGTCTTCACTCGCTTCATACAAGGGATTTTCTGCGCCTTCTTCATATGGGTTTTTAGCAACGAGTAAGTTGTCGGCCTTAAATACTTCTTGAATCGTAAACCCTGTTGCATTGGGCATAATATTAATGGTGTGTGTGCTCGCGGAGTCTCTGAGTCTCGCACCATGATAAGGCCTTTTATTTGCAGGATGTTCCGTCATTGCCTCTTGTACCGCGGATGCGACAGGCCAAAGCAGGCCACCTTGATTAAATTTTTGTTTTAAATACACGACCATCTCTTCTTTTGGAGTCTTCACATCGGCTAAAAGTACATCAGTTAAAAAACGTGAGACATGAGCCTCTTGATTAAAATCATAATCAGTATAATCAGACAGTGGTCTTTCATTAATAAATACTTCATTGTTGTCTTTGGCACGTTGCAAGTCAGCGCCTAAATCACTGCTCTTATTATCCGGTGGACTTGTTAAAATAGCAGGACTATTTCTATCGGTAATGCGCATTTTGCTGGTTTGAATTTTAGCTTCTAACTTGGCGCTTCCGCTGAACAGAGTATTTATTTGTAAAGCGCTTTTAGTGTAAGTTGTTTTAATGGCCCTTTTTGCTGTGCCTTCCATGAGATAGAAATACTTTGAAATAAAATCTTCAAATGTCTGGATAAGTGACCCCAAAATACTAGCGACCTCTTCCTCTGGATTTGCATCTTTTATTGTTTGTATCTGTTGTTTTAGCATGGATACTTGGGCTAAGAACTCTGGAAGAATAGCGCCGAGATTATCCGAGTTAATCTTATCTCTAACATCAGGGAGTTCATCAAGTAGCTGCTCTAAGCTAACCGTCGCTGTGTTTAAATCTTGAAGTAATTTTGGGTTTGCTTTTTTCAGCGCGGCTAAGTTGTCATTTCTAAAGGCCTCTAGCATAACAAGCCCTTGCATCGCATGATTTGCAAATGTATTTAACGCACTTTTAACGCCTTCAGATTCTAAATACTCGCTATTTTCCTCGATTAAGCGACCACTTGATAGCTTTGCTACATCTTCAGGTGATTTTGAGAGACCCTCTATTAAATTAATATCCTCATAGATTAGGAAATATTGTTCGGCGTTGTCTGTATTTATATTTTTTGAAAAGGCTTGAATATAATCTCTTAGAATCGCTGTGGTGATAGCATTTCGATGTTCTTCATTTTCACCTGACAATTTTCTGAGTACATCTTGAAGCACAGGATAAATCTGTTGGTGTACGACTTGTCCAAAGTCAACCCATCCTTCTTCTTTTGCGAGAATTAAATTATTGATTTCATCTTCGGTGAGGCTTGTACCTGAGCCATCAAAAACGAGGCTTACGTCTTCGCTCGCACTAATTGTCTGATTCAGATCGACAGCTTCTATCTTTTCAAGAAACTGAGCCGCATAGCTATCGGTTTCGGGAGCAGTCATAATAAGCTCAAAATTAATCCACTTAAGTTTATATTAGATCAATTTTTAGCTTTTGGCTACCCCGCGGCATCTCGAAGCGTCCAGGTACGAGATTGAGTCGATGTTTTTGTTTGTACCCAAAGCAGAGAGGGGTTCATGGCTTTTCTAGCCGGTGCTGACATGCCATGGAGGGCTGCCGCAAAAGAATATTTTTTATTAACGCTTTGTAGGGCTTGCCAAACAATTTTAGGATCTTTAGATTGATCATCTAAAATGAGATGATCTCCTCGATAGACCACAGCAACGGGCTTGCCTCTTAAAGCACGTTTTAAGGCCAGCTCAATGTGGCGCCATTTTTTAGCATGATTTTGAGCAATTTTTGCTTGTGAAAGATGATGTTGGAATGCCACGCGATCATGTGCATGATTGCTGTGAATGGCACCTGGTTCACGAGGATGCTGCTTTAGAAAGAAATCACACAAAGCATCCACAACAGCAGGATAACGCCAGGTGGTTTTGGGTTTTGTTTTTGGGCCTTTGTTAATATAAATGGCAAAAGCAAGGGTGTGTGCATTGGCTGTATATAAATAGCCAGATAAGCTGACAATGCCTCTCATGGTGCCGGTTTTCGCGCGAACAAAGCCTTTTTGTGTTGGTTTTTTTAAACGCTTTTTAAGTGTACCATCTCGTCCTGCAACAGGCAGTGCTGAAATATACTCATAGGCTAATGGAAAACGAGAATATAAAAATTGTAATAACTCAACGGTTTGTTTGGGGGTGAGTCGGTCTTGTCTGGATAGGCCTGAGCCATCGGTAAAGTTTGCTTTGTTGAGTTGAATGCCAGTTTCTTTTTGTAAGAATTTTTTGAGTACGCTTTCAGCGCCACCCCAATTAACAGGCGAGCCATTTAGAACGGCAGCTGTATATAAATATAAGCTATCAGCATATAAATTATCAGATTTTTTAAGTGTTGCTGCGAGTAACTGTGAAATCGTTCTTGATTCATGTTTGGCGAGCAATAAGGCTTGTTTGGGTTTTTTGCCATAAATAATTTTGCCATTTAATTGAATGCCTAGTGTTTTAAGTTCAGAGCGCAGTTGTGCTTTGGCATAAATCAGTGGATTCTTAATCGCAAGCTTTTGTTGGGCTGACCATTGGCTAGCACCAATGCAACCACGGACCGTGAGTTGATTTTCAGCATCCATTTGGTAGCTGAGCCCGCAATTTTTTGCATTGGGTTTTGTGAGGACTTCATTGGTGAGTTGCACGCCGTTATTTGAAGGTTGCAATTCAATGACGGCTTTTTCTCCCACACGAGCGGCAGGGTTGACGGTGACAACCAGGCGATTTTCATCGAGCACAAGCGGTGCAAGGGGCGCGCCATAGCTATAAATTAAATCTTTTTTCGTCCAACCAGGTGCATAAGGGCTAATGTGACGTCGGCTACTGACAAGTACAATATTGCCGTTGATGCGAGTAATGCCCCAGGTTTTTAGCTCAGCGAGTAATTGATTTAAATCATGGCTGGTAAAAGAAGGATCGCCTGGTAAATATAAATAAATAGAGCCATCTAAAGCTCCTGCTTGAAGGTGATGTGCATTGGTACTCAGTTCAGTTTGAAAGCGATAATTAGGCCCAAGTGCGAGTAGTGCGGCGGCATCTGAAAATAATTTCATGTTGCTGGCAGGAATATAAGTCTCAGAGGCATTGCGTGAATATAAAGTTTCACCCGTGTTTAAATCAACAACCAAGGCACCGATGTTCATAGCAGGATCAACTCGCTTTAATAGTAAATCTACGTCGCTTTGTAAGGGGGCAGCCGAAAGGGGAAGTGTGAGCATGTAACAAGTAATGCTGAGTAAAATCCGTTTTATTCGCATGAGTAAGCTATCCTATTTGCTATGCTATTATTTTGCTATGTCATTAATATTAAAGAATAGTTCAAAGTATGCGATTTGTCGCTTAGATGAAATCAAATGATTTACTCATATTCAGGCAGTGGCTGCTGATCAGGAAAAATATCGGCAAGTGACACAGATAAGCCATCTTCACGAACCATCCGTGCATGTTTACGTTGCAATTGACGGGGTTCATCGACCCCACAAGAATGGCACAAAATAGCAACTTCATGTGCAATGCTATCCGCGTAATGATAGACACGGTCTATTTTATTTTCGACCACAAGGCCATTTTGTAAACGTATATTATGGGTAGCAATACCGGTAGGGCAAGTGTTTTGATGACATTTCATGGATTGAATGCACCCCAGTGCAAGCATGAAGCCACGCGCTGAGTTGACAAAGTCAGCGCCTGCGCAGAGCGCCCAGGTGACATCAGCTGGCGTGATGAGCTTACCACTGGCAATGACTTTTATGCGATCTCGTAGATTATAAATCACAAGAATATCAACAAGCTTTGGGAGCGCTTCAGAAATAGGGATTCCAACGTAGTCCATGAGGCCTTGAGGGGAGGCACCTGTCCCACCGTCAGCACTATCCAGCGTAATAAAATCAGGTGCAGATAAAACACCCCGCTGATGAATCGCAAGACATAAATCATGTAGCCATTCATAGCTACCGAGTACAAATTTACAGCCGACCGGTTTACCGGTTTGCTCACGAATATGGTGAACCATATCGAGTAATTCATCGACTGTTGCAATATCTGGATGTCGATTAGGGCTAATGGAATCTTCGTGTTCGGGAATACCACGAATTTCAGCGACTTCATCATTGACTTTAACGGCAGGTAAAATACCCCCTTTGCCAGGCTTTGCGCCTTGGCTGAGTTTAATTTCAAACATTTTGATGTTTGGATTTTTAGCAAATAAATCCAGACGCTCATCTGAGAGTTCACCGGATTTGCTTCTAAAACCATACTTTGCCGTGCCAATTTGAGCCACCACGTCACAGCCGCCTTCAAGATGATAAGGCGATACGCCACCTTCCCCTGTATTGAGCCAACAACCAGCTTTTTTGGCACCATATGACAAAGCTTTAATGGCAGGTTTTGATATAGAGCCGTAACTCATGCCTGAAATATTGAAAATATGGTGTGCAACATAAGGCGTTTGACAATGCTGACCAATCGTCAGTGGCTTAATATGTGCCTCGCCGGTTGAAAGCACCGGAAATGGCGCACTCACAAAATATAATGCACCGGTATGATGGAGCGGTCTTGTTGAACCAAAACCAATCATCGTATCAACATGTTTAGCTGCGCGATAAACCCAGTTGCGTTGAGCACGATTAAAAGGAAGTTCTTCACGGTCATTGGTAAAAAAATATTGTCTTAAAAACTCGCCTAAATATTCACTAAAATATCTTAAGTGCCCAATGAGCGGGTAATTTCTAAGAATAGTTCGTTTTTTTTGATATTTATCAAGAAAAAAAACGACAATAAATACAAAAAAAAGAAAAAGCAGCAAAAGCCGGGAGTAAAGCTGGTCGAGAATCAGCGTGTCGAATAAAAATGGATATTTTTCATCGATTCCTGGTGCGGCCACATCTGCTCCTTGATATGATAAAACGCTTTTTTATCATAGCGGGGCGGGTGTCTTCAGGCAAGTCATACAAGAGGCTTTAATTTGTTCTATAATAAATCTAAGTGAATTTATTTTAGGGCTAAAAATGAATGCGCCAGTGTCATATAGAGGTTATTTATTGGTTGCTTTGCCTTCGTTAGATGGCACGGCTTTCGAACGAAGCGTTATTTATGTTTGTGAACATCAACCAGAAGGCTCGGTTGGGTTGATTATTAATCAACCGCTTCAATATCCATTAAGTTTTATGTTTGATCAATTACAGATTGAATCGGGAGATGCAAAACAAAAAAATCAACCGCTTTTATTTGGTGGGCCGATTCAACCTGAACGTGGATTTGTGATTCATAGACCTTTTGGTGAGTGGCGCTCGAGCTTATTATTAGCGGATGACGTGACGATAACCACCTCAAATGATATTAGTCGCGCCATTGCACGTAATGATGGGCCATTAGATGCTTTGGTCGCACTCGGATTTGTTGCATGGGGAGAAGGAAAGCTTGATCAAGAAATTGAAGACAATCAATGGCTGGTTTGTCCTTATCAACCCGAATTACTTTACGATACGCCATTTGATGAACGTTGGAAGAAAACACCTGAAACGCTTGGCGTAAATGTTAATCAATTAATAGGAAAAGCAGGACATGCCTGATCCCGTTTATTTAGGGTTTGATTTTGGTTATAAACGGATAGGGGTTGCTGTAGGGCAACGACTTACGGCGACGGCTTCACCACTGCCGACACTGCAAGCGCATGAAGGCGTTCCACGCTGGGAATTAATCCAAGCTTTGATTAAACAATGGCGTCCTGATGCTTTAATTGTCGGGTATCCAACGCGAGCTGATGGTGGCAATTTATATGTTACTAAACCTGCAAAACGCTTTGCAAAATCGCTTGAAACGCAATTTAAACTCCCAGTTTTTTTGGTTGATGAACGTTTATCAACGGTTGAGGCGCGTGCACAAGTCTTTGCTGAGGGAGGGTATCGAAAATTAAAAAAAGTAGATCTTGATAGTTTGGCTGCATGTGTTATTTTAGAACAATGGCTGCAATATGCGGAGTAAGCGCTAAATGCAAGATTTTATCGATGTCAATCAACTCACAGCCAAAACAGTGTCTGATTTATTTGAGCGCGCATTTGCATTTAAAAAAACAAATACCTACCCTAATTATCATCAGATTAAATTATTAAATTTATTTTATGAAGACAGCACACGCACGCGCTTAAGCTTTGAATTGGCGGCTAAAAACTTGGGATTTACGGTGTTAAATTTAGATCCAAAGCGTTCGTCTGAAACCAAAGGCGAATCCATGCAGGATATGCTTCGTACTGTCGCGGCGATGGGTGTGGATATTGTGGTGATACGTCATCCAGATAATGATGTTTTTGATTTCATCAAAGCAAGCAAGCCAGCGTATTTAAGCTTAATAAATGCAGGTTGTGGCATGTTCGCACATCCAACACAAGCGATGCTGGATATCATGACCATGCTTGAGCATAAAATAAAATTAGAACAAGCTAAAATTGCAGTGATAGGCGATATTTTGCATTCGCGTGTGGCAGGATCATTACAGCGACTTTCAGCGATATTAGGTGTAAAAGACTTGGTGTTCACAGGACCTAAATCATGGCTACCTCATACACTTGAATATGGCCGTATGACGGATTTGTTACCAGATGCTTTATCTGATGCTGATGTAGTGATGGCGCTTCGCGTGCAACGCGAGCGCTTTAAAACCGATGAAGATTTAGATTTTGAAGCGTACCGAGCACATTATGCGTTAACCGAAGATGCATTAGCCTATGCAAAGCCAAATGCTATCGTCATGCACCCAGGCCCGATGAACCGAGGTGTTGAAATAGACAGCGCGGTTGCGGATGGGCCTCAATCTTGCATTTTAAAACAAGTTGAAAATGGCGTATTTATTCGTATGGCGATATTAGAGCATTCCCGTGCGGGAATATTTCAAAGGTAACACAGAAAATCTATCGTATTGTTCCCGATCGGTAAATTTAACTTGATTTTCTTTGGAAAGCAGCCTAAAGTTACCGTACGGGAACATATAAAGACCTGCTTATGATTCAATCTACAAAAGAAATCGGACAAAGCATTCGTCATATTCGGAAACAACTTGGCGTGACTCAAAGTGATGTGGCGCTGACCGCGGGCACTGGCCTGCGATTTGTTGTTGATTTGGAAAAAGGCAAACCAACCTGTCAAATTGGCAAAATATTGCAAGTACTACAAGTTCTTGGGATTCAATGCAATTTATCTCACGCGGAGGTTAAGCCTTTTGAAACGTAAATTAGCGGTTTATCTTAATCAAACGTTAATCGGTGAGTTATCTATAGACACACATAACGATATGATATTTACGTATCAAAAAGAATACGCTGAGAATAAGAAAAATCAGGCATTATCTCAGTCACTGCCTTTACAAACAGCTGCTTATGACGCCAAACAATGTCGTCCTTTTTTTACGGGTATCTTACCTGAAGCACATTTACGAACAGCCATTGCAAAACAGTTGGGCATCAGTGAAAAAAATGATTTTGCTTTATTATCCGCAATTGGTGGAGAATGTGCGGGTGCGGTCAGTTTGTTTCCACCCGATTCAGCACCGGTTAATCTAAAACCAGATTATCGAATCATCGATAACAATGCTGTCGCAGTTATCTTAGAGACGATGCTTCAAAAACCGATGCTTGCAGGAGAAGATGGTATTCGTTTATCTCTAGCAGGAGCACAAGACAAATTGGCCGTCGCACTGATAGATGGTCATATCGCCATACCTATAGGGGGAGCCCCTAGTACGCATATACTCAAACCTATTAATCGAGCATTTCCTTCTTTAATTGAAAATGAGTTTTTTTGTTTGAATTTAGCTCGAAAAATGGGTTTGAATACAGCTGAAGTCGCGCTACATGAAGCGGATGGAAAAGCATACTTATTGATAGAGCGTTACGATCGTATTCAAACCAATCAGCACATTCAGCGCTTGCATCAGGAAGATTTCTGCCAAGCGCTTGGCATTGTCCCGCAAATGAAATATCAGCGTGAAGGTGGGCCTGCGCTAGCTGATTGTTTTCAATTAATAAGGCACGTATCAAGTCTGCCTGTGGTTGATATTAAAGCATTGTTACAAGGTGTTCTGTTTAATTTAATTATTGGTAACAACGATGCTCATGGCAAAAATTTTTCTTTGTTATACAAAAAAAATCAAACGCGGCTAGCCCCTTTTTACGATATGATTTCAACGGTATATTATCCAAGCCTTGCGACTAAAATGGCAATGAAAATGGGTAGCAAATATAAATTTAACCTTCTTTACCCACGTCATATTATTCAAATGGCCGAAGCTGCTGATTTATCAAAAACAATCGTTCAAAAAGAAATCATAAATATGATAGACAAACTCGAAATGCATGTAACAGAAAGCCCATTTACACCTATTATTTTAAAGCGAGCACACATACTGCGACAACGATTTCAGGAGTGCTCCTGATTTCAATTTCATGGGTGAATTACCGCAAAATCAAGCTAAATCATACTTAACTTAAACACTTGTTTATATGACAAGGCTTGTTTCAAATCACTTTGAGTGACTGTTTCGCGTGCATTTAAATCAGCAATAGTGCGTGCAATTTTAAGTAATCTATGAAAAGCACGAGCTGAGAGTTTAAGCTGACTTAATACTTGCTCTAAAAAAATATGCTCCTGTGATGCTAAACCACAAAATAATTCACATTGTTTTGTATTTAAATGAGCATTGAGGACACCTTGGCGTTTGATTTGATGTGCGCGTATGATTTCTATTTTTTCCCGAATTTTAGGACTATCTAATGTTTTGCTTGTGTTGGGCTTGATGAGCTCTTCTTTGGTTAAGGCTTGGACTGTCACTTGCATATCAATACGGTCTAATAAAGGCCCTGAGAGTTTTGCTAAATAGCGGTTGATGCGCTCAGGCGTACAGAGACACTCTCGATGCGGATTGCCCGCATGGCCGCAAGGGCACGGATTCATGGCGGCAATAAGCTGAAATTTGGCCGGAAATTCAGCTTGCGCTGCAGCGCGTGAAATACAAACATATCCTGATTCGAGCGGTTCGCGTAGCGTTTCAAGGACACGGCGGTTAAATTCAGGTAACTCATCTAAAAATAAAACGCCGTGATGTGCAAGCGATATCTCACCGGGCTTAGGCGGGTTGCCGCCACCGACTAGTGCAACGGGAGATGCCGTATGATGGGGTGATCTAAACGGCGGTTCATGCCAGCGATGCGTGCTGGGCAAGCGACCTCGGGTGGAGTGAATGGCAGCGGCTTCAAGCGTTTCAGTTTCGTTTAGATTAGGCAGTAACGTTGTAAAACGTTTGGCCAACATGGTTTTGCCACTACCCGGCGGCCCTGAAAGCAGTAAACTATGGCCACCAGCAGCTGCAATCTCGAACGCGCGCTTTGCATGATGCTGACCTTTGACATCAGACCAGTCCAGTGCTGTTTCAGACTGGGGTTGTGGTGCAATATGAGGAATAGGGCTCAACATTTCACCATGACAAAAGGCATTGCATAGCTCGCGTAGGTTTTTTGCGGTAAACAAGCCATCATAATTGGCGACATGCGCATCGACGGCATTTGCACTTGCAATCACTAAGCTTTTATTTGCACGGCGCGCCGCAAGAACCACCGGAATAATACCTGAAACGCCACGAAGCTCGCCGTTTAAGGCGAGCTCTGCAATAAATTCATGTATGGCCAAAGGTTCAACGGGAATTTGTTTTGAAGCAGCTAAAATACCAAGCGCAATCGGCACATCAAATCCGCTACCACTTTTGGGTAAATCAGCAGGCGCTAAGTTGACGGTGATACGACGATTTGGAAATTCAAATTGGCTATTCAAAATGGCACTTCGAACGCGATCTTTACTTTCTCTGACAGCCGTTTCGGCAAGACCTACAATCGCAAAAGCGGGTAAGCCACGAGAGAGATGTACTTCAACAGCGACGGATTGTGCGTGAATGCCGAGTGTACTGCGGGTTTTTGTAATAGCGAGATTCATAGGTGGTGTTGCTCCCTGATGTTGTTGGACAAAAACACCCGATGTTCCATCTGGGTGCCCGCGTACAATAGCTGATTTTAATCAGGGAAGCTAGAGGTATTTTGTAGTTGCTTTTTAGTTGTTGTTATCTAATTTTTTTTGTAAAGCTTCAACTTTTTCACGGGTTCGTGCAAGCACTTTGACTTGTGCATCAAATTCTTCACGGGTGACTAAATCTAATTCGGAAAAACCGGCTTGTAAGATAGATTTAAACGTATTTTGTACGTCAGCTTCAATGGCTTGAACACCAGCAGGTAGGGTGGCACACAGTTTTTTAACTAGATTATCTAATTGATTGGGATTAAACATGAGACAGTTCTCCGATATGATTAATAAACGACCATTCATCAGGACGAATAGGTAAAATAGATAAGCGATTGCCTTTTTGTAACAATTGCATGTGCGCCAATTCAGGCTGATTTTTCAAAGCATTCAGCGGAATAATATGCTTAAACTCATGCTTAAATTTCAAGTCAACCATAAACCAGCGTGGCTTTTCAGGCGTGCTTTTAGGATCAGGGTGATCGCTCTTAGGATCAAACGCAGTGTGGTCTGGATAGGCTGTTTTAACCACGCTCATGGTGCCGACAATGCCGGGCTCAGGACAGCTCGAATGATAAAAAAAGGCTTGATCGCCGAGTTGCATCTCATCGCGCATAAAATTACGTGCTTGATAATTACGAATGCCATCCCAATGTGTGGTTTGGTCAGGTGATTGCTTTAAGTCATTGAGACTAAAGCACGACGGTTCAGATTTAAGAAGCCAATAACGAGTCATGGGGCGCTCCAGTAAGTATTTTCTTCGGTGATAATGATATCTAAGGGAATATCCCAAGAGTCAGGCGTCAGCGCATGTTGTTGAAAGCCATAGGCCGCACCCAGTAAGCAAGCCGGTTTTTGATGTTGTAGTGTTTTATCATAAAACCCTGCCCCGCGTCCAAGTCGCGTGCCTTTTTTATCAAATGCAACCAGCGGTAATATGATTAAATCAAGTTGTTGAAGTGGAATAGCACGGGCATGTGAAATATCAGGCTCTAAAATTTGAAATGCATTGGGTTTTTGAGGTGTCTCAGGGGTGCTGGGCAAAAAAAGCAAAGTTTTATTTTCTGGCATAACCACAGGCATATAACATATTTTACCGGCGGCTATGGCGGAATGCCAGAGAGGGGTTAAGCTGATTTCGCCCCCAATTGCTTGATATAAAGCAATATGCATGGCGTTTTGATAAATAGGCAACGCCTCAATACGGGCACATAGTGTCTTTGAGGCATTTAATTGTACCTGCTTTGTTAAGCTACGACGTTGTTTTAAGCATTGTTTGCGGATATGCGCTTTATTGAATGAGGACATTGGAATCAAAACAGGCGTATTGAAAGGATTAATATTATCTCATAAAACCTTAAGGTTTAAGTATTAGGATAAAATAAAGCGCACTTAAGGATACGTTATGACTCATAAAAAATCGGATAGTACGGGTTTAATCTTAGAAGGCTTAGGCTCGCGTTCTAAAAAAACCGCTATGCGAAAGGCATCACAAAAGGATTTAGTGGATGACGCGCCGCTTAATCAACCTAAATCAGCCCCTAATATGGCCCATGTTCTTGAAAACTGTCTGAGTCAGACAGCCAAGAAAAATAAAACGCATGGATAATGGCTATTTGTATTTAATATTTAACATATTTTCTTGAATTGCATTCATTAATGCCTCCGGTATACTTAAATGAATTGTTTCTATCTAACGGAGTGATTATGGCCGCTGGATTTGCTCCTGGGTCCCATTGGCGTGATTCTGCTAGAAGTGCGCGTTTTTTTATGGTTGATGCACGCGCGGCGTTCCCTATTTTTTTCTTTTTGATGCACATTCGTGTGTGGACCGGTATTTTAGTGCTGGCGTCAGCCTTTTTTTTTGGCATCATAGAGCATTATGGCTATAGACTGCCTGTTTTTCTTCGTGCGATACGGACTTTTTTTGCAGGGCACATCAAAGTAGCCCGACCATGGTGGATGTGATATGAGCTTAGATATTTCTAAAAGTATGGTGTTAATTGCAACCAAATTAAATGCAAAATTCATGTTAAATAATCACCCGATTAAAAACGAAGATGTTTTTGTGGCAACAGGACTTTTGCCGGCGATTGTACGTCGGGCAGATCAGTTGAGCTCGTTATGTCTTGGATATGGTTTGGGTGCATCCTATGAAGACGCCGAAGGTGCTTTACTCGGCACACGCGTTTTATTTGATGAAGTGACCCCCAATGCTTTACGTCTGCTGTGCTTAACGGATGTGTTAAACGAGCTGATTCAAGGTTCGCCTAGCGCTGACAATACACCACTTGATGAGCTCATGTACGATTAAACTGCTATTTCAACCAGCATAGATCGATTTTTTTGCCCATAGTGTAAAGAAATCGAAAATATTTCCTTTTTAAGCTTTCCTTAAGCTATATTGCGTATTCTTAGAGATATAAGTTGCGTTTATATTGAACGCAAAGATTTATTTTTGTTTTAAGAGGTGTTGTATGAGGTATTCAATTTTCTCTCAAGATCATGTTAAGCAAGTCGGAACAGCTGACCTAGAAGTACTACTAGAAGTACTACGCAATAAGCTCGCAAAAGATATTCTTTCGCCATTAGAAACATTAAATAAGAATCGACCCGGTAACCCGAACAATGAAAGCGCTTTAAAAATACTTTATGTTTTGTCTAAAACCTTAAAAGCGACACATAACACAGAAGAAACAGCTACAAAACAGCCTGCTGCTCCAGCTGCTTAAACCGAATCTATCAGTGGAAAGATTTATTTGAGTTTTAATTTGCTATAATTCAAGAACTATGAAAAATAATAAATTATCAGAGCAACAAATTAAAGCTATCTTAGATGCTTTTCATGAAGCGCTTGACCATGGTCCATGGGCAAGCTCGGCATTGTTACGTGTGCTCGGCAAAAAACTTCAAGGATTGTCTGATAAGTTTGAAGACGAAGTCGGTTTAGAACAAAACGCACTGACTCAAGAAGAGAGTGAGCATCATACCCAGAAAAAACCGCAAGACATGCAGCAAGAAGTGTTTGTGGGTTTATATTCTTCGGATGGTACGAGCCTTAGATCTTGGGAGCATATTTTAGTTAATCTTCCACGGCAAATGATTTCTCGTCCTGTTTATACCCATGAAGAAGATATCAAACAAGCCATTCGTGCGCGAGATAACCCAATGAATGAAGGCTATGTTGCAATTTATATTAATAAAGCAAATATTCTTACCATGCCCGAAGATAGAACCCCTAAAGATCGCTTAGGCACGTCGCTACTCACCTTGAAAGATAAGTCTTTATTGCTGGATCACATCATTCGGTTTGTGCATATGACCGGCGTATATAGCTATACACGTGGGCGTTTGGTTAAAGATTAATCGAAGCATACGCTCTAAAGTCGCATCAACAAGAAACTGGGTATATACTCAAAAGTAATCCGATCGCTTTTTAAGTGTAGAAAAATATATGGCCCAACAACAACAGCAACAATCTGGCGATAATTCACTTGCTCCTGTTTGGATAACACTGCTTTTAGTGATGACAGGTTATGTCATTTGGTATTTTGGACATGCCTATATTGTTTCTTTTGTGTTTTTTTTAAATATTCTGCAAGCTAAATTGATTACACTGGTGTTGAGTGACTCAGTACTGGAACAAGAAATTATATTGATGCAAACAGCCAATCCTCAAAGCGTAGAATGGAAAGACTTGGTTGAGTTAACCAGTCGTGTGGGTGAATATGTCCGTTATCCTGTGGCGGTGGTACTCGGTTTTTTGGCTTTTTATTTATATAAATCCAATGTCACACTTAAATTTAAAAGAACCCATAGCATGGATACACTGAAAACACAGGAGCAGGCAAACTGGCCCTGTATTATTCCAGCCGTCAAAAAAATGGATTTGGTGGCGACTGATGTGAACAAAGGCCCCTGGGCAATGGGCATGACGCCGATGGAGTTTGCTCGCAAGCATAAATTATTAAGAAAAGAAGATGCGCTGCTAGATACACCACTTCCAGGACAAGAAATGACAGCAGGCATACGTCGCGGGGATGCAAAGCGTGTATTTACGTTACAACTTGGGCCTTATTGGGATGGTTTTCAAACCTGTTCACCGCAGATGCAAGCATTGGCAGCTGTTTTTATGGCGCGCATGCATCGTGATAGAGAGGCGGCGACCTTGATTTTGACAACATTAGATAAAACGTATGTGGATGGTAAGCCAGACTACTCAGTGGCTCTGCCAACCATTAAAAAATATGAGAATACGGAGTCGGTACAAAATATTATACAAAAACATGCCTATCAGCTAACGGTGATGGCCGAATTATTAAAGGCTTCTCGAGATGATGGGGTAGTGCCTAGTGCTGAGTTTTTATGGCTTAAGCCGATAGATAGACGTTTGTGGTATATGCTGAATAGCATTGGAAGGCAAACGCCTTACTCTGAAGTGGGAGGGCCTTTTGCACATTGGCGAGCAGAACAAGTGATGGGGCGGCGCTCGTTAACACCAATGATTGATGAAGCCATTCGAGCGCTTGAGATAGCAATCAAAGAAATTTTGCTCTCACCGAAAGAATTGAGGGGGCTCACTCCATGAAACGAGGGATTGATGCACGCCATGAGGTAGATCCGACCCGGTTATTACGAGACACACGAACCATTGGTGAGCGGTTAAGCACGTTTTTTTCTGATTCAGGCAATGTTGCCATTTTATTGATTGTCATGGCAGGGGTCGGCTATGTTTTTCCAGTAGCTGCAGGTTTTGTGCTGATTTTAGGAATATGTACTTATTTTTATACCTCGACACGAAAGCAAATGTTACCGATTCGATTGCCGAAAGTGGCCAAAATTAAAGATTTCAATGATTTAATTCCAGGGATTAAAAAACCAAATAAAGCACGAGGCATTGCTTATTTTGGTAATGACGATAAAACAAACGAAGAACTGTGGTTTGCCAATGAAGACATGCGAACACACGTACTTATTTTTGGTTCAACCGGAAGTGGTAAAACAGAAGCTTTAGTGTCCATGGCATATAATGCTTTGGTGCAAGGCAGTGGATTTATTTATGTCGACGGAAAAGGGGATAATTCGCTCTATGCAAAAGTATTTTCGATGGTCCGGAGCATGGGGCGCGAAGATGATTTATTGCTGATTAATTTTATGACCGGTGCGCGTGATATTGTCGGTCCTCAGAAAAGCCGGTTATCAAATACGCTCAATCCTTTTTGCCAAGGCTCATCCAGCATGTTAACGCAGCTGGTGGTGAATTTAATGGGGAGCTCGGGTCAATCCTCTGATGGTGATATGTGGAAAGGGCGTGCGATTGCATTTGTTGAAGCGTTAATGCGGCTATTGGTGTATATGCGAGATGAAGGAGCTATTTTACTCGATGCCAATAATATCCGAAATTATTTTGATATACAGCGCTTAGAATCGATTGTGATTGATAAAGTATTTCCACGTGATGACCAAGAAAGTGTAAATATTGAGTCTATTCCAAAGCTTGTGACCGATCCCCTTCGAAATTATCTCATGACATTACCGGGTTATAATAAAGAAAAAAAAGGAAAACAAGTCTCACAGGTGCTCGAGCAGCATGGTTTTATTACGATGCAATTGGTTCGAAGCTTTTCTTCTTTAGCGGATACGTATGGGCATATTATTCGAACCAATCTGGCAGAGGTGGATTTTAAAGACGTGGTGTTAAACCGACGTATTTTAGTGGTATTACTGCCTGCTTTAGAGAAATCACCGGATGAACTTGCAAATTTAGGTAAAATTATTGTGGCGTCGTTGAAAGCCATGATGGCCGCAGGGCTTGGTGAAGAGGTGGAGGGGGAATATCGAGATGTGATTGAACGTAAGCCAACCACCGCGCCAACGCCTTATTTATGTATTTTAGATGAGTATGGGTATTATGCGGTACAAGGCTTTGCTGTGGTGCCAGCACAGGCCAGGTCACTTGGATTTTCGGCGATTTTTGCAGGGCAGGATTTACCGGCATTTCAAAAAACCTCAAAAGAAGAAGCGGCATCTATTGGCGCGAATACAAATATTAAAATTTGTATGAAACTTGAGGATCCAACCGAAACCTGGGACTTTTTTACCAAAACAGCAGGCGAGGCATACGTAACCAAAGTTGATGCTTTTCAAACAAAAGATACGAGTATCGCGAATACTTATCAAGATACCAAAAGTTCTTCGTTTGAAAAGCGTGCGCGTATTGATTTATTAGATTTAAAAGATCAAACCGAAGGTGAGGCGCATATTTTCTTTCGCTCACAAGTGATTCGGGCACGTATGTTTTACGCCAATCCCAAACCAGTAGCACGATTAAAGATTAATCAGTTTTTAAAAGTAGAGCCGCCATCAGATGCTTATTTAGCCAAATTATCTCAGCAAAGTAAGTTATTTCAATCTGTGATAGAAGGGGGGGATTTAACGATTCGAGTGGCTTCAACAGCAGCCGATGATGAAATTCCGCTGGTTGCATCTTTATTGAAAGAAGCGAAAGAGAAAGAAAAAGATTCAATGAAGCGGGGTGTTGCAGCACTGCTAGCCTTTCATAAACGCAATGAGCCAGAACAGGTGGATGAGTTATTTGATGAAACGCCAGTTGAGAACATCACAATATTTAGTCCATTACGAGAGTTACCACCCGGTACGCCTCCTATTTTGGCAGCAGACGCGGATGCATTTGCAGAGCCGTTATTGCCGATTCAAGTTGCGCGTGATTACTTGATGAGTATCGGAAGGTTATCAGGCGCTAAAGATAAGCTTGCAGGGGCTGTTGCGAACGAAATAATTAAAGATTTACAAATGGCAACCAATTATCCGCCAATACATCATATTTTAATGGATGCGGCTGAGCTTACAGGAGCAGTTCATATATTAGTACAGCGTATTCATGAAGCACGAGATAAAGCGTCTGAAAAAAAATAAAAAAATAAAAAAATTAGAAGAATTAAACTTGTCTCTTTGGGTTGAGTATGTTTTTATGGGGAATACTTTGCGGCCAATGAGGGTTTGAATCCGTGTTGAGTCGATATTTTTTAAATAGACTTGGCAACTTGCCTAATTTATTGATATTACTTGTTTGTATGTTGCTTGGCGCCTGCCAATCAGCCCCTACTCCCAGTATTATTCGTGACGAACCGATTTTGCCTCAGCAAGTCGCTTTGGGTGATGCTGAAATCATTGCATTAGAAAAGCGCTTAACCGAGCGAGGGGTTCAAATTATTTCTGTGGGACAAGATTACTTATTAACGATTCCTGCTAAGGCATTATTTGGCGACCAATCGCCGCGATTAACCTGGGAGTCGTATGATGAGCTAAATGAAATTGCGTGTTATTTACGACAATTTCGTAAAGTAGGGGTTGAGGTAACAGGTTATGCTAGCCGTTATGTCTCCACCAAGCGTGAGCATGCCTTGTCAGCCACGCGTGCAGAAGTGGTGGCGAATTATCTATGGTCACAAGGTGTAGACACACGGTTACTTTTTTCTCGTGGAGAAGGTAATGACAAGCCCCTTGTCATCGGAGCACGTGCAAGTGATAAATCACCGAATGCACGGATTGAAATTACGTTTAGACGAACGATTGTATAAAAAACCATATAATCGTTTTTAATAAAAGCAGGTAGGAGCAAGCATGCGGCGTGAAGTGTGGCGTTTACTCATACAGTCAAAGCGATTTTATGTAGGAACGTTTCGGTTTATTGAAAGCGCACTTGTTTTTTCTTTGGTAATCAGCGTATTGTTAAGTTTTGGATTAATTTATGTGTATTTACATATCCCCGAACGGCATTACTATGCAACAAATGGCGAGGCTCCACCAATTGAATTAACCGCAATGGATGAAGCCAATAAGACATCAGTCCCTTTATTGGCTGATGATCCAACGGTTGATGATGCTGAGAAGCTCATGCCCAATTAAAGAGAGGATACTATGGCAGAAGACGCCTTAACCGCGGTGACATTAAGAAATACCTTTTATCGCGACGGCCAACGTAAAGTCATTTTGGTTTTATTGCTTTCTATTATTGTTAATTTTTTGATGATATCACTGTTAGCTTATTTGCTGACGCATCCGCCTATTCCTAAATACTTTGCAACCAGCATCAACGGACGCATTACCCCTTTGTTTGCACTCAATGAGCCGAATCAATCAGATTCAGCGGTGCTGCAGTGGACCAATCAAGCAGCTATTGCAGCGTTCACGTATAATTTTGTAAACTATAGAACAGAGTTACAAGCATCATCAGATTTTTTTACTTCTTCTGGCTGGACACAATTTTTAAAAGCTCTGCAAGATTCTAATAATTTGGATGCGGTGAAAGCAAAAAAATTAATTGTGTCAGCGGTTGCTACCAGTGCTCCTATTATTTTGCAAAAAGGCTTATTAAATGGTCGTTATTCATGGCGGATACAAATGCCGATTCTTGTGACGTATCAAAGTGCGAGTGAGTTTTCACAGCAGCGTAATGTCGTGACTATTTTGGTGACACGAATATCCACTTTGAATTCGCCAAGAGGGATTGGGATTGCACAGTTTGTGGTTGGACCTGCTGCGACGAGTGGAGCTGACACGCAATGAGAATCAGAATGATATTCCCCTGTTTTTTGCTGCTAGCTTCTTATTTATTTTCGCCTTGGGCCTTCAGTGCCTCATCAAAAGATGATTCTGCTCAGCAGGCATTAGACCAATTACGGCTATTGCAGCAAAAACTAGGTGCCAAAGACAGTAATAGTAAGACAGAGACATCGTCAACAAGTACCACTACAAAATCACCGACTAAAATAATGCAACCGCCGTCTCGACGGGCACGGGCGCAAAGCAGTGGTAATGAGGCCGTGATGAGCGCTTCAGATGAAAGCATGATCAATGAACTGGCATTTGATGAAGTAGAAAAGCAATTGTTTCCGTTAACACCCAAAGAAACGGTAAGAATTAAAAAGCGCTATCATGAAGATGAGTATGCGCTAGCTACTTCACCAGAAACACCGCCGAAGCCCACAGCAACATCACAGTTTGTCAATTTATCCCCTGGTTCAACACCGCCAGCGATTCGTTTATCGCAAGGTTTTGTGTCGTCACTGGTTTTTCTTGATTCAACGGGTGCAGCATGGCCGATTTCAGCATATGATTTGGGTGATCCGAATGCGTTTAATATCCAATGGGATAAAGTCAGTAATACCTTGATGATTCAGGCGAGCAAATTATATACCTATGGTAATTTGGCTGTTCGATTGAAAGGCTTGAATACTCCTGTCATGCTAACCCTTATTCCAGGGCAAAAAGCAGTGGATTATCGTGTGGATTTACGCGTTCAAGGGTATGGACCGAATGCAAAGCAAATGCCAATGGGGGCTAATTTGCCACCCTCTGCCAGTGATGTTTTACTGCATGTATTAGATGGCGTGCCACCAGCAGGCAGTACACGTTTAACCGTGAGCGGAGGCGATGCAAAAGCTTGGCTCTTAAAGAGTCGAATGTTTATTAGGACCAATTTGACCATTTTGTCTCCTGGATGGATTGGTAGCATGACGAGTGCAGATGGCACACATGCCTACGAAATGCATAAGTCGCCCGTGCTATTGGTTTCATGGCATGGAAAAGTGATGCAGCTTAAGGTAGAAGGGTTATAACACCATGGCCGGAAAAAAAGAGAATATAAAAGCACTTTTTTCAAATACACGAACCCGCGTGATTATTTTGTTCACCGCGATTTTGTTGGTGGCGAGTGTGATGATTGGTTTTTTTAAAATAAGGGCTTTTAATCAAGATAACGTTGTGTCATCTGCAAACGTTAAAAAAGTGCCAACCAATATTAAATCTATTCCGGGTAGCCTGAACCAGACGGCTCAATATGCAACCCTTCAAAATAAGCAAAATATTGATCAAGCTGAATCAGCTTCTAAAAGTGGTGGCAGTGCGATTCCAACCATTATTAAAACACAAGCATTTGGTGATGGCGTGGATTTAATTGGACCACAATATGGTGAAGGGGGCGAGGGCTTTGTGACGTTGTCACACTCAAATACAGATGGTGTGTCAAAAAGCTTATGGTTTGAAAAATTGAAGACAGAAGCATGTAGCACTGCAGCTATCAAAGAAATACTCGATAAAGGGGCAACCCTTTCGGATTTGCATCAAGAGTGCAGTTGCTGTCAACTCAAAAAATATGGCTATAAATTTGAAGATTTGCATACCGTTTGCTCTTGTCCAGAGCTCAAAGCGGCAGGCTTTACGGCACGTGAGATCAAAGCGATTCCTTTGACAGTGTCAGATTTAAAAGCTTGTGGTTTTTCTGCTTGTGCAACGCGATCAGCGGGCGTTGATTTAGCGGCCATGAAAGGTGGCGGATTTTCAGACGGTGAATTAAAAGGGGCTGGTTTTTCTGATAAAGATATTTCTGCTGCAACAGGTTTGCCTGCGGGTGTCTCTTTAGATGATGTGCGTGCCGCAGGATGTGACCCTAAAAAATTAGCAGCATTGCGTGCGAAAGGCGTGAGTGCTGCCTCAATACAAAGAGTGAGCTCATGTAGTTTAGATCAATTAAAAGCGGCAGGTTTTTCTGAAGATGGCATTAAAGCCGCCACTGATTTGCCAGCAGGTGTTTCGGTGGATGATGTACAAAAGGCAGGATGTGATGCTAAAAAACTAGCGACATTGCGAGCACAAGGGGTGACTGCTGCCGCGATACAGCGTATTAGCTCGTGTAGTTTGGCGCAACTCAAAGCGGCAGGTTACACCAATGCCGAATTAGGTTTGCCAGCAGCTGATACGACGCAAGTGGCAGATAATGCCGACTTGAGTTCAATGGCGAGTATTCCCTCGATAACAGGCACTAAAAAAAATGATGTGAGTGCCGCTAAATCAGATACAAAAAAATTACAAGATCTCATGGCCCAACAGCAAAGCAAAGCTTTAGAGCAGCGTTATCAGGCAAAAGTAAAGCAGCTCAGTGGACGGATGCTTTCAGCTGCGGGTCAGGCTCTTCAGGGTTGGAAAAATGTGCCGACACAAGTCTTTATTATGAGCACAGAAAAAGAAGATAAAAATACGAAACAAGAAGCAGGATTAGCTTCCGAGACAGAAGCTGCGACACAAGCTGCAGCATCACCGGCCGGAACACTGACCAATCCCAATTCAATCTTTATTAAAACAGGCGATATTTTATTCGCAGTTTTAGAAACGTCGGTGAATACCGATGAGCCAGGTCCTATTTTGGCAACGATTGTTTCCGGTAAACTTAAAGGCTCAAAATTAATTGGAAGTTTTACGCTGCCATCAAATGCGGATCAAATGGTTGTGACGTTTAATACGCTCTCTATGCCAGGAGCAGACACCACGATGAGTATTAATGCCTATGCGATTGATCCAAATACAGCGCGTACGGCACTGGCTGTCCGTGTGAATCATCATTATTTGATGCGATATGGCTCTTTGTTTGCATCGACTTGCTTGGAAGGCTTTAGTAGTGCGATTCAATCAGCCGATACGACGATTACGATTGGTGGTACGGGGGGAACAACCGATACAACGGTTCAAAATGGTATCAATCGTTCGATGCTTGAAAATGCATTAATCGGTTTAGGTGAAGTCGGTAAAGCATGGTCAGAAACAGCCGAGAAATTAATGAATAAGCCGACAACAGTGGAGTTGTTTTCTGGCACAGGCATGGGCATCCTGTTTACACAAGATGTTCAGATAGGCTAATAACTGGGTGGATGGGTGATGATGGCAGATGATGATCAACAAGACAATCAGCAAGATAATCAAGATGAATATCAATTTGCTGATCTTGATGTACTAGGTACAGAGCAAGATGCTGTTTCTTCATCAGATTTAGATCTAGAATTAGATGATGACACAGTGGGAAATAATGCAGGCCATGGGGGAGAAGGTGTTTCTTCGCCACCTGGACGAGGACGGTTTGATCATCTTGATCCGAAACTTGTTGATACGTTTAAGAAAGGCTTGATTGCAGTTGCTGCTTTAATTTTGGTTTTATTGATTTATAAAGGGGTGACAGGTTTCTTCTCTTCAAAATCAAGCACATCTAAAAAAACAACGACATCAAGTGCTTCGACAAGAATACCAGCAGAGAAATCTGTACCACAACAGCCTATTCTCTCAACACTGTCTACAACTGATAATAATACAGCGGCTGTGAGTGCAGATACGGGCACGTTGTCAGCGCTTAAGTCAGAGCAAAAGCAAATAGAAGAAGAGTTGGTTGATATTCGCACCCAAATCAATACGGTGACGCAGAGCATCAGTGACGTTTCAACTAAGATGACGGATGTGCAGCAAACCATGTTGGTGTTGAGCGAGCGCTTAGAGCAGCAGTCACAACAAATGGGCCGCTTACAAACGCTCAGTCGTTCAAAACGTGTGACATCATCACGCTCGTCGTCTGAGCGACAAAGAACGGCTGCTCCGAGAACTGTTTATGCGATTCAAGCGATTATTCCTGGACGTGCATGGCTTATGTCTGATGAAGGAAAAAGTTTAACCGTCAGTCGAGGCTCACCGGTGCCAGGTTATGGCTCTGTGCGTATTGTTAATGCAAAGCTGGGCCGCGTGTTTACGAGTTCTGGGCGCGTGATTCGATTTAGTCAGGCGGATAGCTAATTTATTTATCAGTTATCAGTTATCAGTTATCAGTCATGAGGCATGAGTCAAGGGGGCGATTATGAGTAGTTCAAGTATGACAACGGAAATGCTTGTTAACTTAGCTCAGTCATTGCTCCCTGTTCAAAACTTAATAACGGGCGCTGCATATCTAATCGGTCTCTCTTTGGGGCTAAAAGCAGTCTATACGTTGAAAGTGTATGGTGAAGCAAGAACCATGCAGTCTTCAACATCTAGCATTAAAGAGCCTATATTTTATCTACTGGTTGCAGGATTGCTAATTTATTTTCCGACAGCAATGGATATTATGTTAAACAGCTCATTTGGTTCTTCGAGTGTGCTCGCTTATGGTGACAGTGATATCATGACGGGTATTTTTTCGGGTGATAGTGATTTGGGTAATGCCGTTGTTATTATTTTCCAAACGATTGGATTATATGCTTTTGTGAGAGGGTGGGTTTTAATTTCACGCTCGGCATCGCAAGGACAACAACCAGGTGGTATGGGTAAAGGTTTAATGCATGTATTTGGGGGGATATTAGCGGTGAATATTGTGGGAACCGTCGAAATGGTTAATAATACCTTATTAGGTTCATGATGATTTTGGAGAATGTAGATGATAATTAAAAATAAATTGCTGATAATCCTGAAGTTATTGGGCATGCTAATGTTTTCGGGTGCAGTGCTCGCGGACACCAGTTTAACCTTAGGGGGTATGGCGTCTACGATTACAGGATCTTTTGAGCAATTAACAAAGTTAATTACGGCGGCCTCTTATTTGGCAGGGTTAGGCTTCTCAATTGGCGCGATTATGAAATTTAAGCAACATAAAGATAATCCAACCCAAATCCCTATTGGTACACCGATTGCACTGGTCTTTATTTCGGCCGCATTATTATTCTTGCCATCTATTCTTGATGTTGCAGGTGCGACCATGTTTGGTAGTGGCGCGACCACAGCCGGTCCAACCGGAATTCAGTATGGTGATAGTTAATTAATATGAGCGTGAGATATGGTTAATCAAATTGCTGAACCGATTCTCATTCGATTGAAGGCGTCCGCGGGGGCCTGGCGGTTGTACTCCGCCAGGCACGCGGACCCTCGGTTTAAGGCATTTGAAAAAAAAGTATTTGACCGAGACCAATATACCTGCAGATTTTGCGGGTTTCAGGCACGTCTTTTTCAAGAAGTGATAAATCTTGATGGTAATTACACACACAATAAGCTTGAAAACCTTGCGACAGCTTGTTGCTTTTGCGCGCAATGTTTTTTTGTTGAGTCTGTTGGGGTTGGGGGATATGGTGGCGGATCATTAATTTATTTGCCAGAGCTGTCACAGTCAGAACTCAACAGCTTATGTCATGTATTGTTTTGTGCCATTACAAACGATACGGGCTATAAAAGCACAGCACAGGGTATTTATCGAAGTTTAAAGTTTCGAACACAACCGATAGAAGAAAAGTTTGGCGAAGGGACAAGCGATCCCGCTATTTTTGGACGCTTGTTGATTGACTCAGGTTATGCTGAGCCTGAAAAAGCAGAGCCTATTTTTCGGGATATGCGCTTACTTCCTTCACGTGCTAAATTTCGAAGACAAATTGAAAGCTGGGCAGCTGGCGCTTTAGAAGAAGTGGCAGGGATAGAAAAGCAAAAATAAAAATAAATCTAAGCCAGCGTGCATGTGGAGAGCAAGGGATGGGGAAGTGGACAGAGTCATTTTTTGAAGGGGTTGATACTTTTTTTGCTTGGTTTAGCACTTCTTTAAAGCAAACGACAGCCTCTTATTGTGAGTTAGAAACAGCTGATTCACCAACGGTTTTAGTGAATCATGATGGTTCATTGCTTTCGGTTTTAGAAATTGATGGGATTACGGCTTTACTGGGTAACGAAGAGTTTTCAACGTTGGTCGAAGGCTTAACCAATAGTTTTCGATCCCCAATGACGCGTGCAGGACATGCGTTACAAGTTTATTTTGAACATGACAAACAAAATATTAAACAAGACATACAAGATATTTATGCGCCAGCAGCAGCCACGGCAAAACGGATTAAACTCAATTTAGATGATTTATTCGAAGAACGAGGGAGTTTTTTAGGGCAATATTGTGCGGCAGAAAAAGTTTATTTTGTCTTAATGACGCGTCCTTTTAATTTGCCACAAGATCAACTAAAAGCAGCAAATAAAGCAAAGCTTAAAATGCTTAAAAATAAAAAATCTCCAGCATTTAAGCATTCGCAGACGATTTATGCGGCGATACCTGAACTACGAGATACCCATGATGCTTATGTTCGTTCAATTCGAAGTGATCTGCAAACGCTGAGTGTTGTATCTGAATTACTTCCTGTGCATGACGCTGTGTATGCCATTCGGATGACTGCCGATCCAGATTTTACAGCGGATGACTGGCGTGCCACCTTGCCTGGGGATGAGATTCCCGTGCGTGAGCTGAATGCTTTTGAGGGAGATGCCTCCGATTTATTATGGCCATCGCTTGCAAAGCAAGTACTGCCACGAGATGCTGAGATTATTGATAGACGGACTGTTTTAGTGGGTAATCGCTTATACTCGAGCGCCTATGTGGATTTATTTCCTAAAGATATACGGCCTTTTATTACGTTATTTTCTCGTATTTTACCGACACATATTCCGTGGCGTATTTCTTTCTTAATTGAAAGCGAAGGGTTAGGTACAACCAAATTAAAAGGCTTACTGGCCGCTATTTTAAGTTTTTCATCGGCACAAAATCGCCTGATTAGTGATTCAGTCAACTTATTGAAATATTTACAACTCAATACCGATGAAGCGATTGTTCGCTTGCGTGTGGTTGCGAGCACGTGGGCGCCAGAAGGGCAGCTGCCTCTTTTACGCCGCCGTAGCTCAGAGCTTGCGAAAGCAATTCAAGGTTGGGGATCAACCGATGTTTCAGAAATTTGTGGCGATCCATTTGCAGGGTTTGCAGCGAATATGTTGGCCACGACAACAGAAAGTCCAGCGGTTGCAGCGGTTGCGCCTTTAACGGATGTGGTGACCATGTTACCGGTGACACGACCGGCTTCCCCTTGGAAAACAGGGGCCTTATTGCTTCGCTCCCCAGATGGTAAGCTTTGGCCTTTTCAGCCAGGCTCAAATCAACAAACGACTTGGATTGATTTGGTTTATGCTCGTCCAGGGTCAGGTAAATCGGTTTTATCGAATGCACAGAATTTAGCATTGTGTATGTCGGGTGGTATTTTGCGATTGCCACGTATCGCGATTATTGATATCGGTCCATCAAGTAGTGGTTTAATTTCGCTGTTACGAGAGGCCTTGCCTGAAAATCAGCGGCACTTGGTGGCTTATCATCGTCTGCGTATGCTACCAGAGTATTCAATCAATCCATTTGATACACAACTGGGCTCACGCTTTCCAACACCATCGGAACGTTCATTTTTGGTTAATTTTTTAACGCTATTAACCACGCCACTGGGAACAGAAAAGCCATATGATGGCATGCCGGACTTAGCAGGGATGGTTGTCGATGAGCTTTATAAAGGTTTATCTGATGACAATAATCCAGCACCTTATGCACCGGGGATTGAAGAATTATTAGATGGTATTTTGGAAGAAATTGGGTTTGTTCGCGACTCAAAATCAACTTGGTGGGAAGTAACGGATGCTTTATTTTCAGCAGGGTTTACACATGAAGCTTTACTGGCGCAGCGCTACGCGATGCCGTTGTTGGCTGATGCGGCTTCTATTTGTCGTACACCATCCATCGAAGATTTATATGAAAAAATAACAGCACCCACAGGGGAGTCTTTGATTGCTGCCTTTTCTCGTATGATATCCAGTGCTGTGCGGGAATATCCTATCTTATCTCGTGTAACAGCGTTTGATATTGGGGATGCGCGAGTTGTGTCTTTAGACTTAGATGAAGTCGCTAAAAGTGGGGGTGAAGCTGCAGATAGGCGTACATCGGTGATGTACATGCTCGCGCGCTATGTGCTTGCGCGGCATTATTATCTGACTGAAGAGAGTGTCAATAACGTCCTTGAGCAATATCATCCATATCACTTAGAGCGGATCCGTGAAATCAGAGAAGATCCTAAACGCATTGTTTATGATGAATTTCATCGTACAGCGAGTTCTGCTGCTGTGCGTGATCAAGTGATTATTGATATGCGAGAAGGACGAAAATGGAATGTTCAAATTTCTCTTTTATCGCAGTCGCTCGATGATTTTGATGCTGTAATGGTTGAGTTTGCAACTTCTGTTTTTATTATGGATGCAGGTCCTGCACAAACGATTGAAAAAACCAGTAAAATTTTTGGGCTATCAGAAACAGCCAAAGTCGCCTTAAGAACGCGTGTACATGGGCCAAGAGAAGGTGGGGGAACTTTTCTCGCGCAATTTGCAACAAAAAATGGTATCAGCGTACAGTTATTAACGCTAACCTTGGGGCCTATTGAACTTTGGGCTTTTAGTACAACCGCTGAAGATGCCATGGTTCGTAATCAACTTTACAGACACTTAGGGCCAGGCGAGGCACGTCGTTTTCTCGCGTTATTGTTTCCAAATGGTTCTATTACAAAAGAACTGACTGAGCGCCTGAATGAATTAAAAGAAGAAGGTGGCTTAATCGAAGAAGAAAATAAAAACAGTGCGATGGATGGTTTGGTTGGAGATATTTTAGCGACCTATGCAAAAGATCCAAATAGCCGGCGTTTAGGCAAGGCTGAGCACTAGTCCTTTTTATTTACCATGAAGCCAGTGCAGCATCTCCAAACAGGGCATTGGCTTTCTTTCGAACTTCATCTGAATGCATGGCTTTGACAAATAAATCGAGTTGTTCGCGTTTAGGAGTATCTATTTTTATAACAATTAAATTAGCATAAGGTGAATTTTTATCTTCTGTGATGAGTGCATCACGCATTGGGTTTAATCCAGCAGGAATGGCAAAAGTGGTATTAATCACAGCGGCATCCACATCAGGTAATATACGAGGCAGTTGTGCGGCATCTAGTGTTTTAAATCTAATTTTTTTAGGGTTAGTCAAAATGTCTTGAAGGCTGGGTGTATTGGTTTGTTTTAAGGTAATTAAGTGTGCTGTAGCCAGTAATATCAGTGCGCGTGCCTCGTTGCTAGGGTCGTTTGGAATAGCAATTTGTGCGCGTTCAGGCAGTGCATCAAGAGATTTTATTTTTTTAGAATAAATGCCTGTTGGAAACAAAAATGTCCGGCCAATAGGCTCTAAAGTATAACCGTGTGCTTTTTGAGCGGATTCAAGATAAGGCAGATGTTGATAGACATTGGCATCTAAACTACCATCTTGAAGGGCTTCGTTTGGTAAATTATAATCACTGAACTCAATGACTTTAATGTCTAAGTTAGATTTATCTTTTGCAACAGCCTGAGCGGTTTTCACTAAATCAGTTTCGGGGCCTGCAATGGTCCCAATCACTAAGGTATTTGCTGGTGTCGATGGTTGTTGACAAGCACATAAACTCAACAATAAAGGCAGTAGTAATAATTTGATACAGCGCATCATGAATGATTCCCTCGAGATAAATAAGTACTTATGCGATCGCCTGACACTTGGAAAAGCTGAACAATAATCACTAAAATCAAAACAGTTGTGAGCATCACCGTCAGATTAAAGCGTTGATAACCATAACGGATGGCCAAATCACCAAGGCCACCACCGCCAACGGTACCGGCCATGGCTGAGTAATTAACCAGTGTTGTGGCCGTAACTGTGAGCGCTTGAATGAGTGCAGCACGTGCTTCAGGCAGTAAAATATGGCAAATAATTTGATAAGTAGAGGCGCCCATGGCCTCTGCAGCTTCAAAAATCCCCTGAGGCAGGGTTTGATAAGCATTATCAACAAGTCGCGCAAAAAAGGGGGCGGCACCTAATGTCAGTGGGACAATCGCTGCATGTAATCCGATAGACGTACCCACAATCAAGCGTGTTACAGGAATTAATGCGACCAGTAAAATAATAAACGGAATAGAGCGCGTAAAATTAATTATGCCTGCTGTTATTTGATGTAATACAGGATGGGGTTTAATCGTACGCGTCACAAACAGGCATGTACCCAGTGGCAAGCCTAACAGGGCCGCAAAAAAAGTACTTAAAAATACCATATAGAGTGTTTCGCCGGTGGCGATTAAAATATCATGAAGCATCATGGGTGACATAACCGAGCGTCTCCACTATTAAATCAAAAGGTTCGCAATGCTTTAAAAAAGTGCCGAGTTGGGCTGGGGTTGCGTCTAACTCAAGCACAACAACACCACAGGTGATGCCATCAATCCGGTCAATGTTTGCAAGCAATATATTAATATTAATTTTTAAGTCCCGACTAATTTGGCTAATAATCGGGCCGTTTACTGCCTCGCCTTGGAAAAAAATGCGTAGTAGTGGTTGGTTACTCTCTGTTTGCGAGAGCTGTTTGGCCAAGCAATCGGGTAAGTCAGGACTTAATTGTGCGCATAATAATTGCTTTGCAGGGGTTGCGGGTTGTGAAAATAGCGTATTTAAGGCCACAACTTCTGTAATAGAGCCCGCCTCCATCAGTGCAACGCGATGTGCGAGTTGTTTGACGACATCCATTTCATGGGTAATTAAAACAATTGTAATCCCATAGTCACGATTAATTTTTTTAAGTAAATTTAAAATAGCGGTTGTGGTTTCAGGGTCTAGTGCTGACGTTGCTTCATCACAGAGTAAAACACGAGGCTCACTTGAGAGTGCTCGTGCAATGGCAACACGTTGTTTTTGACCGCCACTTAAGGCCGCAGGGTAAGCCTCGGCTTTATTGCTGAGCTCAACAAGCGCTAAGAGCTGGTTCACACGTGTTTTGATGTCAGCATGAGGCACACCCTGGATACGTAAAGGAAAAGCAATATTTTCGTAGACTGTTTTGGCCTGGAGTAAGTTAAAATGCTGAAAAATCATGCCAATTTGATGGCGTGCATCACGTAAAGCATGTGGTGTGAGCGCTAACATATCTTGTTGATTAACGGTTATAGTACCGCTATCAGGGCGTTCAAGTAAGTTAATACAACGGAGTAAAGTTGATTTTCCCGCGCCACTTTTACCAATAATGCCAAAAATTTCGCCGGCATCAATCGTTAAATGAATATCAGAAAGTGCATGATGGTGACCATAATGTTTGTTAAGCCCTGTTAGATTATTCTTGTTATTTAATCATGCGTCGTAGCACTACCCATTTAGAAGCAATAAAAATTAATAAAATGCGATTTGATTATATCGATATTTAGTTTATTTGTAACTCCCCACGTCATCCTGATCGCAGCGAGGGATCTCCTGAATGTGGCACAATTTAAGGGAGGGTTACCAAAGGAAGTGTAATAAAAAGAGTTCATTATTGGGCATAAATAGCATTCATTACCGCAGTTTTCCAGATTTTATCCCAATCATTTGATCCAATAGCTGCTCTTAATTGCAACAAAGGATCCAATCCTTCTCTTGACCAATGCATATGCTGCTGCCCTTTGCATCGTTGGTTGATCAGACTTTCAACCGTGCTTTCAGCCAAGTTACTGGTAAAAACCAAGCCGTTTTTTTGACGCTCTCTATAGTTAACAATCTTAGTTTTATTATTCGCAATATAAGTTTTTAATTTTTTAAGTCGCTCTGTTGATTTACCGGTATCCAGTATTTTTTGCGACAGAACCCAGACAACCACAACTTAAAAAAATACCGAAGGCCGTGTATATTAATCCACCAGAATCGGTTGAGATAACAAATAAAGCTAGACAAAAAAAAGGGGCTATGGCAAGCTAATCGAGTTACTTAGCACATCATGAATTTTGTCTCTTTTCCCCTGGCACGCTCCGCCTGCCCCTCTATAACGAATGCATAGGAGGTAACAATGCTTCTAACACGATTAACCAAGGCAGCTGAACCTTTATTAAGAAGGGATCTGCCCGGAAGGAAAATACTGCTTAGCTTCTCACTATCGGTGCTACCCGCACTATTTACCTCTAACGCGCTCGCAGATTGTGGGTCTATTCATTGCACTGACACCCAAATTTGTATGCACGTGGTATGTCTCACTGATGGAACATGTAACTGGCGGTACGCGCATGGGACAGGGAAAGTAGACTATCTACAAGCAAATGATGGGAGCACTGTGTCACTTTGTGCGAATGAAGGTTCGACGGTCTATGTAACTACTATGGATAGCTCTGGGGAAGACGAAGGGAACACCAAGATAAAGTGCGGCGATGCTAAACACAGCAAGACCTTTACTATGCCAAACAATAACTCGTGTACAGTGTCGTAGCTCGTTACTGGACTTTAGCCATTTTAAAGTCAGACCGAACCCGCAAGGCTGGTGGCTTGACGGTTGTTAGCAGCCTGTGTGTGATCTGGCAACACTTTTCTAGACAAATTTTTCATGGATTTATGCAGCCTGCCTTTCATACTCGTCATATTCAAATATCAGTTGTTTAGCTTCCTCTCGGGTGTGAAATTTAAATTGGTGGGTTAACTCCACTTTTAGCGTGTGAAAAAAGCTCTCTGCAACGCTATTATCCCAACAATTGCCTTTTCGAGCTCTTGCTCTTTAATCATTATATGGGCTATCTGGATGTGTTTTTGAAATCAGTTCGACTTGATATGCTAAATCAATTGCCCGCTGGTGAACCAAAGGAATCAGTTGGGTCGTTTTTCTTTCTTTAACATAGAACATCCAATTCAAGCCATAACAGTAAGCAGTGTGGCTTATTATAGGGCGCAATTGTTCGTTTTGTTAGGGTATGTTTTACAATTATTTATAATTATGCATTGTCTAGCAGTTCAGGCCGATTTTTAAAGTACGCAAGGGCTTCTGGATTCTCAAGTGAACTGAGGTTTTTAATGGCTTCACCGAGCACCGCTTGGCGTGCGGCCACTTCGACAATTTTTCCGTTGATGGTTCGAGGGATATCGATTACTTCTAAAATTTTAGCAGGTACATGACGTGGAGAGGCTTGGGTCCGAATCATTTGCCGTATTTTAGTTCGTAAAGCTTCATCTAGTTGAATGTTTTGATTGAGCTTCACAAATAAAACAACACGCACATCACCCTCAAAGGGTTGACCGATGACAATGCTTTCAAGTACTTCGGGTAAATCTTCCAGGGGGCGATAAATTTCTGCCGTACCAATGCGTACGCCCCCCGGATTTAAAACGGCATCCGAGCGGCCATAAATAATTAATCCGCCATGTTTGGTTCGCGCAGCAAGGTCGCCATGCGTCCAAACGCCCGGAAATTGCTCGAAATAAGCTTTCTTATATTTAATATGGCCATTATCTTGCCAAAATCCAATCGGCATGGATGGAAAAGGTGTTGTACAAACCAGCTCACCCATTTTACCTGCTGTGACAGCTTGGCCTGCTTCATTAAAGATTTCAACAGCCATGCCAAGCCCCAAGCACTGCAATTCACCACGGTAAACAGGCGTGATAGGGTTGCCGAGCGCAAAGCATGAAATAATATCAGAGCCACCAGCAATAGAGCTTAACTGAACGTCAGGTTTAATATGTTTTTGTACAAAATCATATTGCTGAGGCAATAGCGGTGAGCCAGTCGATAAAATAGTACGGAGTGCATTAAACCTTAAGTGTGTATTGGGTTGGATGTTTTTTTTCTCTATGGCAGCCAAAAAGCGTGCACCCGTTCCAAAGACAGTGATTGACTCATCGGCCAATATTTGAAAAATGGCATCTGACGTGGGGTACATCGGCGAGCCATCATACAAGACAAGCGTTGCACCCAAAGCAAGGCCTGATGCCATCCAATTCCACATCATCCAGCCAGAACTGGTGTGAAAAAACAAATTATCTTTTGCATTCAGATCAGTGTGTAATCCAAGCTCTTTCACATGCTGCAGTAAGGTGCCGCCGGCGCTATGTGTGATGCATTTGGGCTGTCCTGTGGTGCCTGATGAAAATAAAATATACCAAGGGTGATCAAAGGCTTGTGGGATGGGTTTAAATACTGCGTGAGGCGCAAGAAAATCATCCCATAATACTGCGGTTTTTGGTAATAAATCTGGCGAGTTTAAAACAGGGCAAATCACAACGGTTTGAATGGATGAGATTTGTTTAATTACTGCCTCAGTTTTTGTTTTGAGATGAAAGGTTTTGCCATGATAGTGATAACCATCAGCAATTAACAATAATTTGGGGGTGACCTGCCCGAGCCTATCCACTGCGGCAGCGACACCAAATTCAGGAGCACAGGCGGACCAAATGGCGCCAATGGAGGCAGTAGCAAGCATGGCGATGATTGCAAAAGCACTATTGGGTAGCATGCTGGCAACGCGATCGCCTGATTGAACCCCTTGTGCTTCAAGGCCTGCAGCACAGCGGGCCACTTGCTCTCTTAGGGTGTGGTAACTGAAGACTTCACGCTCACCCATTTCGTTTAAACTGATTAAAGCTGGATGATTATCATGACGGTGGAGTAAATGCTCGGTGACATTGAGTGTTGCGCCCTCGAACCATTTAGCATCTATCATGTGTTCTGTTGTTTTTAGAATATGTGTGGGGGGGGTATTACATTTAATTTTAAAAAAATCAGCCAGTGCTTCCCAAAATAGTGCAGGGTTTGCAATAGACCATGCATGCAACGCTGCATAAGTCGGTAAGTTTAAATGATGCTGTTGTTCCAATATACGCATAAAGCGCGTCATGGCTGTTTTTTCTGTATTTTGTGGCATCCAAACCGGTTTGTTCATGCGCATCTACCTTTGCTGCATTGCAGGGAGTATGTGATAATTAAGCTCTCGCTATTTTATACGGATGAACCAATGGAAGACAACAAACAAAAAGCACTGAATGCCGCCTTATCTCAAATCGAACGTCAATTTGGAAAAGGCTCTGTGATGCGAATGGGTGATGGAACAGCTGTTCGTGATATTGAAGCGATATCAACCGGCTCAATTGGGCTTGATATTGCGCTGGGTATAGGCGGTTTACCGAAAGGTCGGATTGTTGAAATTTATGGCCCTGAATCATCAGGAAAAACCACGTTAACGTTGCAAGTGATTGCTGAATGCCAAAAAAATGGCGGCACAGCTGCATTTGTTGATGCAGAGCATGCCCTGGACCCCAGTTATGCAAAAAAACTCAATGTAAATATGGATGAGCTTTTAATCTCTCAACCCGACACCGGCGAGCAAGCGCTTGAAATCACCGATATGTTGGTGCGTTCTGCGGCAGTTGATGTCGTTGTGGTTGACTCGGTTGCGGCTCTCACGCCGAAAGCTGAAATTGAAGGCGATATGGGTGATTCTCATATGGGCTTACAAGCGCGCCTTATGTCACAAGCGCTTCGAAAATTAACTGCAAATATTAAACGTTCGAATACACTCGTGATTTTTATTAATCAAATTCGAATGAAAATTGGCGTGATGTTTGGTAATCCTGAAACAACCACAGGTGGTAATGCTTTAAAGTTTTATGCTTCTGTGCGTTTGGATATCAGACGAACCGGTGCAATCAAAAAAGGCGATGATATCTTGGGTAACGAAACCCGTGTCAAAGTGGTTAAAAATAAAGTGGCACCACCGTTTAAAAAAGCCGAGTTTGATATTTTATATAACGAAGGGATTTCACGTGAAGGCGAGATTATCCAGTTTGCGACACAGCTTGGTTTTATTGAAAAAGCAGGCGCTTGGTATAGTTATAATCAATCCAAAATTGGCCAAGGCAAAGACAATGTTCGGCAGTATTTTAAAGATAACCCAGAGATTGCAGCTGAAATAGAAGCACGTGTTCGCGCTGAATTATTAGACAGTATAACTGAGACGGTTGATGTTGAAACCGGTGAAGTGATTGATGGCTAATCAGCCAGAAGGTTTTGATGTGGCGGTGCGCTTGCTCTCACGGCGAGAGCACAGCGCGCATCAGCTGCGTCATAAGTTAAAAATAAGAAAAATTTCAACACAGGCCATTGATGAAACGCTGGACAAATGCCAAGCACTTGATTTACAAAGTGACGCGCGGTTTGCCGAGATGTTTTGTCGAGCACGCATTAATCGCGGATATGGGCCAC
>JAALKW010000005.1:38377-45098 GCA_011087865.1 Legionellaceae bacterium
GGGCCTTGCGGGCCATGCACCGAAATTTTTTATGATCATGGCCCATCTGTTGCGGGTGGCCCGCCGGGCACGCCTGAAGCTGAAGGCGATCGATATGTAGAGGTTTGGAATTTGGTGTTCATGCAATACAACCGGGATGCGACCGGCGTGTTACATCCACTCGATAAACCCTCTATTGATACCGGGATGGGGCTTGAACGTATTGCAGCCATTATGCAAGGTGTTCATAGTAATTATGACACCGATATTTTTATAGCATTAAAAAAAGCAATTCAACAGCTGAGCGACACAAGTGCAAAAATCGCACTGAATCATACGTCACTCAATGTGATTGCTGATCATATTCGTGCGACGGCTTTTTTAATCATGGATGGCATTATGCCAAGTAACGAAGGTCGTGGTTATGTTTTAAGACGTATTATTCGTCGTGCGGTACGGCACGGGCATCATTTGAAATTACCGATGCCTTTTTTGGCGAATCTCGTAGATACGTTAGTTGCACAAATGGGCGAAGCTTATCCTGCATTAAACACCAAGTCAGATTTAATTAAAAAAACCTTGTTGCGAGAAGAAGAGCAGTTCGCAAAAACACTCGATCATGGTTTAGGTTTACTTAAAAACGCAGTATCTGAATTAAAAACAAAAAGACTCCCCGGTGATATTGCGTTTAAGCTCTATGATACGTATGGATTTCCGCTTGATTTAACAGAAGATATTTTACGAGAACAAGGCATTCAAGTGGATGTTGCCGCGTTTGATGCTTGTATGAAAAAGCAGCGTAGCCTGTCGCAATCTGCGCAAAATTTTCGTGTGGATTATACGGCTATGCAGCCCTTTACAGAACAATCTGTGTTTGAAGGCTATACAAAAAACAGCTTAGAAAGCACGGTATTAGCATTACGCGTTGATGGCGCACCCGTTGATGAGCTAATAGCACCCGGCACACGGGGTTCTGTGGTGCTTGATGTCACACCATTTTATGCTGAAAGTGGCGGGCAAGTCGGTGACACGGGTGAGCTTTCTATGTCATCAGGCGATATGGTATTTCGTGTCGATAACACACAGCGTGTGGGGGATGCGATTATTCATGAGGGTGAGTTATTGTCGGGATGCTTGCAGTTAAAAAACAAAGTATTGGCTGAAATTAATGCATCAGCGCGAGATGACACACGCTTAAATCATACGGCAACGCATTTATTACATGCAGCTTTGAAGCAAATATTAGGGGATACCGTCGAACAAAAAGGTTCATTGGTGGATGTGACTCGTGCGCGATTTGATTTTGCATGGGATAAAGCCGTTACACCGGATGAGTTGATACACATCGAAGACCGTGTGAATACCGCGATTCGTACGAATTATCTGGTTGAAACGCATGAAACTTCGATGGATGAAGCAGTGCGTGCGGGAGCCGTGGCTTTATTTGGTGAAAAATACGGCGACACCGTGCGTGTGCTTAACATGGGTGAGTTTTCAAAAGAGCTTTGTGGTGGTACACATGCTCGTCAAACTGGAGATATTGGCTTATTTAAAATCACCGCAGAATATGGTGTTGCGCGTGGTGTGAGGCGCCTTGAATTTGTCACAGGCCAGCATGCTCTAAATTGGACCCGTGAACAATTAGGTTATTTAGGCCAAATCGCAGCACAACTCAAAGCATCGGTTACAGAAGCACCGGATAAACTCACGCAAATATTAGAAGAAAGCAAGCAGCAAGCACGTAAGCTCACGGAAATGAAACAACGTCTTGCGGCAGATGATAGCGAAGCGCTACTCTCAGAGTTTAAGCAGATAGGAGATGTTCGCGTTTTGTTAAAGCGCCTGGATGGGGTGGAGCCTAAAGCCTTACGAGAGATGTTAGATGCACTCAAATCACGCGTTGATACAGCCGTTATTGTATTAATCGGTGTAGTAGACACCAAGATGCATGTGGTTGCGAGTGTGAGTAAAGCGTTATTAGCAACAGGCACGCCCAAAGCAGGTGCCTTTGTGCAAGCGTTATGTGGTCGTGGAGGCGGGCGTGATGACATGGCACAAGGCGGGGGTGCTTTACCGGATGATTTGGTATTTAAAATGGAACAAGCAATTGAGTTAGTGTTTTCAAAAAATGCGTAAGAGGCACATGTAGATCTTAGTGTGCTCTTAATGTACTATAGCGATTTTTTATTAAATAGAGAGCGATTTATGTCAAACCCCCTGCTGCTAGCACCTGACTCAGGTGATCTATTGGGAGCTCGTCCATATCAAAAACTGCTGGAGGTGCTAAGGAATCGTATATATAGCAACATAACAGGCGGTTGTGGTGATGGCAGTATACCTGAAAACTATCAAAAAATAGTAGATGTTTTGCTATGCCTAAAATACACACCAGAAAATATTAAGGAACTGACCGGGAGTGTTATCGTTTATGATGATTCACATGATGATTTACAAGACAGTAAAATGTCTTTGTTTTGGCCGCTCATATTGTTAGCTGCTGGCCTTACTGTAAGCGGTGCATATTTGGCATACGAAGCATGGAAAGGGGAGAATCTTGTTGAGCCTGAGCCTGAGCCTGAGCCTGAGCCTGAGCCTGTTGTTCCTGAAGTTGTTCCTGATGATGCTACTGACTCTGCCTCTGATGTTGACGCTGAATTATTAACGACAGTTATACAACATCCAAGCTTATTTTCATCCATCCTATTAGGGCTTTCAATTACGCTGGTTGTGGCAGCAGCTTTAGCGACACCGTTAGTGATGGCAGCAGGCATGTCTGTTGTTTCTGGTGCTTCTATCGGTGCTGCAGGTGGCTTGATTTCAGGTATCACTGCTGGCACATGCTTTTTTAATTCGGAGAAGAAGCCGGTTGAGCCCGAAGTTGATGTACCAGGACTCGCGGCTTAGTATTGCGAGTGCTCTAAGAATAGCTGATACTGTTTCTATAGGATATCAAACGCGTTGAAACAGGAGTGATACGTTTCTATGGATATGGACAGCGTAACCCGGAAAAAAGCCCTTAATGAGCAGGCAAAAGAAGCCTTGGTTAAAAATCATGCTTTGCTGATTAAGCGTATTGCATATCATTTGTTAGGGCGCTTGCCTCAGTCCATTCAATTAGAAGACCTAATGCAAGCCGGTATGGTCGGATTGCTGGAGGCTTCCAATCATTATGATGCCAGCAAAGGGGCTTCGTTTGAGACCTATGCTGGGATTCGTATTCGTGGTCATATGCTAGATGAAGTGCGTCGAAATGATTGGGTGCCTCGCTCGGTGTATCGCAATGCGCGTTTAATCGCAAAAGCGGTTCGGGATGTTGAAAATACGCTGGGGCGTGATGCCAAAGATAAAGACATTGCCAAAGCGCTGGGGGTTAACTTAAAGGAATATGGGCAAATGCTGCATGACGCCAATGGCGCGCATGTGTATGGCTTTGATGATTTGGGTGTGACGGATGATTTATTAAAAAGCGATGGTGCCGCGCAATTGCCAGAGCCTCAAAGTCATGCGCTAAACGATGAGTTTAAAGTGCGTTTAGCGAATATTATTGAAGGTTTACCCGAAAAAGAACGCCTTGTTTTATCGCTGTATTATGAACATGAATTAAATCTAAAAGAAATTGGTGATTTGCTTGATGTGAGTGAATCACGTGTTTCACAAATCCATAGCCAAGCGACGCATCGCATTCGTGCACGGATTGGTGAGTAGGACGTTAGATTTTTAATTGGTCAGTAGCGAGTTTTCTATGTAAAATACCCTATTTTTAGCCTGAAGGCGGGTTTAATGCTAGAAACAAACCAAGTTAACCTGACGCTTGATGATTTATCTCGGCGCATTTCTTCTCTCAGTGATTTTTTATCGCTTGATGTCAAAGCTGAGCGCTTGACGGAAGTGCGGCGAGAGCTTGAACTGCCAAGTATTTGGGAAGATCCAGATCGTGCGCAAGCGCTGGGTCGGGAACGCGCACAACTTGAAGCGGTGGTGGATAGACTACATGCTTTAGCTGATGGTGTGGTTGATTTACGTGATTTGTTTGACATGGCCCGTGAGGAGTCAGACGAACAAGCGATTCATGATTTAGCTGTAGAACTTCAAAATATTCAAAAAGAAGTCGAAGGCCTTGAGTTTAGGCGCATGTTTTCAGGTAAGCTTGATCAAAATAATGCTTTTTTAGATATTCAGTCAGGCTCAGGAGGCACCGAGGCGCAAGATTGGGCTGAAATATTGCTGAGAATGTATTTACGCTGGGGTGAGCAACATGGCTTTGAAGTGAATCTGATTGAGTGCTCGGCAGGTGAGGTTGCAGGGATTAAAAGTGCGACGATTCATATGGTGGGTGATTATGCCTATGGATGGTTGCGTACCGAAACGGGCGTTCACCGATTAGTACGTAAGTCACCGTTTGATTCAGGAAATCGTAGGCATACCTCTTTTGCTGCTGTGTTTATTTCGCCTGAAGTGGACGATGATATTGAAATTGAAGTCAATCCTGCTGATTTACGGATTGATACCTATCGCGCCTCAGGGGCTGGTGGGCAGCATGTGAATAAAACAGACTCTGCGATTCGTATCACGCATGAACCCACAGGCATTGTGGTGCAATGTCAGAATGACAGAAGTCAGCATAAAAATAGAGAGCAAGCCATGAAGCAATTGCGTGCCAAGCTCTATGAATTTGAGCAACAAAAAAAGATGACCGAGCAAGCCGCGCTTGAAGCCAGTAAATCAGACATTGGCTGGGGCTCACAAATTCGCTCGTATGTACTTGATCAATCAAGAATTAAAGATTTACGAACAGGCGTTGAAAACACTAACACACAAGCCGTCTTAGACGGTGACTTAGACCCTTTTATTGAGGCCAGTTTAAAGGCAGGAGTAGATAACAATGAGTGATGCATCTGAAGCAAATCATCAAGAACCCCATACAGAAATTGCTGATGTGTATGAGGTGCGAAAGCAAAAATTAGATGCATTGCGTGAGTCAGGCTTTGATTTTCCGAATGCGTTTAGACGCACACATTTGGCAGCTGATATTACGGCAGCGCATGCTGGTGATAGCAAAGAAGTACTGGCTGAAAAAAGTATAAAAGTGTTCATTGCTGGGCGCATTGTATTACGTCGTGTAATGGGAAAAGCGAGCTTTTTTCATATTCAAGATGTGTCAGGCCGTATGCAAGTGTATGTGCGTGCAAACGAACTGCCAGAGGCTTATGAGCAGTTTAAGCAGTGGGATTTAGGCGATATTGCAGGGGTGAGTGGTACGTTGTTTATCACCAAAACAGGTGAGCTCACGGTGCATGCCGATAAAATTGAATTATTAACCAAGTCACTGCGCCCAATGCCTGATAAGTTTCATGGTTTAGCAGACCAAGAGCAGCGATACCGTAAACGTTATGTTGACTTAATTGCCAATGAAGAAACAAGACAAACATTTATTTTGCGTTCACGTTTAATTCAAACCTTTCGTCGTGCCATGGAAGATCAAAACTTTCTGGAAGTTGAAACACCGATGATGCATCCAATTCCGGGGGGGGCTTTGGCGCGTCCTTTTGTGACACATCATCATGCGCTAGACATGGAAATGTATTTACGGATTGCCCCTGAGCTTTATTTAAAACGTCTTGTGGTCGGTGGATTTGAGCGGGTGTATGAAATCAATCGTAATTTTAGAAACGAAGGCGTTTCAACACGACATAATCCTGAATTTACCATGGTTGAGTTTTATCAAGCCTATGCGGATTATCAAGATTTAATGGATTTCACCGAAAAACTATTCCATAAACTGTGTGACGATGTGATGGGCACACGCCAAATTGAGTATCAAGATGTGGTGCTTGATTTTGATAAACCCTATGCCCGGTTGAGTGTGACGGATGCTATTTTAAAGCATCATCCTGATTTAAACGCAGCAGATATTGAAACGATAGAGGCCTGCCGAAAAATTTTAGATGGTTTAAGCATTGCTTATAACCAAACGGATGGTTTGGGTAAATTGCAGTTGGTTTTATTTGAAGAAACGGTTGAGCATTTGTTAATTCAACCGACGTTTGTTATGGATTATCCAACAGAAGCTTCTCCTCTTGCAAGGCGTAGCGCAAGCAACCCTGAAATAACCGACCGGTTTGAATTGTTTATTGCGGGACGTGAAATTGCAAATGGTTTTTCAGAGTTAAACGATGCAGAAGATCAAGCCGAACGCTTTAAAAAGCAAGTGGATGCAAAGCAAGCCGGTGACTTAGAGGCGATGCACTTTGATAGTGATTATATCGAAGCACTTGAATATGGCATGCCGCCGACAGCGGGTGAAGGGATTGGTATTGATAGGCTGGTGATGCTGTTTACCAATGCGCCATCTATTCGTGATGTGGTCTTATTCCCGCATATGCGACATGGAACAAACACATAAACAAGTGTACATAATTAAAGCACTATGATAAAATGGCACCTTTTTTGAATTCAGCGTTCAGTTAAAGGTGCCTTGATGTTTATCCCTGATGATTACTCTTACACAATCGATATAGAAAAAACTCGTTTTACCGTGGATTCGACGGGGCAGGTTGAGGTACCTCGTTTAGTGGACGGTGATGCGGATTATTGGATAGATCCGGCTCAGGAAAAAAAACAAGCCCCTAAAGTTTTGGTGCTAACCGACTGGACATTGGCACATAAAACCGATGCCGATTTATGGCTTGTTAGAGATCTATTGCTTGGATTATTAAATCCTAATCATTTGCATCAGCTATTT
>JAALKW010000052.1 GCA_011087865.1 Legionellaceae bacterium
CAGACATCATACCAGAATCACTATGTCCGAGCATTAACGGGTGGCGCTATATATCTTTGCGGGTGGTGGCTACTATGGCGGAATCTATCAAAAACTAGATTTGGATTACGATGATGGCTTATTAGAAACGATGACATCTTCTGATGCAGCCCATTCAGATGGTTACGGACAAATTGGAATAGGTGCCGGTACGAGTATTGATAAATTTGTATTTGATCACCAGTTATCTGTTTTAAAACTTGGTGGAGCAAATCTCTTTAATAGTCCACACAGCCACAATAAATTTCAACAACAGATTGATTTTGGATATGATTTCATGCCCAAAATAGATTTAGTCGAAAAGCTGAGTGCATATGGGATACTCGGCGTTCATTATGCACGCTTTAAATATGAAAAAAATCCATTAGCTGGCAGCACCGGGGTTACTTTTAATCATTTGAAAGATCAAATTGGATTTAATCTAGGAGCCGGTTTTAATTATCAAATAAATAATGATTTTGTGTTGGCCATTAAATATCAGCACTTACAGTATGCGCGTGTGTCTGTTTATGCTTCAACACCGACAGGATCAGTGATAGATGCAGAGCAATTTAAACCGGCATATAATTTAATAGGCGCTGACTTACGTTATTACTGGGGATAACACATTATAGAAATTTCTTAGGAACAACCATTCTACCAGGCTTCGGGCTTTCAACTTTAGGTTCTGGTGGTGGGGCGTAGTTTCTATCCATACCAGGTCTTGCATAATCTGAGTGATTACGCAAAATACGATTTCTGTCTTGCTCTGTTTGATAAATATTTGAATTAGGGGACGCATGAGGGCCAACATAACTGGCAAGAACCAGAACCGCACCTGATATAAACATATTATACTCACTTTTTAATTTGCTTTATATCATTCGGTATAGTCAAGAAAGCACTATGCGTCAAATTGAATATGTAATGCCTGAGCTGCTAAAATTTAGTAGTCAGCACCAAATAAAGCATTGAGATTATGATTATCGCCTCCATTTTCACTATCTTCAGACATGACTTGAATAACACAGTCATCAGATAATGCATATGCCAACCTTTCTTGCGCATTTAATAAATCTTGTTCGCTTGGTTTATAGTGTCCGCTATGATTGTCTAGATAAGTTATTTTTCCATCTATTGCTTCTAACATACCAAAACAAATACCAGGTTTAGCGCGAAAAAAAGAGCTGTGATAAAAGAATTTTTCTCCAGTTCTTTCTTGAAAAGCTGGAAGCTTTGGTGAAGAGGGGGTTCCAGGTGCGTGATTAGAAGGAGTATTCATTGGACTTCGGTGCTCAGCTATATAAAGTCGACCTAATTTATCTACTGCATAAGCTGCCTTATGTCTTCCATTTTTGCTCGTGTAATTCTGAGTGTCCAAAACTTCGCAACCAAGATATAGTTTATTATCTTCGGGATTAAATGTAACAAGACATTGATTTAAATATTTTTGATTAAGATAAGCTGTCTCTAACGCGCTAGGTGCTTTAATTTCTTCTGCAGCATACATCAAATCGATAAATGAAGGTGAGTTTGGTGATGGACCATATTTTCTCGCAACATCTTTAATGGGTTTAAACATATTATTATCCTCAGACATATGATCTAATAATGATTTTATGGGATAATAATTTTACTAAATGAACCTTAAAGAATTCTTAAGCGGTTATCCACAGATTCAGTGGATAACCATGTGTACTTCTTGGGTACTCATGTACTCATGCGGGTTCTATGCTTTCTCTATGCTCTCCAGCTCGTTTTTTTGAAGTACTTTTTGCGTTAAATAAAGCATGATTGAGAGCAAACAAATCAAATTCAAGCTGTGAATAAATGAGCAACATCTGGTGCGTTATTTTCATCTATTTCGCTTAAGTCTAAATCTGTTTCAAGTGCTGCTTTTGCTTGTAAACTACGTTCGGCCCGACGTGCCCGTCGCGTTGCAACGCTTTCTTGATGCCTTATCTCATTTTCATAGATTTTAATTTTTTCATGGGATGTGGCTATATCTGAATCATCCAAACTTTGAATCAACACAAATAAAGGATGATAAGATAAAGAAAGCTGTTTCCAGCGACAGCTGCTGGCCATCACTTCCTTGGTTTTTTCTTTTAATATTAAAAGCTTATCGTTATCATTTGCTTCTAAAAAGTCTAAACCAGCCACATAATCGTTTATCGGCTTTGATAATGAATCGGGTCTTAAATCCATCGCACCGATGAGTCTATCGATGATGCTTTCTTGTTTTTTATCATTTTCAAATGGCTTTTCAATTTTCTTGTTATTTTGTTCTAGAAAAAGCTCAACGTCTTCTTCCATCTTACGAGTCATGCTTTTAACTTTAGCTTCTCGTTGTGTCAGGTATGCTTTATGTCTTGAGAGTACTGTGTTCATTATTGTTGATGCGTTAATTAAAGCCAAACCCACGGCTGGTGTTAAAGTACCAAAACTCACAACGGCAATGGCAATAGCTATTCCTAAGCAAACAACACTGAGTAACACATGAAGTGCTTGATGATTCTTATTTTTAATCAGTTCTGGTGCTGCAATATCAAAGTAAGCTTGGTGTTTTTTTGCAATGACCAGGTTTTTCAAACGGTTATTATCGATACTATTTTTTACTGAAAGCGCATGAATTTTTTCATCTATTGCTATTTGATAAGCATTTTTTAATGAAAAACATTGATTTTTATCATAAAAAATAGCATAAGCTTGGTTCTGAATTAAATATTGTAAATCGTGCCGTTTAAGCTCAGCAATTAATTTTGAAGGGGCTTGATGCTGCTTTAAATACGCCTGAGCTATCTGCATATTTTGTTTATAATTGTTTTTATTCAAATCAAAAGTTGTTCCTAAATAAGGAGTAACATCTTGATATGTAAGATTTAATTCATCTTTTAAATCATCTAAAAGCAAATTTAAATCGTCCAGTTCACTCTGTTTTTTTCTTAAGGCTCTGTAGGCACTTAATGAAAAAGAAGCGCTGGCAAAAACGCCAGATAATCCCATTAAACGACAGACATGTGGACTCATGTTTAATAAATTACTGATTGAGAATTCTTCTTGAATAAATATGCATGTTTGTTTTCCAATAACAATGCTGTTTAAAACAGCATTGATAAGGTTTGTGTTGATTTCAAGGTAAATCAAAGCCTTTTCTTTAGCAGTCAGTTCTTTAAAGCCTGTGCTTAAGATGAAGTGCTCTTTAGCAATTTCATTGATATTTGAGTAAGCAGAATTCATATTATTCAATGGCTTACTGAGCATGCTGATCAGGCTTATGACGTTTCCTGTAAATGCTTTTGTTGAGTCAAGATCCATAAAAAATCCTTTTTATGTATATATATATTTACTGACTATCTCTTAAAGCTTCTACTGCTAAGTCAAAATTTGGTGCTTGTGTGATTTCTTGTGATAGTTCTTGATAAACTATGCGATGCGCTTTATCTAGAACTATCATGTCTCGTGCTAAAAAGCCGGCTAAAGGACCATCAATAATTGTTAAATGATAGGCTTCGCCAAAATGACGGTTTCTAAAATCAGACAATAAATTTAAATGATTAAATATTTTCGGCTTTTCACGTAGCGCGCGCGCCATGGCAAAAGGGGTGTCCATTGAAACACATAATATATTTAAAGTATTGTCATTTAGATGATTAAATTTTTCACAAGACTTAATGCAAACCGGGGTATCTATGCTCACAAAAACATTGAGTAACAGTGCTTGTCCTGCATAATCGTTTAACGTCACCAACGATAAATCTGTTTCTGTTAGTAAAAAATCAGGTGCTTTACTCCCTATTTTTAATAGGTCACCTGAGGTATGTGTTGGCATACTGTTACAAAAAAACTCCGACATAAATACTTCCTTTATTTATAATTGAATAAGACAAGTTTCAACTTGAGTATTGTTTATTTAGCCATAATTTTCCAGCTCATATGAATAAAAATTATCTTTATTCTCACTTTTCTCACATGACTCGCTAAAAATAATTATATTCAATAAAGTTAATTATTTTTTCAATAAAATTAAAAAATAAATTGATATTGTTTATTTTATTCGTTAGTATTTAGCGTCTTAATGAAAAAAGAGGTGCTTGAATGGGTAAAATTATTACGAAATGTCCTGCTTGTGACAATTCAAACTTAAAGATTAAATCTATTGAATGCTTAAACTGCAGCACTGATTTTTCTGGTGAGTTTGAAATTCCAGCACTACTCAAACTACCAAAAGCTGACTTACAATTTGTTTTTGATTTTGTGAAGTGTTCCGGAAGTCTCAAGGAAATGGCAGTGAAACAGGGGGTTTCTTATCCTACCCTAAGAAATCGCTTGAATGGATTAATAGATACATTGGATACAATGGATATACAGCGAGATACAACGAAAGCTGAGATATTAAAGCTCGTCGAAGACGGTAAATTATCAGCAGAAGAAGCAGCAATCATGTTAATTAAATTATGAGGTCTAATATGAACCAAGATAAATCTAGATTAGATAGGATGCTGAGAGAAAATAAAATTTCAGAAGCCGATTATAAAGTGCTACTCCATGCTACAGATAAGAAATCATTTTTTTCAAAAATAGAATCTTCGCTTTTTATTAATCCATTTCAAAAAATAGCAGGGGTCAAGGCACTGTTATTGGGTGTGTTAATTTTATTGCTGATGAGTTTTTTAGGGGTGATTGCCAAAGTTTATTTTGTTGGCGTGATGGGTGTTTTAAATGCACATGCGCTGGTAAAGCAAGCGGTCAATATTAGTTTTCTTTTATTGATGTACCAAAATTTAGTCAGCTGGCTTGTACTCTCCAGTATTTTTATAATCATGACAAAAGTATTTCAGAAACAAAAGATTCGTATTATTGATTTTTTAGGTACGGTTGCACTTGCCCGTTTTCCTTTACTCCTGCTAACTTTTTTGATGCTCTGTATACAGCTATTTAGTCCGGATTTTTTCGCCATTGATTTCAGTCAGGGTATTTCAATGAAAGCCTCTATTGGTATGAGTTTATTTGGTGTATTGGCTTTATGCCTTTTTATATATCAAGTCGTTGTTTATTTTTATGCACTTAAAGTGTCATCAGGCTTGGTGGGTAAAAAATTATGGATAAGTTTTATTCTATCGTTTATTATTGCTGAGCTGATTGCAGGACCACTTGCAGCAATATTCATGAATTAATCTAGAATTAATCTGGAAATTAATCTAATTGGTAATAAACAGGCCCTGAGTTGTAGCGTATGCTGCGCACTCAGGTGCCATGCTATAAATAGCGCAGTCACCCGGATTTGCTTTAGTTCATTTTTTTATGTGTATGGTCTTGGTGTGCCCGATAGGTTCGAAGCAGTCGCCTTAAGTAATCTACTTGTTCTCGTTGATTTTCATGATCGCCGGGCATATTTTCTTCTTCTGCCACTTGTTGCAGCTCTATATCATTGAGCCAATTATCTAAAGTTTTAATTTTATTCTCTAGTGATAAATGACGGTCGTGTGCAACATCTGAAGGTTTTTTGTAGAAGTTAAGGGGATTGGCTACCTTTTTTTCTGATATGCTCATGATGATCTCCTATTTGATAAACATCACGTCCTCTCACCCTTAAGTCTAGCTTATTTATGACGAAGTTTCGTCTGTATCGATAAAACTTTTTAATTTTTCTGATCGCGAGGGATGGCGAAGCTTTCGAAGTGCCTTTGCTTCTATTTGACGAATTCGCTCACGTGTGACATCAAATTGCTTACCGACTTCTTCAAGTGTATGGTCTGTATTCATCTCAATACCAAAACGCATTCTTAAAACTTTCGCTTCACGTGGTGTCAAGGTCTCTAAAATTTCAAGCGTTGCTTCTCTTAAGCCTTCGGTTGTGGCGGAGTCGATTGGTGAAGACATATTATCATCATGAATAAAATCACCCAGGCGTGATTCGTCATCATCGCCCACAGGCGTTTCCATTGAGATAGGTTCTTTTGCTATTTTTAAGACTTTTCGAATTTTCTCTTCACTGAGCTCCATTTTTTCAGCTAATTCTTCAGGTGTTGCTTCTCGTCCTGTTTCTTGCAAAATTTGTCGAGAAATTCGATTGAGTTTATTAATCGTTTCAATCATATGAACAGGGATGCGAATCGTTCGTGCTTGGTCGGCAATCGAGCGTGTAATCGCCTGACGAATCCACCACGTCGCATAAGTAGAAAATTTATATCCACGACGATATTCAAATTTATCAACGGCTTTCATTAAACCGATATTACCTTCTTGAATTAAATCAAGAAATTGCAAACCACGATTGGTATATTTTTTTGCGATTGAAATCACAAGCCTTAAATTAGCCTCAACCATTTCTTTTTTAGCACGACGGGCCTTTGCTTCCCCAAGAGACATTTTACGGTTGATGTCTTTGGTTTCAATGATGGTTAAACCAGAAGCCGCTTCAGCTTCAATGAGCTTTCGCTGAAGTTGTTTGATTTCAGCTGTAACCCCTGAAATACGCTCAGCATCAAGGCTTTTAGCATGAGTTTCTAGTAATGCATCAAGCCAATCAATATTTGTTTCTTGACCAGGAAAGGTATCAATGAATAATTTCCGAGGAATACGACCTTTCTCAAGTGCTAATCGCATGATGCGACGTTCATATTCACGTACATTGTTTCGCAATTGTCGAAAATGACGTGTTAACTTATCCACTTGTTTTGAGTTTAATTTAAGTTTTAAAAACGACTCGGACATCTGTTCAATATGCTGAAGTGTTTTATCATGTGTACGGCCATGTTGATTTAATGCTGACAATGCGAGGTCAAAATGTTCTCGGAGCTCATCAAAGTAAATTTTTGCTTGCTCAGGATTTGGGCCTGTTTCACCCTCATCATCTTCACCTTCATTATCATCATCTTCTTCAGTTGATTCAGTAACACCTGCACCTTCGCCGACTTCATCAAGCATAGATCCGATACTTGATACAGGCGCTTCTTCTGCATCAGCAAAGCCACTAATGACGTCATTGAGACGCATTTCTTCAGCCAAAACACGATCATAATTACCGATTAAAATAGCAACTGTTTCAGGATATAAAGAAAGCGCTTTAAGCACTTGAAGAATACCTTCTTCGATGCGCTTCGCAATGCGAATTTCACCTTCGCGTGTTAACAGCTCAACGGTACCCATTTCACGCATATACATACGAACAGGGTCACTTGTACGACCTGTTTCTTTAGCAACAGAGGCAAGAACAGCTGCCGCTTCGTCAACATCTTCAGGGGCTTCTTCAGTATTACCCAGTAAAAGCAGTTCGTCAGAGCTTGGAGGACGTTCAAATACTTTAATATTCATGCCTTCCAACATGTTAATAATCACATCGAAATGCTCAGTATCAACGATGCTAGGCATCAAGTCATTGATTTGAAGATAAGTAAGATAGCTTTGTTCTTTACCAAGACTAATGACTTTGGCTATCTGTGAGCGTTGTTGTTCTTGATCGTTAGCGGACATATAATATTAAAGCATCATCAAAATTAATTCGATTAGAGATTATAAACTGCCTTGCGTCAACATACCAGGAGAATTATATAGATTATTTTTCACCCTGGTTTCCATCCACCACTGACGCGATCAATCTGATTTGTATCTTGCCATGTTGATGTTTTGTTATATTTATAATGCTTTAATCTTGCCGTAACCATTGGGGCTTGCTGATATCCATGCTCTAGTAATAGCAATCCGCCTGGTCGCAAATATTTTATGCTATGTTTAATAATAAAATTTAAGTCATCAAGCCCATTTTCACCGCTTAGTAAAGCACTTTTGGGCTCAAATCGTAAATCACCTTGATATTGATGTTGATCATCAAAAGCAAGATAAGGGGGATTAGAAATAACTAAATCAAACGCTAAGTTATCTATTAAGTTGTCTACTTTTTCAAACCAATTGGATTGAATTAAATTTATATTTTTTAATCCATGACGATTTATATTTTTTTCAGCAACAGATAATGCTTTTTCAGATTGGTCAACAGCAATAAAATGCCATTGGGGTTTTTCAGAGGCTAGGGCAGCAACGATGGCTCCTGTTCCTGTACCTAACTCAAGAACCGAACAGGTTTGCTGTTGACCTAGTAATTCCAAAGCCAGTTCAACCAATAACTCCGTTTCAGGACGAGGAATTAAAGTGTCTTCTGTGACATACAGTGGCAATGACCAAAACTCACGCTCGCCTAATAAATAAGCAATAGGCACGCCCTGAAGGCGTTTTGATATTAATATTTCAATTTGACTCAGCAGGGCTGGTTCGAGCACATCATCATGATGTGCATACAAAAAAGCACGTGTCTTTTTTAACACATGCATAAATAAAAGCTCAGCATCTAGTTGTGGGCTTTCACTTGAAACGCGAAGACGCTCTGTTGCTTCTCGAAGTTGTGTTTTAATATCAAGTACTTTAGTCATGTTGTCCAAGTGTTGCGAGTAAGTCAGCTTGATGTTCTCGCTTCAACGGATCAATGACCAAGGTTAAATCACCATCAAGGACATCATTGAGTTGATAGAGTGTTAAATTAATTCGGTGATCAGTTAAACGACCTTGCGGATAATTATAGGTTCGAATACGCTCAGAGCGATCGCCGCTTCCCACCAATGAACGACGAGCCTCTGCTTGTTCGGTTTGTTGTTTGCTTTGCTCAGCATCTAATAATTTAGCTTTTAATAAATTCATCGCACGTGCACGGTTTTTATGCTGTGAACGCTCATCCTGACACTCAACAACAACACCCGTCGGAAGATGCGTAATCCGCACCGCAGAGTCAGTTTTGTTTACATGCTGCCCACCAGCACCTGATGAGCGATAGGTGTCAATGCGTAAATCATCGGGTTTAATAAGCACCTCATGAATTTCATCTACTTCAGGTAAAATCGCAACGGTACAAGCAGAAGTATGCACGCGACCTTGAGATTCTGTTTCGGGAACACGTTGTACCCGATGCGCACCCGATTCAAATTTAAGCTTTGAATACACCTGTTTTCCAATAATCCGTGCAATAATTTCTTTAAAACCACCATGCATACCATGATTTGTACTAATAATCTCGACTTGCCAACCTTCTTTCTCTGCGTATCTACTGTACATTTTAAACAAATCACCTGCAAATATAGCCGCTTCATCGCCTCCTGTACCAGCACGTACTTCAAGATAAATATTACCTTCATCATTCGGATCTTGAGGAATCAGATGCATTTGTAGGGTTTGATTTAGCGTGGCAATTAAGCGCTCTATATCTGGTTTTTCTTCTTTTGCCATTTCGATTAAATCAGCATCATCTGAATGTATTAATTCTTCTAATGAAACAAGTTCTTCTTCAGCGTCTGATAATTTTGAGAAGTCATCAGCAACGGGTTCAAGTTGTGCATATTCTTTTGAAAGCGCTTTAAATTGCTCTGTGTTCGCAATCACTGACTGCTCAGATCATAGATGTCCGATTTCTTCAAAACGCTCAAGTAATTGATCAAGCTTTAATTTAAGTGATGGTTTCATGTTTTATCATTTTTTTGATGGCTGGTGTGTTTATTAGATTAAAAAAGTAATCAGTGATGTCTAAAATATCTGTTCTGCTGTCTGCTGCTGCCTGTCGTAAACCCACTGTTGTTGTGTGGGTTAATTTATTAATTAATCGGTCTGAAAACTCACGCATTACAGCAGTTTGGCATTGTCCCGATGTTATTTTTTGTGTGGCGCGCTGTAGTTCATACTCAGCAAGTGCTTGCATTTTTTCTCGGTACTCACAAATAATATTTGTTGCCTCACGAACACGATGTGCTGCTAAATATTTTGTTAATGCCGGTTGAATGAGTGTTTCTGCCCGAGCAGCTGCAAGCCTGCGTTCATCAAGTCCTTTTTCAATCACCACATGTAAATCATCTATATTATGCAGTTGCACATAAGGCAAGTCTAAAACATCGGGTGCAATATCACGAGGTACGGCTAAATCTAAAAAAAACAGCGGTTTTTTTCGTTCGCTCCCAATCGCCTGGTTTAGCATGGCTTTATCAATAAACGGTAGGGGACACGCTGTTGCTGAAATAACAACATCGGCTTTAGGTAAATGTGCAGGAATATCTGTAATAGAGAGCGTATTTGCATGCCATTGTAATGCGAGCTTATCTGCATTTTCACGGGTTCGACTTGCAATGGTAAAGTGCCTTGCTCCTTGTTGATACAAATATTTAGCAACCAATGCCGCTGTTTCACCAGAACCAATAATAAAAATCTCAAGTGCTTTGTAATCAGAAAAAAACTGTCCAATTAAGCGTACTGCCGCCGAAGCAACAGAAATAGGATTATGCCCAATTCCGCTTTGGTTACGAATTTGTTTGCTCGCACTGAATACAAAAGGCAATAGATGACGTAAGGTACTTTGAATAGCATTTATTTCATCTGCAGCACGAAAAGCTTGTTTGAGCTGCCCTAAAATTTGAGGCTCACCGATCATCATAGAATCTAGGCCACTGGCAACGCGCAGCAAATGCTGAATCGCTTGGTTGGTTTGATGTTGATAGACATGCGGGAGAAGGGTATCGATTAAAATACTACTTTCATCAGAAAGCCAAGCCAGTAATTTTTCAGGGGCATCTGTTACAGAGTAAATTTCTGTGCGGTTGCAAGTGGATAAAATAACAGCTTCATGCACAAAAGGCAGCTGAAGCAAACGCTCCAGCAGTGTATTGTCTGGTGTTGAAAGCAGCGCTATTTTTTCACGTATAGCAAGCGGCGCCGTCTTATGATTAAGACCTGTGGCAGTAAACACCATAAATTAACAAATCTAAATAAAAATTAAGCTTAATTATAAACGATTGTGTGTTTAAATTAAATCTTTACTTAAAAATCACACGTCACTTTAGTTGCTCGCGGTAATTTATTAATATTAATGATAATGGATTCATTGTTTCTTTTCACTTGTGTAATGTGAAAGCGACTGATTTTTCTATCGTTATAAAGGTGATGATTCGTATATACTTTATGGCCGACATTCTGAATGATTGCATTACCATCTGAATAATAAATTTTTTCTTCTACTGAGCCCCATTGACCAGCACCCGGCTTGACGTAAAAAACAAACTGACTTTTATCATAACTCATGTATGGACCCCGCCGTTATTGCAAGAGATAATTTAGAATTTTTAGC
>JAALKW010000053.1 GCA_011087865.1 Legionellaceae bacterium
TAAAAACCGACCCAATATTCTTTTTCAAAAAATTCTTAAGCGGGAGTCGCTGTGCTGTTGTGAGTGGTGTTGCAGGTTCGGGTAAAAGTTGCATCGCCGTTTCAATGTTGTCTGACTTTGTTTCGAAGGCGCATCCTGAGATAGAAGACCGTAAGCCTCGTGTTTTATATGTTACAGAACAGCCACATTTGGTGAGTGAAATACAAGCCGCTTGGGATATGCTTCCGATTGCAAAGGCTGAAGCTACAACGGTTGATATCCTAAGTTATCAAGATTTGTTACAACGTCATTACATACCAGAAATCACGTGGATGGGCTTTGAGCAATTTCATCAGTGGTATGAGGGATATAGAAAGCATGAGAAAAATAAAAGCGTTCAGCTACCCGAACCGGGTACGATGTATCAGGAATTTAGAACCTGTGTGGCTTATACAGAAGCTGAGTATTTAGCACTGGGTCAGCGCCATAGCTTGTTACCGAAAGAAGCCCCATCAGACAAAACGCCATCAGCACGCCAAGTGCTGTATCGCGCGTATCTCGATTATCAAAAAAGTTTTGCCCCGCATGAAATAGATGCATCGCTTTATCCAGGTTCTCACGAAGCCAGCTATGATTTAATCGTGGTGGATGAAGCACAAGATTTTTCATTGGGAAATCTTCGTTACCTACATGCACTGGCACATCATCAAGCGGTTGTTTTTTGTATGGATAGCCATCAAAGCTTAAAGGGTTCGTTGTCGGTTCGTCCTTATTTATTAAATACATTCAATGCTTCTCATACCTTACTTGAAACGAGTCATCGTTGTCCTGCGAATGTTGTTTTGGCCGCGAATGAGGTGATTTCACTTAAAAACCGCTTAACAGGTGGCCTTGCGGATAAAGAAGAGATTAAACGGATTGAAGGGGTTTCTGAAGAAAAAGCAGCAGGGGAGGTGTATTGTTTAAATACGGCCAGTTTACAAGCGCATTCTGATTGGTTATCGGCTGAAAAAGATGCGCATTTTGCAGTGATAGCAGATGCAGCGCATCATGAAGCGGCCAAAGCTTATTTTAATACGGACCTTGTGTTTACTCCTGAAGGCATTAAGGGGCTTGAGTTCAAGGTGGTGGTGGTTTATCGTCTGTTTGAAGCTCCGCTGTTAAAAAAAGCAGGTAAGGCCTTATTAAATGCTGGTGCTGCGGCAGAAAACACACATCGCGCAAAAGCGGGGAAAGGAGACAAGCAGTTTGCTCCTGCATTCAATCGTATTTATACGGCCTATACAAGAACTCTCGAAACCTTACTCATTTTTGAAGAAAACACGCGAGCGAATCAAGTGTTTCTGGAACCGCTTCGGAGTGTTTTTACAGAAAAAGCTTTCACTGTAGAGACGCTCAGTGGTGAATGCATTGAGGCTAATTGGATAGATACTATTAAAAAAGTGCTTCGAGTGGGCAATGAGCCCTTGGCAGAATCGTTGTTTAACAGACATGTTTCATCTGAGCCTGAAGCATTTGATAATTTTATAAGGATACTTCAAACGCCGGTGGTTGCAATGAAGCCCAAGCGTGCTATCACACTTGAGCCAGCTGGCTCAGGTGGTGGCATGGCTCAGACGAGTCCATCAAGTGATGAAGCGGCCTCGTCTGCCGGCAAAGAAAATTCAGATTCAAATCGAAATGAACCGAAACGCACAGCAAAAAATAGTCAAAGCGTATCACCTCAAAGTGCATCTGAAAGCCCTAAAAAGAGCATCTCTGAGTATGCTCGTATCTTACATAAAGCGTTTACTCAAGAGAATCTAAGAGAAGCCTTAAAGCATTATGATTTAGAAAAACTTTTATCTGAAAAACTTCATTTAAAAAGCGGTAAAAGATCCCCAAAAAAGAGCAAGCATTTAATTGAATTTATTCAGCTCGATATCAGTCGCATTCATCTGCTGGGTGAGTGGTTGGAAGATAAATCAGTGATGCCGTTATTAATCAACCTTAAATCGCTCTCGGCTTTAATGAATTCTTATGGTGGGTCAGAAGGCACAGCCTTAGTATTCAAAAACATGTTAATGCTGTTGAAGAAAAGAATAATTATAGCGCGCACTTATCCTTTAGAATGGTTTCTGGGAAAAGGAGATATCGAAGAGATAGAAAGATTACTGGCGGATAGGCCTGAAGAGGTGAATAAAACACAGGGTCTTGCTGGAACCCCTGCTTATATTGCTGCTGCAAACAATCATGCTGCTGTGATTGATGCACTGGCAAAGCACGGGGTGGATTTCAATCAAGGGCTAACTGATGGTGGCATAACACCGGCTATGATTGCTGCTCTAAATGGTCATGTTACTGTGATTGATGCACTGGCAAAGCACGGTGCTGATTTAAATCAACGGCTGACTGATGTTGAGGGATGCCCTGCTTATCTTGCTGCTCAAAGAGGGCATGCTGCTGTGATTGATGCGCTGGCAAAACATAGAGTAGATCTCAATCAAGGGTTAACAGATAGTTTTATAACACCTGCTTTTGTTGCTGCTGAAAGAGGTCATGTTGCGGTGATTGATGCACTGGCAAAGCACGGTGCTGATTTAGATCAAGGGCAGAGGGGTAGTGGCATAACACCGGCTTTTATTGCTGCTCAAAATGGTCATGTTGCTGTGATTCATGCACTAGCAAATTATGGGGTAAATTTAAATCAAGGTCTGACTGATAATGGCGCAACCCCCGCTATGATTGCTGCTCAACAGGGTCATGTTGCGGTGATTGATGCACTTGCCGTGCATGGCGCAGATTTAAATCAAGGGCGGACTGATAGTGGCGAAACACCGGTTTTTATTGCTGCCGCAAACGGCCACATTGCTGTGATTGATGCATTAGCCAAGCATGGGGCAGATTTAAATCAAGCTCGGACAGATACTGGCGCAAAACCGGTTTTTGTTGCTGCTGAAGTGGGTCATGTTGCGGTAATTGATGCGCTGGCAAGGCATGCGATAGATTTAAATCAAGGGCGGACTGATAGTGGCGAAACACCGGTTTTTATTGCTGCCGCAAACGGCCACATTGCTGTGATTGATGCATTAGCCAAGCATGGGGCAAATTTAAATCAAGTTCGGACAGATACTGGCGCAACACCGGTTTTTGTTGCTGCTCAACAGGGTCATGTTGCTGTGATTCATGCGCTTGCAAAGCATGATTCAGGTTTAAAGCAAGCGCGGACTGATGGCGTAACGCCTGCTATGATTGCTGCCGAAAACGGCCATGTTGATGTGATTGATGCACTGGTAAAGCATGGGGCAGATTTAAATCAAGGGCTGACTGATACTGGCGAAACCCCGGCTTATATTGCTGCTCAAAGAGGTCATGCTGGTGTGATTGATGCATTGGCCAAGCATGGGGCAGATGTAAATCAAGCTCGGACAGATACGGCTGAAACGCCCGCTTTTGTTGCTGCCGAAAACGGTCATGTTGCTGTGATTGATGCGCTGGCCAAGTATAAGGCAGATTTAAATCAAGGGCGGACGGGTACGGGTAAAACACCTGCTTATATTGCTGCTCAAAATGGTCATGTTGATGTGATTGATGCACTGGCAAAGCATGGCGCAGATTTAAATCAAGCCCGGACAGATACGCGTGGAACGCCGGCTTTTATTGCTGCTGAAAACGGTCATGTTGATGTGTTTCATGTACTAGCAAAACACGGGGTGGATTTAAATCAAGGGCGGGCTGATAGTGGCGTAACACCTGCTTATATTGCTGCCCAAATGGGTCATGTTGCTGTGATTGATGTACTAGCAAATTATGGGGTAAATTTAAATCAAGGTCTGAATGATAATGGCGGAACCCCCGCTATGATTGCTGCTCAACAGGAGCATATTGCGGTGATTGATGCACTGGCAAAGTATGATGCTGATTTAAATCAAGGGCGGACTGATAATGGTGCAACACCTGCTTATATTGCTGCTCAAAATGGTCATGTTGCTGTGATTGATGCACTAGCAAAGCATGGGGCAGATTTAAAACAAGGGCTGACTAATACTGGTCAAACACCGGTTATGGTTGCTGCTGCAAATGGTCATACGGGTGTGATTGATGCACTGGCAAGGCATGGGGTAGATTTAAATCACTCAGAGCATGAAGTGACAATGTGCTCTTCTCAAGGCGAACCTATGCTGGCATCAGCGCTTGGAGCGAGCGGATTATTTTCTTCTGTATCTGATGTTTCAGTTGAACACAATACCCATGTTACCCAGGGTGCACCTTGATAGTATAAGCCTGATAGGCTCGGAGGTGTTGTCCACTGAACATAAACTTTAGGGACGCACTGGTAAGATTTCGTGCATTTCATGGACAGATTAGGCTTTAAATTTAAGTTTTAGCTATTGTAGGTACAAGCCATGACATGGTCCGGTGACTTAGGCTGATGGTAGTCAACAGCCTTTAATTCATCAATTTTTATAGGCATAGAATACACCTAAATTAAATGATGCTTTAGGTTAGACTCTGTAAAAATTTGAAGGTATAGTACAGCCATTATTTGAAATGGACAGGGCATACCATCATGACAACACAGAGATTAGGACCAGATGAACTGGCCGCAAGTATTCGAGAAAAAACACCTGATATCCAACCTCGTATCGGGATTGTATTGGGTTCGGGCTTAGGTGAGTTTGCAGATAAGCTAGATAACGCAACGCGTATTTCTTATGCTGATTTGCCTGGTTTTCCACCTGTAACAGTTGCAGGTCATCAGGGCACCATGGTGGTTGGTGAGCTATTTGGTGTGGGGGTTGTATGTCTTCAAGGGCGTATGCATTTATATGAAGGGGCGAGTCATGACATTGTTAATACTTATTTTCGATCCCTAAAGCGCTTGGGCTGTGAATATTTCTTTGCCATCAGTGCGTCTGGTTCTTTGTGTGAATCGGTTGGGCCAGGTCAACTGATGTTAATTATAGATCATATTAATTTGCAGGGCACGAATCCATTGATTGGACCTAATGATGATGAATTCGGTTCGCGCTTTTTTCCATTAGATGATGTATACGATCGTGAAACACGAGAGAAAATAATTGATTTAGCGGAAGGCATTGGGCTTGTTTTACCTGAAGGCGTTTATGCAGCCGTAACAGGACCTAATTATGAAACAGCGGCTGAAATCAGAGCGTTACGTATGTTAGGGGCGGATGCTGTTGGTATGTCGACAGTACCTGAAGTATTGGTTGCAACACACTGTGGTATGAAAGTTGCGGTGATTGCAATGATTACCAATTATGCAACAGGGCTTGCAAGTATTAGTCACTCGCATCAAGCGGTGGTTGAAATGGCTTCTCAGTCAGCAGATAAAGTAACGGTTTTATTAAAGCAATTTATTGAAACACTGTCTTAAGTTTGTAACATCAGCGCAACCCAAAAAATCAAACCGTACAAGCCATTGCTTGAAAAGGTGCTGAGATAATTTGGGTTGCTGCGTCTAATAACTATTTGCTGATACAGAAAAATCATGCAGCCGATAGCCCAACATACATAAAATAGCGTATTCATACCAAGAGTAATGGCTAGCATGAGCCAAATGCTTTGCGTTGTTATTTGGAACAAACCGACTATATTTTTATCTTGAGGTGCGAACAAAATAGCAGTTGATTTAACGCCAATATCTAAGTCGTCTTCTCGGTCTGCCATTGCATAAATGGTATCGTAGGCTAAAATCCAGAAAAAATTAAGCAGCATGAGTAAAAACATTGTTAGGTTCGGTCGCGTGCCGAGCGCTGTATAGGCCATCGGGATCCCCATTGAAAAGGCAAGGCCTAAAACGAGTTGTGGTGCTTCTAGAAAGCGCTTACAAAAAGGATAAACAGCCGTGAGTGCAAGGCTAATTAGTGCATAATTAAAACAAGCTTTAGGAAGTTGGACGAGAATAATAAAAGCTAAGAACAGCAATATAATGAATAAGCCTATTGCTGCTTGCAAACTAATTTGTTGTGCCGCAAGCGGGCGATTTTTGGTGCGTTCAACGTGTGGATCAACATGTCTGTCAGCTATATCGTTTAATAAGCATCCGGCAGATCGCATGATAAATGTTCCTAAGAAAAAATATAACACGAAAGATGCTTGTGGTTGACCATGGCCTGCAAGCCATAGTGCCCATGCTGTTGGAAACCAAAGTAGCAGGGTTCCAATGGGCTTATGTAATCGTAATAACTCAAAGTAAGGTTTGATTGTCATGGGCAATAGTTTAAGAGTCCGGGTAAAAAAATTTCTAATAAATAAAAATCAAATTGATTGCGTATTCTAAAGGTAGAAACACGCCCCCACAAGCGGTTATTTGTTGGCGTTTTTTGTTTCAATGCTTGTGTTAAGTAGCTGTATTCTTGCATTTTTTGATGTATTTCATAAGCATGGATATGTACGCGCTGAATATCTGGATGTGTATGAATTAATACCCCAAGTGGCATGGTTTTTAATCGGTCGAATAAATTTTTTTCAGCATCATAAACAATCTTTGGTAAAATAGTGCGAGCATACCAACAGGTATGGTGCTTATCAGCCTGCATTAATATTTCGCGGTGTAATACGCTTGTATTTGCTGATAGATTTAGGGTTTGCATATCCCATGTATCTGATAATTCAAAGGCATGTGTTAATACTAGCAGTTGTGTGTGATGTGTCAGTGCTTTCAGTTTATCCGTGATTGAACCTTGGTGTGTCAGCCATGGCGCTAGTTTATTTTGCGACATAACATGTTTCATCGGGTAAACCTGCGTCTTTAAACCCTTTTTTTCGTAAGACACAGCTATCACATGTTCCGCAAGCTTCACCAGATGCATTGGCTTGATAACATGAAACGGTGTGCTGATAGTTCACACCCAGTGCATGTCCTGTTTGAATGGTTTCGGCTTTGCTGAGGTATAAAAGGGGGGTTTTAATCGTAATGCTTTGATTTTGAGTGCTGGTTTTTGTGGCTAAATTAGCCATGTTTTGGTAAGCCTCAAAATACTCAGGTCTGCAGTCAGGGTAGTGTGAGTAATCAATGCTGCTCGCTCCAATAAAAATGCTGCGAGCATTTAGCACCTCTGCAAAAGCGAGAGCAAAAGATAAAAAAATCGTGTTTCTCGCCGGAACATAGGTCACAGGGATTTCTTTGTCTCCTGTATAATCAGGGACGCTAATATTAGCGTCAGTGAGTGCTGAGCCACCTATTTGTGTCAGGGGTAAGGGGATAATATGATGTTTAACTTGATGTTTTTCAGCTATTTTTTTTGCTATTTCTAGTTCAATGGTATGTCTTTGGCCATAATCAAAGCTGAGGGCATGGCACTGATAACCTTCTGATTGAGCGATGGCAAGACAGGTGGTAGAGTCAAGTCCACCTGAGAGTAAAATAACGGCTTTTTTCATGTGTGTGCTTCTTCGGTGTGAGGTACGTGATTCAGTAAATAGCCAAAGCCACGGACTGTTTTAATCCAGGGTTCTTGGTGCTGCTCATGTGAGTGATGGGGGTCCAGTTTCTGTCTTAAATTACTGATATGGACATCAACACTGCGATCATAAGCGGTAAATTTACGGTTTAGTGCATATTCTGTGAGTTCTTCTTTCGAAAAAGCTTGTCCTGGTGAGTTGAGTAAAATTTCAAGTAACTTGAATTCTGTGTTTGTCAGATCCAATAAGCTATTATTGAGTGTGACTTGGTGTTTTGCAGAGTCCAACATAATATTACCGAGGTGAATTTGAGGCCGTGCGTGCTGATGGGGCTGTTGGGTTCGGCGCAAGATAGCCCGTAGTCTGGCCAGTAAATCATGAAAATCGTAGGGTTTGGTGAGATAATCATCGCCACCGAGTTCAATGCCCATAAGACGGTCAATGTCCGTTTTACAGTGGCTTAAGAATAAAACAGGGGTTTGCTTGTGCTCTCGAAACGTTTGAAGGAATTCAAACCCATTTTTATTGGGTAGATGTAATTCAAGTATAATCGCATCAAAGGGTTTATTTAAAGCCAGTTTTAAACCCGTCTCTGCGTTTTCTGCGATACATGATTCATATTGTTCGAGCATTAAATCATTTGATAATTGTGTCGTAAATTCTCTATCATTATCGATGAGAAGTATTGTTCCAGTCATACAGCTAAATTCTCCACACGTTTATCGATGCATTCAAGCAATTTGATGTGTCGTGCATCGGCATTAACAATAATAAATTGAAAACCTTCTATATTAATCTGTTCACCTCGTCCAGGAAAATGGCCAAATTTTGCCATAACGATGCCACCAATCGTATCATAGGTTTTATCTGTTAATTGTGCATTTAGCGTGTGATTAAATTCATCAATCGGCGTGTCCGCTTTAATCATATAATGCCCATTACCGTGTGCTTTAATATGTGCTTCTTCGTCGATATCAAATTCGTCGGCAATATCACCAATAATTTGTTCAATTACATCTTCAAGTGTTACAAATCCTGAAATGGCTCCGTATTCATCAACAACAATGGCCATATGATTTCTGTTAATACGAAAATCACTGAGTAAAGCATCGAGGCGCTTGCTTTCAGGGACAACCGTTGCCTGTCGAATGACGTCGATTAAATCAAATTTAAGGGGGGTTGGGCCTTGAAAGCGTAATAAATCTTTCGCATGTAATGTGCCAATGACTTCATCAGGCTGCTGACCTAAGACCGGAAAGCGAGAATGACCAGATTCTGTGACTAAATCAATGACTTCATCGAGTGTTACTTCTGCTGGAATACAAATCATTTGTTTTTTGGGCAGCATGATATCTCTGACGCGCATTTTTGCGAACAGCATGACGCCTTCAATCATGCTGAGTGTTTCTGAATCAATGAGTGCGCGGTTTTGTGCATCTCGCAATAAATGCAGTAACTCGTTTTGCGTTTCAGGTTCGCTTTGAAAATATTGCTTGAGCTTTTGAAACCAGGTTTTAAGCTTTGTTTTGTTAATCAATCAAATTATCCTCTGAAGCGTATGGGTTATTAAAGCCAAGGGTTTTAAGGGCTGTTATTTCAAGTTTTTGCATGATCACTGCATCGTCTGTATCGATGTGATCATAACCTAACAAATGCAAAACACCGTGGATAACAATATGTGCCCAGTGTGCGTTAAGTGGCGTATTCAGTGTAAGGCTTTCTGTTTTAAGAATAGCAGGACAAATGATGATATCACCTAAAAATGGAACATCTAAAAGCACATCATCAGGTAACTGAGATGGAAAGGCAAGGACATTGGTGGGTTTGTTTTGTTGACGATAGGTATGATTTAAGTGTGTAATTTCCTCTAAATCAACCAAACGTATGGTTAACTCTGCTGATTCTGTTTTTTTTAAATGGGGTTCTAGTGCTAGATGGACCCACGCTGATATGTGTTCTGTTGAAACAGGAAGTGGGTCTATAGATGCATTTTGAATGTCAAGTTGTATGGTCATAAAGCATTATTAATAATTATATATTATCTTAATTTTATCTAATTAATTAGTATCAGTCTCAGTATTTGTATTATTAACACTGTCGTTACTTGAGCTATCCATGGTATCACCGTCATTGCTTGAAGTGCTATTATTTGTATCGTCGCTACTGGCAGGGAGTCTCGGTTTGTCTGCAGGAGCGGGGGCAGCATCTGTTTTAGCATGTGGTTTGTCACCTATCCTCGGATTTTTGCTGGAGTCGGTTCTTGGATCGGTTCGGATCTCTGTTGAGGCATCTGTTGAATGTTCTTTATTTGCAGGTATAGGTGTTACATCAGAATCATTTGAGCTATCACCACAAAGACATGATTGTTGATTGCAACCTTTACAGTTGGTTGCACCCAGTTGACCGTCTTTTCCTACAGGTGGTGTACCATCATTTGTGTGTGTATCGGGTGCTAAATTGTTGTTTGGCGTATTACAAAGACAAGACTCTGCTTTACATTTGTCACAAGTGGTCGCACCAAATTGGGCGTCTGCGTTGACAGGGGCTACGCTGTTCGCATCTTCTGCGTAAGTGATAGGCGTAATAGATAGTGCTAATAAACTTGAGAGTAAGGTAGTCACTGCGAGTGATGTTTTTTTCATGATAAATTCCTTACGTTTAAATAAAGCGATACAGATGCATGATTTTAATACTAGCAGAGAGTTGGCTTAGATGCGAGAACATGAAATGTTTATGGTGCACTCGATACGGCCTTGATGTTAAAAGATGATTCCCCCAGAAAATAAGTAATATTAAAAGTAACGTTTTCTCGTAACCTATGCCTGATGAGATTCTTCATGAAAAACCCCATGAATAAGTTATTATAATTCTAAACGGTTTATGGAGAAAAGCTTAAGGGTTTATTTAATTGTGGATATAAATTCACTCAAAGTTTATATATACTAAGGGCCTTCTTGGCAAGAGGAAGTGCTTTTTATGAGTCAGTTTTTTGCAATTCACCCGGATAACCCGCAAGCACGGCTGCTTCGGGAGGCGGTGGCAATTCTTGAGCGTGGTGGTTTAATTGTTTATCCCACAGATTCAGGATATGCCTTAGGATGTATCTTAGGAAATAAATCAGCGCTGGATAGAATTAGACGACTTCGACAGCTGAGTAAAGATCATAATATGACATTAATTTGTCGTGATTTATCTGATTTAGGTACGTATGCACGTGTGACCCGTCCTATTTTTCGCTTGTTGAAAGCTTCAACGCCAGGGCCTTATACGTTTATTTTAAATGCAACACTTGATGTGCCGCGTTTAATGCTACATCCTAAGCGTAAAACACTGGGCTTACGGGTGCCTGAGCACATTATTGCACTGTCACTGTTAGAGTGTTTAGGGGCGCCATTGGTCAGCAGTTCGTTGATTTTACCTGGAGCTGGTGCACCTTTGGCGGAGCCCGAGGTCATTCGAGATGTCCTGGGTCATCAAGTTGATTTGATGATTGATGGGGGACACTGTGGGTATGAGCCCACAACGGTGGTTGATTTAACAGGAGATTATCCTGTTGTGGTACGAGAAGGACAAGGCGATATTACGCCATTTAAATAGCAAGAAAAAAGTAAGTGAGAGTACGTATGTCAGATTTTTCGGGAAGCAATCAAATTGTGGTGTCAGGCATGCGAGTGTCAGGGCATTTGCAATTAGGGCATAAAGCCGGTGGTTGGGATAACCGGGGGCAGGGGGGGGGGGGGGGGGGGGGGGGGGGGGGGGGGGGGGGGGGGGGG
>JAALKW010000054.1:0-7709 GCA_011087865.1 Legionellaceae bacterium
TTATTTCAAGGACGCCCACTCAGTTTGTTTCTTCAATTTCCAATGAACTTCGCCTCAAAGCGAGTTGTGCATTCTACGGATTTACAGCCGCTTGTCAATGCCTAATTCTATTTTTTTACGTAAATAACAATAAAAACTTAAATCATAGGGATTGGCCTCATCCGCTTTACGCATTTCTAAGCTATGTTCATGCCAAATGGCTTGATCTAATTCAGGAAAAAACACATCTGCCTCAAATACATGATGCACGCGTGTGAGATAAACACACTCGGCCAGTTCTAATGCTGCTTTAAAAATGTCTGCGCCACCAATCACCATCACTTCAGGCGCACTTTTTGCCAATACAAAAGCAGCATCCAAGCTCGGTACTACTTCAACGCCATGAATATCTGTGTGACTTCGACTTAAGACAATATTTAAGCGCTTCGGCAAAGGTCGACCAATTGATTCATACGTTTTACGACCCATAATAATGGGTTTGCCAAGAGTATGCTTTTTAAAGTGGGCTAAATCAGCAGGTAAATGCCAGGGCAGGGCATTATGTAATCCCATGCCTCCCGCTTCATCAACCGCAAGAATTAAACTAATTTTCGACATGAATACGTTCCCGATTTTTTGCCATCATAGCCGCTTGATTCACAGCTTCAATCAAACTCCCCGCATGCGCACGCCCTGTTCCAGCTAAATCTAAAGCCGTACCATGATCAACCGATGTTCTTATCATGGGTAAACCTAAAGTAATATTCACAGCACGCCCAAAACTTGCATATTTCAACACAGACAAGCCTTGATCGTGATACATCGCCAATAATGCATCTGTACCCTGCATACCCTCTTTTGTAAATAAAGTATCCGCAGGCAAAGGCCCGCGTAACTTCAGACCTTTTTGTCTTAACATATCCAATACAGGCGAGATAATCTCTATTTCTTCACGTCCCAAATGACCCGATTCACCCGCATGTGGATTTAAACCAGCCACCCCAATTTCTGGCGTATCTATGCCAAAATTAGATTGTAATGCCGAATTTAAAATTTGAATACTGTGCGTTAGGCGTTTAGGAGTAATCGCTTTCGGGACCTCCGACAGCGGTAAGTGTGTTGTCACCAGCGCCATTCGCATTGTCTCACTGGCGAGCAACATCACCACCTCATCAACACCACATAGCATGGCTAAAAATTCAGTATGCCCTGTAAATGCAAAACCGGCTTGATTCAAAATGGCTTTATGAACAGGAGCGGTGACAAGCGCACTAAATTCACCGGATAAACAAAGCGACACAGCGCGCCTTAGTAAACCCATCACATAAGCCGAATTGTCTATATTTAATACGCCAGCTTCAACAGGATTTAATCCAGGTTGTGTTAAAACCGTGAGCTGATTTTTTGCCACGACCGGCACATGCCCGGGTTGATAATCATCAAATACTATTGATAAACCAAGCTTTGCTGCCCGCATTTTTAATAATGCCTTATCACCTAATATAACCAAAGGTATAGGATGCCCTGCCAATGCTAGACATACATCAGGACCAATCCCTGCGGGTTCCCCCATACTCACGAGCATTATCATTAAGCTAGCGCTTTATCTAATATTTGAATATAAGAAGTGCTACGAACCTGTTGCTGCCAACTCTCAACCGCCTCCATAAATTTACGCTGATGTAATAATAAGCGGACTTGTTGTCGTTGATACGCTTCTGAATCGTCTACATTTTTACGCTCAACCACTTCAATTAAATGCCAGCCAAAACTTGTTTTAATCGGCCGGCTGACCGTTTTCAACGGCAATGCTATCATCACTTCTGAAAAAGCTGGGACGAGCTCTTCAGGTGTTACCCAACCTAAATCCCCACCCTCAGCTGCACTTGCTAAGTCTTTTGAATGCTGTTTGGCTAAAGCTGCAAATGATTTACCTGATTTTAGCTGCTCATATAAATTATCAATTCGGCTTTTTGCTTGATCTTCTGTGGTACTCGCATCGGATTGAATTAAAATATGCCGCGCATGCGTTTTTAACACTTCGTGGTGCTTATCTTGTGCACTCACTGACACAAGCTTAATGATTTGCAAGCCGTTGCCTGTTCTTAAAGGCCCTGCAACATCCCCCTCTTTCATGTTAACCACACGCTTTGCAAATATCTCCGGCAATTCAGCCAAGTGCCGCTCTCCAAGATCGGCACTATCGACAACAAAATCTTCATTTGAGGTCATCATGGCGACTTGATCAAACGGCACCCCTTCTTTTATTTTTTGTAATAGCCCACGCGCTTTTTTCTCTGCACCACGTAATTGTTCAGGGGTAGGCTCATCGTCTAAAGCAATTACAATATGTTGCACATGAAAGCCCTGTGTTGTTTTCTCTTGCGCCATCGCTGTTTTTAAATAATCTTCAACTTGTTCTGCAGACACCATCACCTCATGCCCTACGGCTTGTTGCTGAAGACGTGAAATGGCTACTTCTTTCCGTAAATTCTCACGATATGCATCAAACGATAAGCCTTCCTTTTTTAAAGCTTCTCGAAAATCAGTCAATGACAAATGATTATCTTTTGCAATTTTAGCAATGGTTTCATCCAGTTCTGCATTATCAATCACAATGCCGCTATGCTTTGCCATCTGAAGTTGAAGCGATTGATTAATCAAGTGGTCCAACACTTGCTTCTGCAAAATAGTCTCTGAAGGCATCGGTGTTTTTTTGGCTTGTAGTTGCTGACGCATCATGGATAACTGCCCATCAAATTCACTTTGTGTCACCACATTGTCATTTACAATTGCAACAACACTGTCTAAACGCTCGGCCATGACAGTAAAAGAGCACCCCATTAATATTAAAAGCATCCATCTTTTCATAAAAAAACCTTCTCCTATCTATTTATTGATGAAACAAATCTTTATACGTTGGCAAATAAGTCCGTATTGTCGTTGCAGGATCATTGGTTGATACAGCACCTAACCCTTTGAGTAATAACTGGATATAAACGCTATTATTATATTCTGAGCCATCTCTATCTAACGTTAAACTATTAAATGCGCGTCCTGCAAAAGCACGTACCGCCCAACAACAGCTTTCGTACTGTATTCCTAAAAAAGACACCATATCATAGCGCTCACTGATATTATAACTATAGACACCAACGGCACTCCAATGGTTATTTAGGGGCCATGCCAACGCAAGTGTGGCCTGATGTTCCGCTGTCAGCGCTTCTTTGCCTTTTAGATCTTTAATTAAATTGGCATCGACTAAATAAGAGTACATCACACGAATAATATGATTCTCTTCAGGTTCATATTTCATACTCATGTCCGCATTATTGGTTTGGTTCTGAAACACATCAAACGACCAACTACCACTCACACTCCAATAAGGCGAAAACGTATAGCTAATCACTGATGCAATGGGCGAAGACTTCGCCACAGGCGAGGTATAGCCAAGCATTTTAGAGTTATCCTCACACTCAGCATCTAAGGCGTAGCAAAGCTGCACTTGTCTGTCTTTAAAATAACGCAATTGCCCAATAGAAAAACTCATTTTTTCTTCGCCGTCATTGTCGGCTAACAAGCGCGTTCTAAACGCATAGGCCAGTTGATTACCATCTGAAATACGATCAAAGCCCGAAAAACGATTGGCTCGAAATAATTGCTCATAACGAAAAATCATATACGCTGAATCAAACGCCGGAATATTAGATTGATTCTGATAGGGGACATATAAATAATATAATCTCGGCTCAAATGTTTGCGTATACAGCTCACTATCCCATACAGCATCACGCTCAAACGTTAAGCCCGCATCAGTACTATACCGAGGAATCACATGATTAAACGAGGGTTTATATAATTTGTCTTCCGAGCGCAAGTCATATCGATTTTCCACCACTTGTACTTCAGGCGTGATATATCCCCAAGGTTTACGATAATCAAATGATACGGCTGGATTTACATGATAACGATTTCCCTCAAGCTTATTTAAGTCCTCACGATTCGGCCAACGAAATAAATCATATTGTCCTCGCACTTTAAACTGAGTATAAAAAGGCAAATCTTTATATTCGCCACGTAATTGCAATTGCGGCAACCGCTGATAAATATCGCTCACAGGATTTTGATTAATCGGATTCACGGTTTGATACGATTGCAACATGCCTCGAGCAAACCAATGATCGCCTGTATAGGTCAGCGTCCCTTCTTGAGCCAATTGACTTTGTGTCATCACCGCCATGTTATTATTAAAATCTTGCAGAAAATAATCATCTGAAATTTGTTGATAATTAATCGCGAGCTTTAATCTATCATTGAATGCTGTGTTTTCACGTAGAAACACAGACCATCGATTACTCGACATGCCTTGTAACTCGGGATAACTTGTTTCATGTGCCTGAATATACTGTCGGAAAGCCCTATCACCGGGTAAAAAATTGGCGCCGATAACCCCTGTGCTATGTGCTGTCATAAATCGTGTATCACCCCCCAACATCAGTCCTCGTCGGGTATACACATGCGGCATAATCGTTGCATCATAATTCGGCGCAATATTCCAATAATATGGCAGCAATATATCGCCCCCACCAATATTAGAATAACCTGATGTGGGCAATAGAAAACCTGATTTTCGTGCTTTAGACGTAGGAAAACTCAAATAAGGCGTATAAAAAATTGGAATATCACGCAAAGTAATCACTGCATCACGCGCAACCCCTTTATTTTCTGCAGCATATATTTTCATTTCAGCCGCTCGAATGGCCCAAGCATTATCTTTAGGCGCACAGGTTGTATAGGTTGCTCCCGACAGAAATAAATCTTGATTTTTAAAACGCTGAATCATATTTGCTTTACCAAAAGCGGGTAAACTGGCCTGCGCATGCTTATGTTCAAATCGATACAGCGCGTCTTCAACTTTGCCGCTCTTATCCCTCGGATTTAACCGAACACGACGCGCCCGCATCAAACGCCCAGGTTCCATATACACCACATTCCCGAGTAGCTCGACTTCAGTTACATGCTCGGTTTTTGGGCTTCTGTGAATATACGCTGTTTCGGCTAACACGACCCGCTCATCATGCTGCACCTCGACATGCCCTGACAATTTAGAACGCCCAACAGATACAGCTGATACACTATCGGCTTGTACACGCATCAACTTCTCTTTCGGCTTTGATGCTAACACCGCATGAAAGCGCGGGGACATTTGATAAGCGCCATGACACATTGTGTTACTGGCGTCATCTTCCCAGCCCAAACATGAGCCTATCTTGGCACGTTTAACAGCATCCCAAGGCAATTGTGACGCGTTCATACAGGCCTCAACCACATCAACAGAAGCAGTCGACACAAAACTCATTGAAAACAGACCGATTCCTAAACAGAACCCGATAAACTGCTGTCTAAAATGCAATATCCTATTTGTTACCATGTTCAGCGCCACAAAAATACCTTATGATGCACAAAAAATATCATTCATCGAAAGGGCAAAAGTATATCATGCTTACACGACAAAACGCACTTCACACATGGCTGAACAATTTGGTTGATGATTCATCATTTCAACTGACCCCCATCGCAGGGGACGCTAGTTTTCGTCGTTACTTTCGCCTGCATCATCATGCCTCAAGCCTTGTGGTCATGGATGCCCCCCCAGGACAAGAAGGTCTTTCAGCATTTATTGATATAGCCGGAACGCTTGCATCTGCCGGTGTTCGCACGCCTGAAATACTTGCATATGATTTAAAACAAGGTTTTGCTTTGCTCGAAGATTTTGGAGACGCCTTACTGCTCGATGATATTGCATCAGACCAAACCGCATCACACTATCAACCCGCACTCGACACACTCCATCAAATGCAACAATGCTCTCTTGATACCGTGCAGCCGCCCCCATTTGATATTTGTATGATGGAAGAAGAGCTGCAATTATTTCGCACCTGGTTTTTAGAGCGCTGGCTTGGCATAACACTGACTCATATCGAAGAAAATCTTTTAAACCACGCTTTAACTTACATCACAGAACAAATCATGAAACAACCGCAATGCTTCATGCATAGTGACTACCATGCGCGTAATTTAGCGCTCATTGGACCCAATCATGACCCTGCTCTTGGTGTGTTAGATTTTCAAGACGCCCGACTGGGTCCTTTTACCTATGATTTGGTCTCGCTACTCAAAGATGCCTACGTCGAGTGGCCTGAAGCAACACGAACCGAATGGTTAAATCATTTTTATAACACCCTGCCCAATCAACACGGTTGGTCACGTGATGCTTTTGAACAAGCTTTTCATTTATGTGGTCTGCAACGTCACCTGAAAATTTTAGGCGTTTTTTGCAGACTCGATCAGCGCGATGGCAAATCACGTTACTTACGTGACTTACCGCTGACATTAAACTATATTTTATCAGTACTTAAAGAAGAAAAAGCGCTACACCCATTTTATGACTTCATGCAAACACGGGTGTGCCCCTTGTTTAACGCAAAAAATATATGAGACAGCATGCATGGACACAGCACTTCTTTTTTCAGCCGGTCGCGGACAGCGTTTACGACCACTGACTGATACAACGCCTAAACCACTCTGTACAATTAATCAGATTCCACTGATTGATTACCATCTTCAAAAGCTCGCCGACAGCAATATAACACGGGTGCTGATTAACCATGCCTATTTAGGCGACCAAATCAGGCGGCACCTCAAAAACACACCATTCCAGAACCACCTAGAGATTATATATATCCCCGAACCTCCCGGCGGCCTTCAAACCGGAGGAACACTCATAAATGCCTTGCCTAAATTAAATAACACGCCTTTTATAGCACTCAATGCAGATATTTTTACGGATTATAATTTTTCAAAGCTCAGCTGCCAGGACAAGCATTTAGCGCACTTGGTACTCATCAAAAAACCCTCAAGCCATGCTGTGTCTGATTTTAGTCTCACGTCAACACAACAACTCAGCAATGCCGATGCAGATTGTATTTTTTCAGGGATTGCTTGCTATCATCCCGAATTATTCAAAAATAAGCCACGCGGACGCGTGTCGCTGATTCCATGGATTCAAGAAGCCGCAGACAAAAACCTTGCAACCGGTGAAATATATACCGGCCTTTGGTTTGATACCGGCAGCCCCGAGCGACTTAGTGCCGCACGCGAGGCAGCAACACGTTAATCGGGTCCAGCGGGTTCCGCGTCAGAATCAACTTTAGATTGCGTGACATCTGCTTTTTTTTCTGCTTTCTCGGCGACTTTGACACGCACTGTATCAAACTTAACTGAAGCACTTTCTCCATTAATATAAGCTTTAAGCCCTGAGGCTTCATCCAGCAATCTCGTTTTTAATACATCAGGATCTACTTGTATCGGCGTCCCTGCATCATCCGTTTTTATCTCGCCTGATTCAGTGGCTTCATAGATTAATTGATCGCGACACAGGAGTCCTTCTTTTTTAAGCCAACCATGAAAAAGTGCATCTAAACCTTTTATCATTGCCTCATCTGGATCCCCGCTATCAGTGCCGTAGCCTCTGACCAATTTATCGTCCTGGCCAAAAGCCATGCTCATGTTAACGTGTATCGGTTCACCTGAAGCAGATGTCACCTCTGGTGTTTGAATCTCTTCTAGACCATCCGGCATGAAGGGTTGCCCTCCGGTCCAAATCGGCTCACCTGCGCGTATTTCAGCCTGACTTAAAGCTTCACTTTGCGCATCAAATTTACCCACTA
>JAALKW010000054.1:7719-10432 GCA_011087865.1 Legionellaceae bacterium
GCTCTAAAACACCCGCCCGTTTAAAAATGGCTTTAATTTCTTGAACCGCATGCTGAAAGGCTTCAGCTCTTGTGCCAATCCGCGTTATCGCAACTAAATTTTCTCTCGATGGTAACGAAACAGCCATGGCATCCTCCTGCTTATTTAAGCATCGATTGGATTTTTATATGCATCTACGACAGAGACATATGTTTTCTTCTTCATCGACTCAGCGGTAAACTCATCCACCTGAATCGCATCCCACCTTGCGCGCTCTACTTGTAATAGCAATTGCATTTCATTTTCTGTAATTATACCTTCTGAGAGCTGCTCTGCAAATTTTTCTTTCACTGTGCCTGATTTTAATCTACCTGCACCACGCATCTTACGATAAACAGGTACCGCTTCTAAATAAGATTGTAACGCGTCTTCCATGCGATCAACAGGTTCTGTTTTATCACCACTTAAATAAATCCCTTTGCATAAATCGGTTCGATAATCGTTATTAGTTGTCATATGCTTTGCCAGCTGATGCTCAAGTTTGTCACTCGGGTACGCGGCTCCACAACCTCCAAATGGAAAGGCTATCACACGCATAACACGTCCGATGACGCGCTGCGGGAAGTTACGACATACACCCAGTAATGCTTGTGTGGCTTGATGAAAACAAAAAGCCAATGCCCATTCAGCATGTAACTGTTCATCTTTGCCACCGCCACGCAATTCAACTTGTCTTAAAACCGCCATGGCCAAATACAAATAAGACAACCCATCACCAAGTCTTGCTGACAAGCGCTCTTTTCGTTTTAAATCGCCGCCCAAAACCATTAAAGCAACGTCAGACATAAAGGCCAAAGCATAACTTAAACGCGATAGCCGCTGGCACGCGCGTTTCATCGGATGACGAGGCACGCTAATTAACCGCCCACCGGTCCATGCAGCACAAATTGTTTTTGCCACATTACGCACAAAATATTGCGCATGCTTGCCCAGTAAGGCTTGGAATGCTTGCCCATCCTCATTGGATATCGCATAAAACTCATCGCGCAAAAAAGGATGACATGCCATAGAGCCCTGTCCAAAAATCAATAAATTTCGCGTCATAATATTCGCACCTTCAACCGTGACAGAGATAGGAATACCTTGATAGAAATTACTTAAATAATTACGTGGCCCCACCACAACAGCGCGTCCACCATGTACATCCATTGCTGTATTTAAAACACGGCGTGGCAGTTCTGTATTAAAATATTTTGTAATCGCTGATGCGACGGATGGTTTTTTACCTGCATTAACAGCCGCAACAGTCAGTAAGCGTGTTGCCATGACCATATAATTTAAGCCTGCAATTTCAGCCAGTTTCTCTTCAATGCCTTCAAATTGTGCTAATTCAACTGAAAACTGACGACGTAGGCGTGCAAAGGCACCTGTGGTTAAATAAGCGACCGATGATGATGCCGTACCCAACGCAGGCAGAGAAATAGAACGCCCAATCGATAAGCACTCCACCAACATTTGCCAGCCACGTCCTACTTCTTTTTGCCCACCAATCACATTGCTAATTGGGGTAAATACATCCGTCCCTCGAATCGTACCATTCATAAAGGGTTGTTCTGCTGGAAGATGTCGGTTACCAATTTCGAGGCCTTCTGAATCTCTCGGAATTAAAACACAAGTAATCCCTTCACTTCCTGTGTCACCCAATAATCCATCTGGATCTTTCACATTCACAGCAAGGCCAATCAGTGTTGCAACCGGTGCAAGGGTAATCCATCGTTTATTCAAGGTCATACGCAACCCTAAAACCGTTTCCCCTTTAATCACCTGCTCGGTCACAATGCCTTCTGCTTGAATAGACGTTGCATCACTGCCTGCCTCAGGCTCTGTCAATGCAAAACAAGGTATATCTTGTCCATTCGCAAGTCGCGGTAAATAATAATTCTTTTGCTCATCCGTACCATAATGCTGCAGTAATTCCCCGGGTCCAAGCGAATTAGGTACCATCACGGTCACAGCACCAACACCGGAACGACTGGCTATTTTCATGACCACATCCGAATGCGCCCGAGCAGAGAAGCCTTTACCACCGTATTGTTTATCAATCACCAAACCGAAAAAGCCATTGTCTTTTAGAAATTGCCAAACCGGCTTTGGTAAATCTTGTGCTTGTGTAATTTCCCAGTCACTGAGCATGCTACACAGCTCATGCGTTTCATTGTTAATAAATGCTTGCTCTTCCTCTGTTAATTTTGTTTCTATCGCTGATAAACCTTTCCAGTCCGGTTCGCCTCTAAAAATAGACTCCTCAATCCAGGTATCTCCTGCATTCAGGGCTTCTTCTTCTGTTTTAGATAGCTTAGGAATTGCTTTTTTTGCACGTTCAAAAATCACACGACCAAACGCATTCGATAAAAACGGCAAGCGCCTTAAAATAATCACCGCTGGAATAATCAACCAAAGCAATAAGCCCGGCAACCATGACAGTCCGACCCAGAATGTCGCTAAAGCAAGATAAGCAATACTACCGATTTCCCACACCAACGCGTTTAACCCTCGCGCAAGTACACCTAAAGTAAATATGATATATAACAGAAAAAATGCCGTTGCCATGTCCCTTTGTCCTTAATCCATGCACGTTGAAAACGCTTTAGTATATACCCAATACACGTCAAGATGCGAGTTTTGCATCAGGCTTAGTTAGCTCTGCGGAGACAGCAACTTAAGTAATTATCTA
>JAALKW010000055.1 GCA_011087865.1 Legionellaceae bacterium
TAAAAATTCTAAATTATCTCTTGCAATAACGGCGGGGTCCATACATGAGTTATTAATGGAAATGCCTGTGGGTTTATTCAAGTTATCTCCTGTTGTGACGCAGTCGGATAGGCTGCCATCAGCGCGACTAATCATACACCTTGAAACGGACTTTGTTTTTTTATTGGTGGCATAAGCATAAGATGTGTTGCAGCGCTCGGGATTTTCAACCCAGTTTACGGCTTTATTTTGACTTGAAATGCACTGGTTGTCCTGACAGCTGGCATCGGTAAAGGCTTCACAAGATACGCCTTTATTTGATTGATTGCCGCCATCTAAATAAACTTTAATACAGGATATGTCACTTGGTGTAATGCCTTGATCGGTAGCCATTTTATAGGTGCCTTTGGATGAAAGCTTGATAGTCTGTTGATCAGTAAAAGTAAATCCTGTGGCATTATCAATGATAGAAGCCACCCCTAATATCTTTGAACAAGCTGTGTTTGAATAATAAGTGATTTGTAAAAATCGGATAGTGCCGTTGCCTGTAATGGTGAGCTCGGCTGAGTGTGCATTTAGCAAACCAGACTGATTCTAGTGTCGTTCTAAATATTGCGCTAAAGGTGAGTGAGTATTAACGATGGGTAGTGTTGCAAGCGTGAGCTGGACATACCCGAGCATTAAACAAAAAATAAGTTTGGTTTTAAGTTGGATGTGCATGATTAAAATGATCCTTCGTTAAGCGTTAAACTCAAGATACATGGCCAACCTCGCTTTCTACTAAACGAGGTTGTTCACCACCTTGAATGGCCTGTTTAATGGGTTTTATCTTTATTTCTGGCTGGATATAAGGTTGTTTGTTTGTTTTTAAATCTGTGTTTTTATTGTTATTTTTTGTTATGTTATTTCAGCTAATTTCAGATGGTTTAAAAAATTTAGACTATATTGTAACTAAAATGCATCTCAATGCAACGCATAGGTTATTTTGGTTTCAATATGGGCAGACTAATCAAAAAAATAGCTTTAATCACCGGTGCAAGTCGCGGCCTTGGTGCTGCAACGGCAAAACTTTTTATTGACGAAGGCGCTGAGGTGATTCTAACCGATATATTGGATAATTCAGGGCGAGCGTTGGCTGGTGAATTAGGTGCTCAATATTATCATCTGGATGCGAGCCTTGAGGCTGATTGGCAATATATAACTAAGCTTATTTTAAAGCAGTATGGCAGATTAGATGTTTTATTTACTAAGGCGGGGATGTTTGGTTAGGACAATCGATTTGGGTGACGAGATCCAGAGCTTGCTAATTTATCGAGTTGGCATCAAATTCATAAGGTTAATTTAGATGGTGTGTTTTTAGGGTGTAAGTATGCGATTCAGCTGATGAAGCAGTCAGGAGGATCTATTATTAATATGTCATCTCGCTCAGGTATTGTGGGCTTGCCAGGGGCTGCAGCTTATGCTTCAAGTAAAGCAGCTATTCGTAATCATACTAAAAGTGTTGCGCTGTATTGCGCTGAAAAAAAATATAATATTCGCTGTAATTCACTGCATCCAGGCGCGATACGAACACAAATTTGGGATCCTATGCTTGGCTCAAATCAGCAAACACAAGAAAAAAATCAGAGAAAACTCGAAACAGGCATTCCACTTGGGCATATGGGGGAGCCAGAAGATGTTGCTTATGCTGCATTATATTTGGCATCAGATGAATCTAAATATATGACAGGCAGCGAGTTGATATTAGATGGCGGTATTTTAGCGGGCAGTGCTGCAAGGCCTGAGAAATAATCTAAATAATCTAAATAATCTAAGTGATAAGGAGATTCAGATGGAAATACGAGAGGCAAAAATATCGGATGCAGAGCAACTGATTTTACTGCTCTCCCAAATGGGTTATGTGTTAACGCTTGAAGAAATGGAGGCACGTATTGAAGCCTTTAAGATAAAATATCATCGATTACTGGTGATTGATGATGCGAGTCATGTGATTGCTGTGATTGCATTCGGTTGCTATGAAATGTTGCGGTTAAGTGGTTGCTGCTGTCATATTGATGCGCTTGTGGTGGATAACCATCACCGAGGAAAGGGGCTGGGTAAGCAGTTGGTATCATTGGCTGAAGAATATGCCATTGCACATGGGGCAAATACGGTTGAATTAATCAGTGCGAATCATCGAAAAAAAGATGGTACGCATGCATTTTATACTTCACTTGATTATGATAATCATATTGCATTAGATTGCGCGTATTTTGCAAAAGAAAAATTAAATTAATCCTAATTTCTAGCATAATTTTTTATAATTTTTATGATAAACTTAATTATTATTTTAATCATACGCATCTAAATCAAGGCCAAAATAATTATGTTGGAAAGTGACCGTTTAATTAGCTTGGATGCTCAGCCTGAAGAAGCTGTTTTTGATAAAGCAATTAGACCACTGTGTTTAGATGAGTATGTTGGGCAAGATGATGTGCGTTCGCAAATGCGCGTGTTTATTGCTGCGGCACGTCAACGAAAAGAAGCCCTTGATCATGTGCTTATTTTTGGGCCGCCAGGGCTTGGAAAAACAACGCTCGCAAATATTATTTCTCATGAGTTAGGGGTTAATTTACGCCAAACTTCAGGCCCTGTTTTAGAGCGTGCCGGAGATGTTGCTGCTATTTTAACGAATCTTCAAGAAAACGATGTGTTATTTATTGATGAAATTCATCGATTAAGTGCGGTGATTGAAGAAATTTTGTATCCGGCTATGGAAGATTATAAACTGGATATTATGATAGGTGAGGGGCCGTCCGCTCGGTCTATTAAATTAGACTTGCCGCCGTTTACTCTTGTTGGTGCGACAACGCGTGCAGGCGCTTTAACATCGCCACTAAGAGATAGATTTGGGATTGTACAGCGACTGGAGTTTTATAGTATTGATGCATTAAATTCTATTGTAAAACGCTCAGCTGATTTACAGCAGTTAGCCACTGAGCCTGAAGGAGTGTTTGAAATCGCAAGGCGTGCACGGGGTACACCCCGTATTGCCAATCGCTTATTACGCCGTGTGCGAGATTACGCTGAGGTCACAGGTGATGGTGTGATTACGAAAGATATAGCAGCATTTGCCTTAGAAAATCTAAAAGTAGATGAACATGGCTTTGATCTCATGGATAAAAAATTATTACTGGCTGTGATTGAACGATTTAATGGTGGTCCTGTTGGGGTCGAGAGCATGGCAGCGGCGATTGGCGAAGAAAAAGCAACCATTGAAGATGTGATTGAGCCTTATTTAATTCAGCAAGGTTTTTTAATGCGAACTCCAAGAGGGCGCACAGCAACCCCTTTGGCGTACCAGCATTTTGGATTATCTATCAGTGAGGCAACAAATTAGATTAAAGTTAGATTAAATTTAATTAAATAATAAATAAAAAGGTGAGTTTAGACATGCAAGAAGCAACAATATTAAGTTATTTTATGGGTGCCGGTGGGGTTGTCAAAGCCGTGATGTTTTGTTTACTGATCACATCAGGTATGTCTTGGTCTTTAATTGTTCAGCGTGGTTTGTATTTTAAGAAAAAAAAAGCAGACTACGAGCGTTTTAAAGCACGCTTTTTGGTTTGTTCAGATTTAAGTGCTTTATATACAACGCTGGATAACAATGTTGAAAGTCGTACCGGTTTGGCTGCTATTTTTCATGCAGGATACAAAGCTTTTTCACAAGGGCAAACGCTTGAAGCAACACAGCGTGTCATGCAAATTTGCTATGCAAAAGAAGAAGAAGTGCTTGAAGAGCACTTGCCTTGGTTTGCGTCAGTGGGTTCTATTGCGCCTTATGTTGGATTGTTTGGGACCGTGTGGGGGATTATGACCTCATTTCAAGCCTTAGGACATGCAGAGCAAGCAACCATTGCCATGGTTGCCCCTGGTATTTCAGAGGCATTGGTGGCAACAGCACTGGGTTTATTTACAGCGATTCCTGCGGTAATTGCCTTTAATCGTTATAGCACGCGGGCATCACGTATGTTGGATAGATATGATGTCTTTCAAGAAGAGTTATTGGCCTTGATTGTACAGCAAAAGGTGCCAGCCAAATGATTTTAAGTTTACGTCAAAAAAAACGTATGCGGGGTAAAAAAGGCCCGATGGCTGATATCAATGTCGTGCCTTATATTGATGTGATGCTGGTGTTACTGGTTATTTTTATGATAACGGCACCGATGCTCACACAGGGTGTGACGGTTCAATTACCCAAAGCAATGAGTGAGTCACTGAAAACAAGCAGTCGTGAGCCGGTCATTGTGTCGGTTGATAAAGCAGGGCACTATTTTTTAAATATCAGTCAGGCACCAAACCAACCGCTTGAACCACATGCTTTGATGGTGCGTGTGGCAGCAGAAATTGAAGTGGCACGCGACACCAAAGAGCCACTGCATGTTTTAGTGAAACGTGATCAAGGGGTGCCTTACGGCAAAGTGGTTCAGGCGATGGGACTTTTAAAAAAAGCAGGTGCAGAGCAAGTGGGTTTACTGACTGACACACCAGCTGTTCAAGATGCAACAGGAGGAGCCAGCGTATGATGCATCATCGTACTTATCAAATGGCATTGCTTGCTGCTGTATTGTTTCATATCGCGATTGCTTTAGCCTTTATGATTCATCCCAAAAATACGCGCCCTGTGATGCAACTTGAAGCTAAAAAGGCAACTCAGGCACCTGCGCCTGAGATTGTAAAAGCTGTGAGTGTGAATGCGAAAGAGGTCACAGCAATCGTTGAACAATTAAAAGCGGAGCGTGTTGCCAAAGCAAACGCTGTTAAAAAGCAACAGCAAAAATTATTGGCTGACGCTAATTTTTTAAAGGCACGTCGTGTGCAAGAGCAACGAAAATTAAATCAATTACGTGCAGAAAATGCACGAGCTGCAGAAAAGCGTAAGAAAGATGCTGCAGCAGAGCAAAAAAGAATAAAAGATGTTCAAAAACAAAAGCTTATTGAAGCCCGTAAGTTAGAAGCGCTTAAAAAAGAACAATTGGCGTTAAGAAAACAACAAGCAGAAGAAAAAGCACGTGTTGATGCGGCTAATCGCGCACGTCAAGCCGGTGTGGTTGATAAATATAAGGCTCTGATTTTAGGCGCTATTGGTCAAGAATGGATTGTGCCTGATCAAGCCAATAGAGACTTATCGAGTCGTTTTAAAATTAGGTTAGCACCGAATGGGGCAGTACTTGATGTACAGCTAACCAGAAGCAGTGGCGATGCGGTACTCGATCGCTCAGCACAGGCCGCAATTTATAAAGCCTCACCGCTTCCTGTGCCGGCAGAACCGGGTTTGTTTAATTTATTACGTGAAATAAGTCTTACCGTACGACTTGAGCATGTAAGGGGATAAAATCAGATGATAATGCGGTTTATATTAATCACTTTAGTTTGTGTGTCTGCGAATGCATTTGCACTTGATTTAGAGCTAACCGAAGGTGTGAACAAAGCTTTTCCTATAGGGAATGATGGATTTGGTGCGCAAAAAGAAGCACATGCATTAACCGAGGTAATAGAAGGTGATTTACGGTTATCAGGGCAATTTAAGTTAATTCCGGCCCCGCGTCTTTCAGGTGCTAAAACACCGCTGACGTTATGGCAGCAAGTGGGTGTAGACAGCGTTTTATCAGGGCAAATAAGACGGCTTGATGATGGACGCTATGCTGTACATGTTGAATTAATTGATGCAGCAGCAAAGGGACGTTCATTAATTTCAAAAGACTATCAAGTGAGTGCGCGTGAGTTACATGCTTTAGCACATCATGTGAGCGATGAAGTGTATCTGGCTTTAACAGGGATTCGAGGTATTTTTTCAACACGTATCGCTTATGTTTTTGTGCAGTATGGTAAAAACAAACGGACTTATTCGCTTGAAATAGCCGATGTAGATGGTAAAAATCCGCATGCATTAGTCACTTCATCGGCACCTATTATGTCACCGGCTTGGTCACCAGATGGCAAAAAAATTGCGTATGTTTCTTTTGAGAAAAAACGGGCACAAGTGTTTGTGATTACCGTTGAAACGGCAAAAAGACAGTTGGTTTCTGATTTTGAAGGGATAAATGGCGCACCGGCTTGGTCTCCAGACGGTAAGTATTTAACGGTTGTACTCTCTAAGAGCGGGGCACCTAAACTGTATCGGGTTGATTTAAGCAATGGCGCGATGAAGCAACTGACCTTTGGTGGCGCGATTGATACAGAGCCGCGTTATGCAGCTGATGGGCGTTCATTGGTCTTTACCTCAGGGCGAGGTGGTTCACCGCAAGTCTATCGTCTAGATTTAGCTGATGGTGCGGTGAGTCGCTTAACGTTTGATGGGAGTTATAATGCAAGGCCTTCTTATACGCCAGATCAAAAGCACCTGGTCTTACTGCACCGAGGAGAAGCGCGGCAGTTTAATATTGGCACGCAAGCTCTTGATACAGGACGACTGACCGTGCTGACCGATTCAGATGCAGATGAAGCCCCATCAGTGGCCCCAAATGGACGATTTGTGATTTATGCAACACGTAACGCAGGGCGTGGTATGTTAGGACTGGTCTCATTGGATGGTGTGGTGAATACGCTTTATCCAGCACGTGACGGTGATATTCAAGAGCCCGCGTGGTCACCGTTTTTGGGATGAAAAAAGTCGTTATTTTGTTAAGTTTTTATTGTTTATATTTATCCCCTTTGCAGGCATGGAATGCAGAGGGGCATCGTGTGGTTGCACACATTGCATTGGATAATATGACGGCCACTGCAAAAGCACGTTTTCAAGTGGCACATCCCATACTCGATAAAAATAAATCACCAGCGACATTTATAGAAGCTGCGGTTTGGTTTGATACTTTAAGGAGCTTACAGCTAAAAAATATTGGTAGCATGCATGATGTTGAGGTGCCTATTGCTATTGCTATTGATATGGATATGGATAGCATGCCGGTGAATAATGTGCCCTATGTACCCCATGGATTAATGGCTTATACGGCTGCGCGTGATATGCTTCTAAACGGCGAGCAGGGGGCATTAGAACAAGCGGTTGCGTTGCGTATTTTATTACATGTTACAGCAGATTTGCATCAGCCTTTGCATGCTGCAACACGGATCACACGAAAATACCCAAAGGGTGATGCGGGGGGTAATAAAACGCGTTTACCTAAAAATAAAATTTCTCGAAATTTACATACGTATTGGGATAGAGCGGGTGGTTTTTTATCAAATGCTATGCCGTCTGGAGTACGTGCCCATGTGCTTCAAAAAGTATGGCCCTGTGATTTAGAAGTGGTTGATACAAATCCTGTACATTGGCTTGCTGAGTCACATATTATCGCTGAGCAAAAAGCTTATGTTTTTAATCAATCAAAAAAATTAAGTCCAAATTATCAAAGTACAGTGTATCAAATGTCTCAAAAGCGTTTAGCTGAAGCAGGCTGTCGTCTTGCGGCTGTTTTAAATGAAATAGATGCTTTCGGTGTGCCTTTGGTTGCGTAAGCAGAGCGGCTTTTTATATTTCTGTATATTCACCTGGTTTCAGGTCATTTAATTGCCAATGGCCTATTTTAATGCGTATTAGTCTTAGCGTAGGAAAACCCATGGCCGCGGTCATTCGTCTGACTTGGCGATTTTTCCCTTCTTGAATACTGAGCTCTAGCCAGCAGGTTGGAATACTTTTTCTTTCTCTAATCGGAGGGATACGTTGCCAGATTAAAGGCGTATCAATTATTTTTACTTTTGCAGGCAGGCAGTGATGGTTTTTAATATTGATGCCTTGTCTTATTTTGTTTAAATCTATTTCCGTTGGAATGTTCTCAATTTGGACCCAGTAGGTTTTTGTTATTTTATTTTTGGGGTGGCTAATTTCATGTTGTGTTTTCCCGCAGTTGGTTAAAATCATTAACCCCTCACTGTCATAATCTAATCGACCCACAGGATAAATATTTTTTATTGGAATATATTTTTTTAAAGTATTACGATTGTCTGTATCTTCAAATTGACTCAGGACCTGGAAGGGTTTGTTAAACAGGATGAGTTTTTTTAACATAAAATAATTTGAGTCAGTCTGATATTAAAGCGATTATATCATATTAGATTGTACAGTATTGGCTCTTAAATAAATAATATGCGCTATTAATACCACAAAAAAACTTGCCATTAAATCCAGTATGTAATGCCATCCCAGTAAAACGCAAGAGACAGTCATTGCGATATTCAGCAGACAGACAAAACCAAACACCCACCGGTAATCACGAATCAGAAAAGCACAAAGCCATCCCCAAATCACATGAAATGAAGGCAAGGCAATCATGCCGCCTTTAACCGTTGTTGGCGTGATGTGTGCGTGTATTTGATAAAATTTAAGACCTGTTGCACGTTGCGCCTCTGTAAAATAAGGGCTCTCAAGCATGCTTGCAGGGGCCGTTGTTGGAAAGAAATAATAAAAAGTATAACCCATGAAGGCCGTGACTAAGAGTAGAAAATAATATTCATGCAAGCGGTTAAACACACCAAAACAAATGAGTATAAAAGGTAAATAGGTGAGTTGAAGCGGAACGGTATCATACAGTATTTCCATGATGTGATAAATCATAGGGTGCGTGGCGCTCCAATGCAGTAGGCGTGTTAAATCAAGCTGCGTCCATTGACTCCAGTTTATAATGGTTTGGTCTATGGGATTAAAAGGCGTGTATTGAATTGCCGTACAGCCTAAAATAATGAGCGCCATACTGAAAAATAAGTAAATAAGTTCTCGTATTTTTTGTGCAGCTAAGCTTTGCTTACCCCATAAAAGACAAACACCAGCATAGGTTAAACTCAAAACAAAAAAAATCCAGGGTGCTTCACCTGGATAATAGGTGTTGCCAGGATAATGAAAATAGGTCACATTAATCCCAAGTGCAACGATTGCGCTGGTAATAAATAAAAAAACAAGATAAGCAAAGTGGCGATGTGCGCCAAATATCATGCAGGGCTACCGGCTTGTTCTTCTTCTTGTTTTTTTATAGCAAGATACACTTCTTCTCGGTGCACTTTAACACTACGCGGTGCATCAACACCAAATTTAATGTGTCCGTGCTCTTGTGTTTTAAAGGCAACAACACGTACTACTTCATTGTTGACGGTAAGAATGACGGGCTCTTCAAAGTCGACTGTTATAATTTCCATCGAAAACCTCTTTATTTTTTAATAAGTTATAACTTTTTTTTAAAACAAAAGCAATTGAAATTTCAAAAACAAAGGCTTTCGTGTACGATAAATTGAACGCTCTTAAAAAGGATACGAATGATTCCGGTCATGGTTGCAGGTGCGGGTAAAATTGGTCGTTTAATTGCTTGTCTTTTAGCAGATACCCATGAATACACCGTGTATTTGAGTGATTGTGATTTTAAAGCCGCTGATACGAAGGCGTTACTTGCTGAAATACCAGAAATAGAAACGCACGTATTAGACATGCAAGATGGCAAAGCACTTGAACAGGCTTTAAAAAAGCATCAAATTGTCGCGCTGATTTCGAGTTTACCTTATTTTTTAAATCCACCCGTTGCGGCAGCTGCAAAGGCTGCAGGCTCGCATTATTTTGATTTAACAGAAGATATTGCAGTGGCTGAAAAAATTAAAGCGTTGGCAGTGGGTGCTGACACGGTATTTGTACCGCAGTGCGGCATGGCGCCAGGATTTGTCAGCATGGTCGCACATAGCCTGCTACAAACTTTTGATGTGTGTCATGAGGCAAAACTCCGTGTGGGGGCCTTGCCACAACAAGCCAGCAATGCATTACATTACTCATTGACCTGGTCAACTGATGGTTTAATCAATGAATGTGGTGAGGCATGTGCAGGGATTGAAAACGGAAAGCCTGCCTTGTTTACGCCACTCGAGGGTCTTGAGTCGATTCAAATTGATGGTGAAGCCTATGAGGCCTTTCATACCTCAGGTGGGCTCGGTGGTTTGGGTGTTTTATATGCCGGAAAAATCAATACATTAACTTATAAAACCATTCGATATCCAGGACATTGTGAAAAAATGCGGTTTTTGATGCAAACGCTCAAATTAAACGAAGACCGAGACACACTCAAAAAAATTCTAGAGCGTGCTATTCCTAAAACCAATCAAGACATGGTGTTGGTGTATGTCTCAGTCGAGGGCATTAAATAAGGTGACTTGATTGCAGAAAGTTATGTTAAAACAATC
>JAALKW010000056.1 GCA_011087865.1 Legionellaceae bacterium
TAGGTTACGAGAAAATTCTACTTTTAACATCACTTATTTTCTGGGGGGATTACCACTACTGCCAGAATCATAATCTACACAGTGTAATGGCTCATCAGCTGCCGCTGCTGTTGATTGACTAAAAAATCCGCTTGGTGATGCCGGAATATCGAACGCTGAACAAGATCTAAATGCTCGCTCCGCTTCTAATAATTTCATTTCAATGCCTCTGTGCCCTGCTTCTCTCGCCTTATCACATGCTGTCTGAAAATGCTCATCAAGTGCATACACATCAATCCCTTTCACACTCAGTAACATTTCAACAACAGCCTCATGTCCACCTCGTACAGCACAGCAAAGCGCTGTTAATCCCTTTCTATTACAGGCATTTATATCTATATCTTTATATTCAGAGAATAATAATCTCAACACATCGACCTGCCCATTTTCTGCAGCCCGGCATAAAAAATGTATGTCCTGATCCTTAAATCGTTGGTGTGGAATATCTTTATGGGCAAACAATAACCTAGCAATGTCTACGTACCCATATAGCAAAGCCATATCAAGTATTTCAATGCCTTGATCTTTAAATTGATTCACTTGAATCTTTTTATGCGCCAGAAGCAAGCGAACAAACGCAAGATTTCCTGTTTGCACAGCGCTATAGAGCGGTGTTGAGTTGTGCTGATTACTTGCATTCATATCAATCGCTTCATTTGAACACAATAATCTAACAACCCCTTCTCGCCCATTGGTTACAGCAATGAGCAGCGGGGTTACCCCCTGAACACCAGCCCAATTAATTTGAGCATGATGTGAAAGCAATAACTCAACAAGCTCTTCATAGCCATCTTGTGCTGCAATATACAGTGCTGTCGCACCCTGACTATTCACTTTGTCAACCTTGATATCTTTATGCTGAAGTAATGCTTCGACAATATTGACATGTCGATTTTGTGTAGCAATATAGAGTGGCGTTATAAGACTACCCTCCATCTCCTTATTAACGTCAACCCCATCACATGCAAGTAATCTCCTCACAATACCCTCATGTCCATTTTGTGCAGCTAAGAGAAGTGCCGTTGCGCCATTAGGAGACAGAGTATTCATATCAAAGGTGTTACCTATGAGCGATGCCTCAAGCATCGCCTCATCATTATGTTCCGCTGCGATAAAAAATTGCTCTTTAAGCGGCATCGTATCGCCTTGTAAAAGAGCTACTCTTTGCACTTTCTCAAAAATCGTCAGTTTCAAGGTTAATATTTTTTTCGTTTCGGCTTCCTTCTTTTTATTCATTACATCAAGCTTTAATTGCTTTCTTAATGCCAACACATCTACTTTTTTGACTATCTCTTTTTTTTCTAAGCAAGAAAAAAACAAAGTGATTCTTTCTAAATCTTCTTTAATAAAATCGATTAACTTAATGCTCCCTGATTTAGCTTTTTTTGCTGTTGCATGCTTAAAACTTGCCGATAAAAGATCTGATAATGAAAAATGAGCTAAAGCTTCTCGCAAATTAGCGAGCAAATCATCTGAATTAAAATGCTCAGATATGGCGACGACATACTGAGCGCATGTTTTTCTTTTTGGGCTTATCGACACTCCCTTTGACGCTGTCGTTTTCTTCACTTTTGACTGGTGTATTGGTTGCTTTGTTGGTTTTTCAGAGACTTCTTCCCGTGGCAAACCACCGCCTCCAGCTGCTTCAACCACGACCTCTTGTTCTGATTGTTTTACTTCTACCTTTGGGTTAGGTGCATAAAATTTTTGCACAAAATCATAAAAATCAAGCGCACTTCGAACATGTGTATCAAATAATAATTGCGCTAAATTAACATTGCCTGATTTAAATACTTTCTTAATCGCTTCTACCCAATCCGCTTCGGTCGTTTCAGGGGTTGTTTCTGCTAAAACAGGCACTGCTTTTTGCGCCATAGTACGCAACACCGCAAGCAATGCTCTGATATCTCGCGTATCTCTTTCAAAAATAATTAAACTGTCTTGTGTTCTCGTATATGTCGTATACACACGATTAAACGCCGGGCCATATTGACTATGACCTGCACCTGACTTTGCGCGATGCATACCCGATTCTGCTGCAGCCCCCTCATCAAGCATGGATAATTCTGCATTTGCTTGTCTAAAAATAGGGTTCTCAAACAAGCGATAAGCCACCACAACCTGATACTCAAGCCCTTTAATATCTTCGGGGGTAAAAACAAGGTGTGTCTTAAAATAAGCACACGCTTCATCATGATGCCTCGCTTCAGCAACCACAGCAAAATCAGTACCTTTTTCAGCCGCTAACCAATCACTCTCTGAAAGCATCTCGTCATCTAATAGATAAACCGAACCCAGCTTTTTCTCTTCTGAAATGGCCTCTATGCGTTTACTTTCCAGCTTATCTGCAAGCCCACCGGTTAAAGCATTTTTTAAAGTAATTATCTTGTTTGCTGCCAAAACAACATTTGTAGGGCAACGATAAGTGGTTTCTAAAGTCGTATGTGATGCATTAAATTGTTGCAATAAATACGGGCGTGTCGACAGTTCATCATGTAAACTCTGATGACTATCCATGCAAAAAACAACCCTGCCATTGCGTGAGAGCGCATACAAATTGTTCAATGCAGCAAATGAAAAGTCTTGTGCTTCATCAACCACGATTAAATCATATACCGCTATTTCTTCAGCTGAATCAGGAAAAGCATAAAACTCAGCTTGCACTTCGTTTTCATCAAACAATTTAAGATAAGCCTCATAAGCTTTATACAACGCTTCTCGCTCTGCTGCTGGCAATAAAGATTGACGTTTGCCAAGCGCTAAATATTCCTCTTTCGTATAACCAGAACACACTCGAAATTCTTGATACATCGTATTTGAATCAAGTACTGTATAATCTCTCTTCTTGTGTTTCGCATGCTTCTTTTGGGCTTTTGTATATTTTGCATGCCATTGACTAAAATCGACCTTTTCATTCCCTGTCACAACCCCTGAGGTGCTGTTTTCTAAAACAGCTTGATAAGTTAAAATATCTACCACATGACTTTTATCTTGCGCTGCCGGTAGCGCATCCCAATCGGCGCTAACGCGTTCAACCAAATGTGTTTTTTCTGTAACATATAAAACTCGCGGTTTACGATATTCTGCTAAAATCGCATCGTGTCGGGCCGATACAAACGATGCAAGCAACGAGAGAGCAAGACAACTCTTTCCTGAACCCGCAACCCCACTAATCACAGCAGGAAGAGATAAATTTAGCGCTTCATCCTGAGAAACACTGAGTTCAATCATTTGATCTTGGTAATAATCCAGTGGCTTACAAAACCGTGCTGCCTCGTTTAGGATAGCTTCTGGTAATGGACTATCCGCCGCATCAAAAACCAACTCCGTATGTACTGCTGCCTGACTCTCCAAGTAATGACGTAAAACACCTGACTTCAAAAAACGACTGTTTTGGTAATCATGCGTCGGTAAATACTCTAAAGCCAATAAATAATTTTGATCTGCAACTTCTGTGGTCGTAAACAACAAACGACCTGCATTATTATTACCCGTACGTAAACTATAAACATTGTGCCCTGTCAGCTTCTCAATATTTTTTGGGGTGTAATCGCCTGTCAGTAATCGATTCACATCGGCCTCATGTGTCTCTAATAAATCAGCATCACCTAAAGCACCGCGCAAATAATAAAACGTATTAGGCATCATCTCACCCAAAAAAATCAAAAAAGCAGGGCTCGAATTGTACATAAACTGCCCACAAAAGTCAACTTACAATCTTCTCATAAGCAACACCTCCGACCCTGATGAATCAACAAGCCCCAAGTCATCTCACAATTTGATTAACGATAAGATATAGCTGTTTTTAACAAAATACATTACAATTAGTGAACTTTTTTCAATCAAAAAATATTGCTGTTATGAAGAATTCAACTTTAATTCAATCGCATTTAACACAATTACCCGGTAAACAATTACGAGGCATTAAAAATACCATTGCCATTGGCTCTGGCAAAGGTGGCGTCGGAAAGTCCACCGTAACCGTCAACCTTGCAGCAGCTTTAACAAAACTTGGCGCACGCGTGGGTATTTTAGATGCTGATATCTACGGCCCAAGCATCCCCCTTTTATTGGGTAGCACTGATACTGTCCAATGCGAAGGCGATAAATATCTTCCCATTCAAGCACACGGCATACAAGCCATGTCCATTGGCTATTTAACCGAACAAAGTATGCCGCTGATTTGGCGCGGGCCAATGCTTGCTAAATCCATGATTCAGCTATTAGACGCAACACAGTGGGATGAACTCGACTATTTACTCATAGACCTACCACCTGGTACCGGTGATATTCAGTTGAGCTTGGTCCAAAAAATACCGCTCACTGGCGCTATTATTGTCACAACCCCCCAAAACGTTGCAACCGCTGATGCTGAAAAAGCATTACTCATGTTCCAAAAAACGAATATTCATGTATTGGGACTGGTTGAAAATATGGCTGAACATATCTGTACCGCATGCGGGCATCATAGTACTTTATTTGGCGCAGGTGGCGCCGAAACGCTCGCAAAAAAACATCAATGCACCCTCCTTGGCCAATTGCCACTTCGTGCTGAAATTAGAGAAAATGCAGACCAAGGCATACCTTCGGATTCACAAGCCTTCGATGCCATCGCAACAGCAACACAACAAGCCATTCAAACGCGTCCACTAAATTATGCTGACAAATTTCCACCTGTAGTGGTAGAGTAAACAAACACCTCTACTTTTCAGAGCAGCATGTTGATTGATTTTGATATCAATTTAGAAAAAATGCTTGAACAACTCTATGCTTTTTGTGAGATTAATTCAGGCAGCCGAAATATATCAGGCCTTGCTAAAATGCATGATATTTTGAAACATGCCTTTCTGCCGATTGTAGATAAAGCTGAAACGCATGAACTGCCACCTGTTTCAAATATTAACCTGTCAGGCAAAAAAACAAATGACACACTTGGTGCATTACTTTACCTTCGAAAACGCCCACATCTCAAGCATCGCGTGTTACTCACTGGCCATATGGACACCGTTTATTCTGAAAATCATCCCCTTCAGCAGGTTAAAATATTAGAGCCTGGCATTTTAAATGGTCCGGGTGTCGCAGACATGAAAGGCGGACTAATCGTCATATTGCACGCTTTAACCGCTTTTGAAAAAACAGCCTTTGCAAAAAATATAGGCTGGGATGTTGTGATTAATGCCGACGAAGAACTCGGATCGCCTGCCTCTGCTGAATTTTTTAAAAAAATTCGTGGGCAATATCAAGCCGCCTTAGTTTATGAACCTGCTCGTACAATCGATGGCACATTTGCAAGAAACCGCAAAGGCAGTGGTAAATTTACATTGGTTGCAACGGGTAAATCGGCCCATGCAGGACGAGATTTTGATGCTGGGCGTAATGCCATTACTTATCTTGCCGAAGCATTATTAGCCATCAATCAACTCAATCAAAATCAAAATCAAAAAAATATTACGATTAATATCGCTCAAATCAACGGCGGTGAAGCCCTTAATATTGTACCGGATATTGCCGTTGCCAAACTGGATGTGCGGATTGCTCACCCTGATGACGAAGACTTTGTCTTAGCACAGTTTGAATCCATCATAAAACAATTAAGACGCCAAGATTATACCCTCAGCTTGCATGGCGGGTTTGGTCGCCCCGTAAAACAAATCAACGCGGCCAGTGAGGCGCTCTTTAAGCGCCTACAAGATATTGCAAAAACCCAAGAACTAAACATTGATTGGCAAGATACAGGGGGCTGCTGTGATGGCAATAATTTAGCTGAAGATGGCCTCGCTGTAATTGATACCCTCGGTGTGCGTGGTGGCAAAATACATAGCAAAGATGAGTTTATCCTCATCGATAGCTTGATTGAACGCGTCAAATTAACCACCTTATTACTGATTGATTTAGCTCAGAATGGTCTTGAAACTTAAAATTATGCTATACCTTTAGATAAGGCTTCTTAACGGCTTAACCTACCATGAAAAAATGGATGCTTTCTTGCTTGCTTTTTTGTTTTTCATACCCCCTTTGTGCTGAAAATCCACCTTTACGTGTTGCTGTTGCTGCACTTTCTCCGCCATTTGTAATGCGAAGTGCCGACAAGCATTTTTATGGATTTGATATTTCAACCATTGAGTATGTCTGCCAAAAACTCGAACGCCGCTGCGAATACATTCCGATGGCATTTGAAAACCTGCTGCCAGCGCTTGAAACTCAAAAAGCAGATGTTGCTGTTGGCGGCATTATTATGACGCTTAAACGCGCACAAAAAGTGCGTTTTTCAACGCCTTATCTCGTCAGCAAAGCACAATTTATTGGTACAGCTAAAGCCGATATCAAGCCACCTTTCCATTTAGAATCACTCGCTGGAAAACGCGTCGGTGTCTTAAGTGATGGGGCTTTTGAACGCACTATCCGTTTTATGACCATGAACAAACCAACGCTTATCCCTTTTAAACAAGATAATGAAGTCATTCATGCCTTAAATAGCAATAAAATTTCACTCGCCCTTTTAAGCCTTCCTAAAGCACGTTACTGGAGAAGTAACTCTGCTGGTTTATTTAAAAAATTTGGCGATCCCTTTCCGGTTGGTTTTGGTTTTGCTATTGCAGTGAATCCAAATCAAGCAGAATTAATCAAAAATATTGATATTGCATTATTAGACTATCAAGAAAGCAATGCATTCAAAAAAAATTATAATTTATATATTAAAAGCAATATTTAAACTCGACAAAGGCGCTAAAATACCCGTATAATTCGTTCTTTTTTTGAACGAATTATACGGGTATTTAAAACATGAACCATCGTGTCGGATTTGTAAGCCTCGGATGCCCTAAAGCATTAGTCGACTCAGAACGCATTATCACACAACTCCGTGCACAAGGTTACGAACTGGTCCAAACCTTTGAAGATGCTGGCATCGTCGTGATAAATACCTGTGGCTTTATCGATTCAGCAGTTGAAGAATCGTTAAATACCATCAAAGAAGCCATGGCAAAAAATGGCCGTGTGATTGTCACCGGCTGTTTAGGCGCCAAAATAGATGTGATTAAAAAAGCCTGCCCTGATGTTTTGCATATCAGTGGTGCACATGCGTATGAAGCTGTCGTACGTGCCGTGCATAAACACTTACCGCCACCTAAAGATCCGTTTACACAGCTCGTTCCACCCGAAGGGATTAAACTTACCCCAAGACATTATGCTTATCTTAAAATATCAGAAGGCTGCAATCATAAATGTACTTTTTGTATTATTCCAAGCATGCGGGGCAAATTACAAAGTTACCCCATCACCAATGTTCTAGCTGACGCGAAACGTCTTAAAGATGCTGGTGTACGTGAATTATTAGTCATCGCACAAGATACGAGCGCTTATGGCCTTGATACAGGCAAACTTAAATTTTATGAACTCTGTGAAGCTTTAGGCCAGATCGGCATTTGGGTACGCTTGCATTATGTCTATCCTTATCCACATGTCGATAAGATTATACCGCTGATGCATGATGGCCACCTGCTGCCTTATTTAGATATTCCATTGCAACATGCAAATCCAAGATTGCTTAAAGCCATGCGTCGCCCGGCTAATGCTGAAAATACACTGGAGCGCATTGCAAAATGGCGAAGCATTTGTCCTGATATCACGATTCGTTCAACATTTATTGTTGGTTTTCCAGGTGAAACCGATGAAGAATTTGAAGAATTACTTGGCTTTCTTGAAGCCGCACAACTCGATAGAGTCGGCTGTTTTCAGTATTCACCTGTAAAAGGCGCACGTGCCAACGAACTCGCAGCACCCATTTCTGATACGATAAAAGCCGAGCGCTTTGATGCCTTTATGCGCCTACAAGCTGATATTAGCCGAGATAAATTATGTCAAAAAATTGGCACAACACAGACTGTGTTGGTAGATAGAATTGAAGATGAACGTGTGGTTGCCCGAAGTACGGCAGATGCACCAGAAATTGATGGGCTTGTTTATCTACCACCGAGTCCTGAGCTTAAGCTCGGCGAATTTGCCAATGTGATGATTCGTGACAGTGATGATTATGATTTATATGCTGACTTAATCACATAATAAAGCTAAAAAAATCTAAAACAACATATCGATTTGTGTATAGTGAACATTTTTATATTTTCAAGGTTCTGGCGAATCACTGAGATCTGGATTGATATTATCGAGTTCATCTTTAAAATTAGCTTTCACCTGATAAAAACCAGAAGTACTCAATCGTAATACAGTGGGTATCGCAAGAAAAGCATTAATAAAATCCTTGATGATTTTAGGCCAACCTTCACAGTGATTTAACACAGGCCTCGCGGCTTTCAGCGCCTCAATACTCTCTGTTTGCAATATTTGGGCACTGTCAGCTTTATCATCCCATATATTTTGAACATAATTTACTTTGGCCTGATTTAAACGCATCAGCAAGGTGTTAGCCACTTCAAGTGCTTTTGGCTCGCGTAATGTTTCAACTTGCCTTTCGACTGCCGCTAAATGCGCATTAAAATGTGTTTCTAATATATTTTGCCTTAAATAAACATTTGCTTTTTTTGCTTGCTCACAGACACTGATTAAATCAGGGTTTTTTTCTGATTCTTGGATAACACCATCAAATAACCCCGGCTGTTCAAGCATCGTATACTGTAATATATGCCTACATGATTCAACCCAACCACTCATTTGACTTAATAATGCACTTTGACCTTCAGCGTTTAAAGTCATGGCTTTCAATAAAATAGCCTTAATTAACGCTTGATCTCCTAACTCAATCGCAAGACTCAAGGCCGTTTTACCGGAACGACTCACGGCTCCTATATCTGCACCTGCTGCTAATAAAGCTTCAACCGCACCTATATTGTGCTTGCTAACGGCGTGCATTAATACTGTTTGATTATCTGAATCTTGATGATCTAAAATCTCAGAAGGTATACCATCTGGATACTTTTCATTCAGTGCGTTTAATGATTCAGTAATTAAAAAAGGCCTATAACTCGCAATAAAAGTAAGTGCATGATGACCCTCTTTATATAATACTTTCTGTTCACTCAAATCAAGTCTTACTGTTCGTAGCAAGAGTAGTTTATTTAATTCTTCATCGCCAAGACTTAACCCTTCTTTCAATTGAGTCTGCCCCGTTCTTGAGTTTTTTTCTGCCAAAAATTGACTCGATGTTTCCGAAAGGTTATAGATCATGGCTTCAGGAATACGATGATTTGCCATGAACAATCGCCCGTTGAGTACATCATCATCAATGGCTTTATTTGCCTCTGCATCAAGAAAAAAAGATAATATGCGAGGCGGTTGGGCATTGAGTGCATCACGCGGATACGTTTCTGCTTTTGTTGAAAACAACGCTGCTAACTCGCTTTGACAACCCTCAAGTTTACTCGTATCTTCTGGCATACGAGATAAAATCATTTCCAAGTTGTTGGCTAGAATTTCAACACAAAATCGTACATCTCGATAATTTGCTGCAGTAGGTCTCAATAAACGGCCTATAGCAGTTTGTAAGCCTTGGTTTTCTCTATAATAACGGGCTTGCTGCTCCCTTGATAAATCGTTCCAATAATCTGCAAACTTCGCAATTCCCTCATTTGCGGCATGACCCGAATCAAACTCTTCCCCACCGCGACGGGCACCACCCGCTTCTATAGCGCCACCCGTTAATGCTCGGACATAGTGATTCTGGTATGATGTCTG
>JAALKW010000057.1 GCA_011087865.1 Legionellaceae bacterium
TTTTTTGTTTGAATTATCTGGGTTTTTGGAGCTTTGTCAATGCGTAACTTCTAGATTACTGTCTTTCTTTCAATAATGCGTTTAAAAAATAATTCCCCACCTTTTTTTAAACGTAAATCAACAAACGGGCTGCTCAACTTCATGTAAATATCCTTATTTTCTACCATATGAAGCCCTATTTGCAATTCATAGAAGACATTTAGCTTGGAACCCCAACAAAGTTGAATAACTTATGAGAAACAATATGATTTTTCAAGCTGTAAAAATCACAAACCAGCACATTAATTGATGGCGGTTTGTTTTTATACAGAGATGTGTCCACAGAGTAGCTGTAAGGGGACGGGTATTAATACAAAGTTCAAAGCTAAGGCTAGATTTGTAGAAGTGCCAGGAAAATCAAGGTAATTTTTGTATAATCAATGGGATTTTAAAAATTGGGATCCCATTGATTATCAACATACCCTTCGCTATAAAAAAAACAAACGCACCAATTGAATATCGGCATAGGAGTATTGGCCATCAAGCTGATGATAAATAGACTTTAATTGACCATGGTCAGACTGGCGCAATGCAGAAAAAATAATATCAAAATCTTTTTTAGATATCATGTCTTTGATATGAGCAATATCATTGGTATGAATAGTTTTTAAGCCCTTTAGTTTTTCTAGGTGGGTAATAATCGTTGCAATAGATAATTCGCGTTTTTGGGCGATTTCATCGACCGATAATTGATTGTTTAATAATTCAAGTGTGATCAAATGCGTGGGAGTCGCTGTTTTTTTACTGCGTTTTTTTTGTTTTTTGTCTGATGTTTTAGTTTCGGAACCTTCAAAGCGCTCTAATAAAATGTGTTTGTGAATATGGTTTATTTCTTCTTCAGAGATATTTTTTAAATCGTTTGCTGAAGCCTGTGAATTTTTTTTAAAAATTTTATCCTGTTTAAGAATATCAGGATGTACTTGTAGCGCCATATGATTGAGGTTCATTAATTTGAGACCTTTCAAGCTGCGCACTCTTGATAATGCAACATAGCCCATGCCGGGCTCGAAGGCATCGCCTAAATCTATCTCTGCGGCATCTAGTGTCATGCCTTGGCTCTTATGAATGGTAATTGCAGAGGCAAGACGAAGCGGAACTTGCGTGATGGTCGCGCGGATAATCTGATTATCTTTATAATTCCATTCTACCGGATATGCAGTGATGGTTTGGCCTTCATATGTTTTAACGATAGGCCAAGCTGCTTCACTTTTATCAAAGCCTGTGACAATGCAGCGTGTGCCATTATGGTATCGGCCGGCAGGGTCGTTCTTAATGAACATCACTTCGGCGCCTATTTTTAATTTTAATACGTCAGGGGCAAGGCAGTTTTTTTGTAGTGCTTTGATTAGCGCATCGAAACCTTCGGTATGCATCTGAAAAGTTTTTTCTTCGCTAGCAATCAGACTCAGTTCACGTGCATTAATCGCATCGACGTTTATATTTCGTGAATATAATTTGGTTGCTTTGATGTCGCCAAGCGGTTCTTTTTTGTAACGCGTACGAAGCGGAATTTTTGTTTGCTCGCCTGCTGTACCACTACGGATGTCGTTTAGAATGTCCAGTAAAGGGTCATTTTTTTGGCGGTGTTGCCCATGTAAATAGCACACATGAAAATCACCACAGTGCCAAGCAGGTGCTTCAAAAGCAAATTTTTTCTCTTCTGAACGCTTGCCTGAAAATACAGGGGGTAACTGAAAAAAGTCGCCGCATAAAATAATTTGAATCCCGCCAAAAGGGGCATCATAATCAAGAATATGCCGGGCAATTGAATCAACCATGTCTAATTGGAATGGATTTAGCATAGAGATTTCATCAATAATAAGCACTTTGGTTTTTTTATAATGACTTTTGATGTTTTTTTTTGTTAATAATTTGGTTAGGTCTTGTCGGGTTAAGCTATCTCGTATCCCGATGCCGGACCATGCATGAATGGTTGTGCCGTCTAAGTGGGTTGCTGCAATACCGGTAGAGGCCGTGACGGCAACAGAGACGTTATGATGCTTAAGATAATGAATATATTGATTTAATAGGTAAGTTTTCCCGGCGCCAGCAGCGCCCGTAAGAAATACATTTTTTCCCATTTTTAATAAATTAAAAGCTTCATTTTGTTGCATCAATAATATCTCTAATGATCAATTAGCATTCTGGAAAATTAACGGCCAATCCACCCAGAGACGTTTCTTTATAGATGCTTTGCATATCGGTACCCGTTTGTAGCATGGTTTTAATGACTTTATCCAGTGAGACATAATGCGAACCGTCGCCCAATAATGCCATGCGTGAGGCATTGACGGCCTTAACAGCCCCCATCGCATTACGCTCAATGCACGGAATCTGAACAAGCCCCATCACAGGATCGCAGGTCATGCCTAAGTGATGTTCCATCGCAATTTCAGCAGCATTTTCAACCTGATAAATAGACCCACCCATCACAGCGGTTAGGGCCCCTGCGGCCATGGATGAGGCGACACCAATTTCACCTTGGCAGCCGACCTCGGCCCCTGAGATAGAAGCGCCTTTTTTATATAAAATACCAAGGGCTGTCGCGGTTAAAAAATAAGTATAAATCGCTTTTTTACTGGTTTGGTGATGTGCTGTTTGAAAATATCTTAGTACCGCTGGAATAATGCCTGCAGCACCGTTGGTGGGCGCTGTGACAATACGGCCACCGGCCGCATTTTCTTCGTTGACAGCGATGGCGTAAAGATTCAGGCGATTCAGTACATCAGAGGCTTCATAAATGCTTTTAATGCCTTTTTTGGCGTTGAGCTTTTGATATAAGTCATGTGCACGGCGTTTCACATGTAATCCGCCAGGTAAAATACCCGTATGATGACAGCCGGCATCAATGCAAGCATTCATCACGTCAGCGAGCTTTAAAATGCCTTCATGGATAACTTTTTTAGCTCGAAATGCGCACTCGTTTTTTAGCATAAGCTCAGCAATAGAGAGCTCATTTTTTTCACATTGAATCAGCAGTTCTTCAGCGCTATCAAAAGCGTAGGGGAGTGTAATCGGGGCTTGATTGTGCTGACCAAAAGCCTCATCTGTGACAATAAACCCACCGCCAATGGAATAATACACTTGGCTTAAAAGGATTTGATGATTTGCGTTATAAGCCGTAAATTTAAGCCCATTGCTATGTTTGGGTAAGTTTTCTTTTTGATACAAAATTAAATCTTCGGGTTGCTCAAAAAAAATGGCGTGTTTGCCTGCGAGCTGCAAGGTTTTCTCATCAAGAATGGCTTGCATGCGAGGGACCATGGTGCTTGGGTCAACGGTTTCAGGTGTGCGGCCCTCAAGCCCATTGAGAATTGCTTTATCGGTACCGTGGCCAACACCTGTGAGTGCCAGTGAGCCATAGAGCTCTGTTTTAACGCGATTTGTGGCTTCAAAACAACCGGCTTGGTTGAGTTGCTCTAAAAAAGCGTTTGCAGCAAGCATGGGGCCTACTGTATGTGAGCTAGACGGACCTATACCAATGGAAAATAAATCAAATAAGCTAATACTCATCGTTCCCTCGTTTTTTTTATTATTTACGGTAGTGCAAAATGCCAATCCATTGCTTTTGATAGCCCTTCAAGCATGATGTTACCACGAATGCTATTGCCTTTTAGGTTAACGCGAGGGCTTAAAACGGCAATGCCTGCTTTTCCTGGTGCTGTTGCAATGGTATAGCCTGAAACACCACTTTTAGCGGGTAAGCCTGTACGTACAAGGTGTGTGCCTGTTTCATCGTATAAACCGCAGGTTGCCATAATGGCTAAAGTAATTTTACAGGTTTCTTTTGATATGATTTGCTTGCCTGTACTTGGATCATGGCCTGCGTTTGCAAGCAGGGTGGGCAAGTAAAGCATTTGTTCGAGAGAGGCCTCGTAAGAACATAAAGTAAAATATAAGTCGAGTGTTTCGCGAACGTGTTTTCCTAAATTTCCTCGGCTATTGAGTAAATAAGCAAGAGAACGGTTTCGGTCACCTGTTCTTTTTTCTGAGGCAAAGACGAGCGGATTGATTGCAAGGCGTTTATTGAATGTGAGTTTGATCCATTTTTCAAGCCATGCAAATTGTTCTTCGCCTGTACCTGGAATATGGGAACATAAAACAATGGCGCCTGCGTTGAGCATAGGATTTGATGGTTTAGGGCCAAATTGTTCAAGCCGTGTAATGGATGCAAATTCGTCACCTGAAGGCTCAAAACGAACCCATTCAAAGACTTGTTCTGGTCCGTACTCTTCGAGGAGTCCAATCAGTGGGATAAGCTTACTTGTACTTTGTAAAGTAATACGGGGTAGCTTCATATTACCATATATCATTGGTTCCTCACCGATGGATTGTACGGCAATAGCCGTTAAATTATCGTCAACATTGGTGAGTTCAGGGATATAATTTGCCGTGTGCCCTTCTTGATTTTTTTCTGCAGTTTCGACAAGTTGTTTGAGCAAATCAACGGTAATGGTTTTTTTTTTTGACATCGTTTACTCCACGCGCTGAATTTAAGGCTAGGTATTATACAATAATTCTAGCACTTCTGTATCGATTGTTTTCGAAAAGTTTTATATAGAGCGTCAATGGCGTTGAGGATCAATGGTGTTGCTGAGATTGACTTTATAAATCAAAATGCTCACCGAGATACACAGCGCGCGCTTGCTCATTGGCGAGAATGGTTTCAGGCGTGCCTTCACAAAGTACTTGGCCTTGATTCAGAATATAAGCGCGACTGCAAATATCTAGCGTTTCACGAACGTTGTGATCTGTAATTAAAACCCCAATATTACGTTCGCATAAATGAGTAATCATTTTTTTGATATCTAATACAGAAATCGGATCAACCCCTGCAAACGGTTCGTCTAGCAAAATAAAATCAGGATCAGTTGCCAGTGCACGTGCAATTTCAACGCGCCTACGCTCACCACCTGATAAACTCATGCCTGAATTATTTTTTAAATGTGAAATGTGAAACTCGGTGAGCAGGCGCTCGATGATATCAGGATAATCTGCTTTTTTAAGATTATTTCGGCATTGTAAAATGGCGAGCAAATTCTCTTCGACTGTGAGTTTTCTAAAAATAGAGGCTTCCTGGGGCAAATAGCCAATGCCTAGTTTTGCGCGTTCGTGTATGGGCAAGCGTGTGATATCTTGATTATTGAGTATAATATTGCCTGCATCACATTTTTGAAGGCCAACAATCAGATAAAAAGAAGTGGTTTTACCTGCGCCATTTGGGCCTAAAAGTCCTACGCATTCTCCGCGTTTAATATAAATATTCACATCGTTCACAACAGCTCTTTTTTTAAACGATTTTTTTAAATGGGTGGCGCGTAGTTCAGTCATAAATGCTTCTCTGGATGCTCATCAGGGTTAATTAATATAACGGTGTGTTGATTGTTCTCAGCAGTGGTGAGTAAATGCTTTGCTGCTGTATCATAAAAAAGGTGTGGGGCTGTGAGCTGGTTTTTGTCTTGTACTAACTCAGCATGACCAATGAGCTCTAACTGGTGCTTTAATGGATGATAATGCATGGTATCAGCATAGGCATGTAAAGGTGATGTAGCTTTATTTTTAGCGTTAGCTTTGTCTTTATTGTCGGTGGTATCAGTCCAAAAATGCGCTTTTTTATCTTGATTGCCTACAGCAGATGCATGTTTGAGTTGATTTTGTTTGTTTATTTTTGTCGTGACATGGCTTGCTTCTAGGTGTGAGGTGTTTTGCTCGCGTGTATAGGTGCTTTTGATTTGACTGAGTAAATCAACTTGCTGCGTGATTAAATTTGCGTGCATACCGGTTGCTTCTAAGTGGTTGGTTTCTTGATTCCAAATAATTTCAAGAGGTGTTTTAATCCATTTTTTTTTCGGAAAATAACTGATGGCTTCGGTTTTAAATAAGCCTTCGGCTTGATTTTGATGTGCCGCATGATGGGCACGGACGTTTTTTAAAAATTTAATTTCTTGTGCTTTAGACATGACAATGGCTTCTTCTGATTGAATGGTCAAAATAGGCTGGTCAGGTTTTGTGACAAGGATGTGCGGTGTACGGAGATGATGCGTGTCTTTCTTCGGCATGTGATAGGTAGCCGGTGAAGTGAGGTGATAAACAGGTAGGCCTGTTTTATCAAATTGCTGTACTTCAAGTGTTGTAAAACGATGCTCTGGCAGATTAGCAGGCGTGATGAGTTTTATTTTAGGTGTGTTTGTTAAAAAAAACCAAGCAGCACTCGCTAAAAGCAATAAGATTGAAAATAAAGTGGTGATGGCGCGTGTTGCATTCATGAGATTAGATAGATCCTGTTAGATAGGCATCGAGTGCGGTATCAAATTTATTTTGCGTATTTAAAATCAGATCACATAATTCACGAACACCGCCGCCGCCGCCTGGTTTTTGAGTTTGCCAGTCAGCGGCCTCTTTAACCCTGTCGACAGCATTGGCAACGGCAACCCCAAATCCAACCTGCTGAATTAACGGCAAATCAGGTAAATCATCGCCAATGTAGGCAAATGCTGTATCTGGTAAATCAAGGCGTTGTTTTAAAGTATCATAGGCTGCTTGCTTACTCACTTGGCCTTTGAAAAAATGTTGTACGCCTAATTGTGCCATGCGGTCATCAATAATTTGATTATTGGTGGTGGTAATAATTGCGACTTCAATGCCTGCACCCTGTAAAAACTTAAGCCCCATGCCATCATGAACATGAAAAGCCTTAGATTCATTGCCTTTGGTATCTAAATATAAAAAGCCATTGGTTAAGACACCGTCAACATCACAAATAAGGCAGCGAATATGTTTAATTTTTTGAATTAAAGTTGCATTTAGCATATTAAATAACCCCTGCGCGTAGTAAATCATGAATGTGTATAATAGCGGTTGGTTGATGCTTATGGTTGGTAATCATCAGTGAGGTAATGCTGTGTTTTTGCATGGTTGCTAAAGCTTCTGTTGCCAATGCTGTTTTTGAAATGGTTTTGCAGCTTGACGTCATGACCGCACGGATAGGTGTTGTATGAATGTCATGTGATTGCATTAAGGTACGGCGAATATCCCCATCAGTATAAATACCGACGAGCACATTGTCGGTATCTACGACACAAGTGATACCTAGTTTTTTATTATTTACCTCAGTGAGCGCATCAGAAATAAACCTGTCTTGATTGATCACAGGGACAGCATCACCGGTTTGATAGAGATCTTCGACGGTGAGTAATAACTTTTTACCCAGCGTGCCACCTGGATGTGCATGGGCAAAATCATCTGCAGTAAATCCATGGGCGTTAAGTAGTGCAATGGCTAAAGCATCTCCCATCACAAGTGCGAGCGTTGTGCTGGTGGTGGGAGCAAGATTTAATGGACAGGCTTCTGCATCAATCTGAAGATTAAGATTAATGGTTGCTGTTTTAGCAAGCATTGAATGTGGATCGCCAGTGAGGCTAATAATAGGGACATCTAGGCGTTTTAATTGGGGCAGTAAGCTAATAATTTCGTTGGTTTTACCTGAATTTGAAATGGCAAGAATAGTATCTTGGCTTGTGACCATGCCTAAATCACCATGATTTGCTTCGGCAGGATGCATAAAAAAAGCAGGTGATCCTGTGCTTGCAAGGGTTGCAGCTATTTTTTTTCCGACATGACCCGATTTTCCCATACCTGTGACTATAATACGGCCTTTACAGGCAAAGAGTAACTGACAGGCTGCTTCAAAGTCAGTATTAATACACTGGGTTAGGGCTAAAATAGCGGCCCCTTCGGTTTCGATAACACTGAGACCTGATTTGCAAAAATCCATGATGTTTTGAAGTCCATAGAAAAAGATGTTTTTGATCCTATCATAAATTGGCAATATATGGGATCTGGGGTATATACTTAGAAGATTCTTGATAGGGAGTAATTGGGCATGCAAGACCCTTGGGTTCTGATTAAACAGTTGACGTTTTCACATCAAAACCGAATGATATTTAATCAAGTCAATCTTGACATTCAACGTGGGAAAATAACGGCGATTATGGGGCCGAGCGGTACAGGTAAAACCACTTTATTACATCTAATCGGTGGCATGCTAAAGCCTGATGCAGGCGAAGTTTGGGTGCACAATCAAAACATCCATCAACTATCAAGCAAACAACTGTCAAAATCACGGCGTAATATGGGATTGTTATTTCAAAACGGTGCTTTATTTACGCACTTATCTGTATTCGAAAATGTTGCTTTTCCATTACGTGAGCATACAAACTTGGACGCACATTTATTAAAGCAGGTGGTTTTAATTAAACTCGAAGCCGTGGGGTTACGAGGTGCAGCGCATTTAATGCCTTCTGAATTATCAGGCGGCATGGCACGGCGTGTTGCACTGGCACGCGCGATGGCACTGGATCCAGATTTAATGATGTATGATGAGCCTTTTACAGGGCAAGACCCTATTTCTATGGGGGTTTTAGTTCGTTTAATTAAGCGTTTGAATCAATTATTAAAGACAACGACGATTATTGTATCGCATGATGTGGAAGAAACGTGTGCGATTGCGGATTATGTTTATTTGATTGCGAATGGTCGCGTGATAGGCGCCGGTGAGCCGCATGCATTGCAAGCTTCAAAACAACCGGACGTTCGTCAATTTATGTCTGGTGAAGCAGATGGCGCAGTTCCCTTTCATTATCCAGCAAAGCCTTATCAAGAGGAATTACTTGATGCTTAATCGAATTGCAAAAACAGGTCAAATGGGCATAGATGCACTCGCGCAACTCGGTCATTCGGGTTATTTTTTATTTTGTTTATTATGGCGATTTCCTAAAAGTCGAGCATTATTACCTAATGTATGGCAGCAACTTTATTCAGTAGGGGTTTTATCTGCTGTTGTGATTATTGTGTCAGGTTTATTTATTGGCATGGTGGTGGGGTTGCAAGGTTATCATACGCTTGAAAAATTTGGTGCGGCGAGTCAATTAGGCCAGCTTTTGGCGCTGAGTATTGCGCGTGAACTTGGGCCTGTGGTGAGTGCTTTGTTATTTGCAGGACGTGCAGGCTCTGCATTAACCGCTGAAATTGGACTGATGAAAACAACAGAGCAATTAAGCAGTATGGACATGATGGGGGTTGATCCCTTAGCACGTATTGTTTATCCACGATTTTTAGCGGGTTTAATAGCTTTACCAATCTTAACGCTTATTTTCTCAGCCGTTGCGATTTATGGTGGTTATTTTATTGGTGTTGAGCGTTTGGGGGTGGATGGCGGAAGTTTTTGGGCCAATATGCAAGCCGCTGTTGATTTTAGGTTAGATGTCTTTAGTGGGATGATAAAAAGCGTGGTGTTTGCTTTTTTAGTGACATGGGTTGCTGTATTTCAAGGTTTTTCATGTGTTCCAACAGCTGAAGGGATTGGCCAAGCCACCACGCGCTCGGTGGTTTATGCGTCTTTATTAATTTTAGGGTTTGATTTTTTATTAACAGCGCTCATGATTGGAGGATGGTAAATGATAACGCAAAATAAGCGCTACGGGCTGGATGTGGCCGTTGGTTTTTTAATGATTCTGGGTTTTTTAGCCTTGCTTGTGATGGTCTTTAAAGTGAGTGGTGTGCAAGAATTAACACGCTCAAAAACCTATCAAGTGACAGCAGATTTTGCGAATATTGGCGGATTAAAAGTACGCGCGCCTGTGACCGTTTCTGGGGTTAAAGTC
>JAALKW010000058.1 GCA_011087865.1 Legionellaceae bacterium
ACAACCAGCAAGCTCTGCTCCTATCACAATCGCGTGTTTTTGTTGATTATGAGGTTTGATGATGGGTGCTGACACCGCCCATGGCGTATGAGGTTTATTTAATAATGTCAGTGCAGCCTTGTCTACATCATGATGCGCACCCATCCAAACATGAATGCCCCATGGCTTTAATTTGGCTTCAAGCGCTGGCTTGCCACACACCAAGAGCGACCTGAAATGCGTGACCGCATCACCCAGCATTAAATTAATTTGCACCCGTCTATTATCAAATATCAATGGATACATACCAGACATTAAAACAGGGTAAGCGTCGAGCAATAACGCTGCCTCACGCGATACGTTTGGCCATGCACTTAAGCATTGCTTGAGTTGATTCACATCTAATGGCTGTGCTTCTGCTGTATAAATCACAAGCCTTGCGTGCTTTGGTGCGTGCTTTAAAAATAACTGCCACGCCAATAAGCAATAGAGTCCTGCACCAAAACCCACCTCACCAACCACCAATACATCCTGCGCATCTAAAGCACGAAAACGCATGATTAAATCATCAAAACAATCCATCCGAGGCATGCTATAACGGCCTGTGCTTGCAGCAGCCCCCATGAGCTCAAATTGCATAGTCCTCTCTATTTTATTAAAAATGCTTAATTAAAAAGCACTTTTCTTTAAATTGATCTATTATTAATCGTACAGAGTTTTTTTAATTCAAAATTATTTTAAAATTATTTTAAAATTATATCAGAGGAGATGGCATGAAAGTTAAACTCATTTGGATATTTGCCATAATTTTAAGCTTTTTTATGATTGCTTCAATAGGGCAAGCGCCCATAAAACCCACCCCCAAAGAAAAAAAACCAACACGCATGCAAAAGCTCTTATCACTGATTTCACCTAAACGATGTGAACGAGAAAAAATTCGCTCTTATCCTGCGCTCCGAAAAATGCTCGAACAACCGACTGTCAACATGAGCCCTGTGGTCATCAGCAAAGTAATTACTACCTTAAAATGCGCTGAAAAATCTCATACCTACCATAATCATATTCTCACTGTTATAGATTACTCAAAACCTTCTAATCAAAAACGACTCTGGGTATTTGATTTAAGAAAAAACAGTATGCTATTTAATACCTACGTTGCACATGGCATTACGTCTGGCAGGCTATTAACCAATCAATTTTCAAATAAACATAATAGCAAAGCAAGCAGTATTGGCATTTATAAAACCGACCAATCTTATTACGGCAGACATGGATTATCTTTAAGGCTTGATGGCTTAGAAGCAGGATTTAATGATTACGCACGCGGTCGCGCCGTTGTGATGCATTCTGCCTGGTATGTCAAAGAAGATTTTATCAAAAAATATGGCAGGCCCGGCCGTAGCTGGGGCTGCCCTGCCATATCAAAAAACATGAAAGAACCGGTGATTAACGCCATAAAAAACAATGGGTTACTGGTGATTTACTACCCTGAAGAAAAATGGGTGGCCAAGTCTAAATATCTCAATTGCAAGCACTTTTCATCCATACCACAAGTCGAGTTGCAAAATACTGCCTTAAAAAAACCAACTCAACCCCGTACGGATATTTTATTTGTTGCAAAAAATAAAAATAATCGACATGAAGCCAATGAACCCGTAATGGTCATGCCTGCAGATGATTACATCAATACTTTTCATACAAAAGCACCTTTGTTACGCATGCTGCGACTGCAAATCAAACAGGCTGAATATATTGCGCTAAGTGATAAAGAGTTTGAAATGCTGGTCAATACGCATAACGAAGGCGCACTGAGTCATATTACTTTTGTCATTCCTGATGTCAAAACACTACATGGCCGGTATTGGAAAACTGATATGAAGTTTGTGCCGCTCGGTAAAATTAAACATGTTGATATCAATAAAGCAGCACAAAAATACACCGTGACTTTTGATAAAAGCGCACCTAAAGAGCTCAAAGCCACACATCAATTTATACGGTGGGTCGGGTTATAATGCTTTAAACACCCGCTCCGCCGCATCAATCGTTTTTTGAATATCAGCGATGCAATGCGCACTTGAAACAAACCCTGCTTCAAACCGAGACGGTGCAAAATACACCCCCTCTTTCAGCATGGCATGATAAAAATCACGAAACAATGCGTCATCTGAAGCAGCAACATCAGTTTGATTTTGAATATCAGAATTATCTGTAAAGCAAAATCCAAACATTCCCCCAAGTGATTGCGCTTGAAAAGGTATTTTTGCAGCGCTTGCCGCAGCCATTAAACCCGCCACCAATACATCCGTTTTTTCTGCCAATGCTTCATAAAAACCAGATGACCGAATCGCTTCAAGCGTTGCAATGCCTGCAGCCATTGCCAGCGGATTGCCTGACAAAGTACCCGCCTGATATACAGGGCCAACAGGCGCTAAATAATCCATGATAGCCGCTGCCCCACCGAGTGCCCCGACAGGCATGCCGCCACCAATCACCTTACCCAGTGTTGTTAAATCAGGCGTAACATTATAGCGCGCTTGAACGCCGCCTAGTCCAACTCTAAAGCCTGTCATGACCTCATCAAAAATTAAAATTGCGCCATAGTTATCACATAGCGCTCGAAGACCCGACAAAAAATCAGGCTTTGGTAAAATAAATCCCATATTGCCGGCCACAGGCTCCACGATAATCGCCGCAATATCAGTGCCATGCGCTTCAAACAATGCTTGGGTTGCCTCTAAATCATTAAAGTCCGCCACCAATGTTTGCTCTGCTGTACTGGGTAAAATACCCGGGGACGCAGGAATACCAAGCGTTAATACACCAGAGCCTGCATTTACCAATAAGCTATCACTATGCCCATGATAACAACCTTTAAATTTTAAAATTTTAGCTTTTTGTGTGTAGCCCCGTGCAAGCCGAATGGCTGTCATCGTCGCCTCAGTGCCTGAATTCACAAAACGTACTTTTTCAAGTGCAGGCATTGAAGCTTTAATTAACTCAGCAAGCGTTGTTTCAGAGGCGGTTGGTGCGCCAAAGCTCATGCCTCGACTTAATGCCTCTGTGACAATAGATATGACACGTGCATCAGCATGACCTAAAATAAGTGGCCCCCAAGAACCCACATAATCAATATATTGATTGTTATCAACATCAAACACATAGGCGCCCGCGCCACGCTCAAAAAATATAGGCGTTCCACCTACCCCTTGAAATGCTCGAACTGGTGAATTAACACCACCTGGAATCACTGCTTTTGCTGCTTCGAATAATTGCTCTGAACGCGTCATCATGCCACCTATGCACCTATGTATTTTTATTATACAGAAGCGTGATATGATCGCGCCCAATATAAATCATATTAAATGCGCTCGATCATAATGCCAACCACCCCATTTTACAACTTATCCAACGAAGCTTGGGGGCTCACAAAAATAATAACAAATGCGCTCACAACCAAAGAAATAGCTTCACTTACCACAACCTGTATTGCACTATTGCATTTATTTGGCCCGTGCTTAAAAAAACATGCTTTTGATTACTTTTTACAATGCATTGCTTATGGCGAACAAAGCAAAGCTGAAGCCATACTGAGACAACATCCAGATTTTTTATTAAAAGCTGGGAGTGTAACTGATTATTCAGAACGAACGTTTAAAAATATTACAGCTTTTCAATTGGCTTGTTGGTATAAAGACAGGCATATGTCTCATATGCTATGCACCGCTACAACACCAGATCAAGCCATTAAAAATGCTTTACTCGTGCAATATCGAGCATTACAAGAAAAAGGCATTGCATATACGTTTAAGTCACCCATTATCTATCAACTAGGAGAGAGAGCCTATTCCATCTCGGGAGAAAAAAATTCTCAAGCTTATTGTATCCAAGCCTTGTTTGATGCCTACCAATATTATTTAGATCATTATGATAGATGGGAACGGACCGCTAATTGGCAAGCCATGGAACACTACTGGTGTCACATCATCGGGCTACTTCAACGTCTCTTACCTCCTCACTTTATTCATGAGATATGTTATCCTAATCGTTCATTTGATACGGAGCCTTCCCCCTTTGAAGGCTGCATTCCCAGTGCTTCGTTTAGACATTTAAACTTTACAGAAAAACACCTCCCCCGCACGTCCAAATTTTATAGCCATGAGGCTAACCGTGTTGAATCTTTATTCCCTTTGCGCTTCCCCATCCACCAAACTGATAATATTAATTTTGCGTTAATCCGTGGCCCCATCGGACTACCTGTCTGTACTGACGTTACTGCAGGAGGCGTCAATGGCGGAAGATTTTATCTCAACACATCACATGTTACTGGCGATTTATATGCACTAGAAATGCTAGATAATATTAGAAGTACAGACATTGAAGACATCGCAGAAACACTCACAGAGAACACCCATACGAATCATGTTTTCACGCAATGCCTTGTGTCTTAATCTTCAAATACAGGTATAATACACCCCATGAAAAGCATTGATGTAATTATTGTGGGTGCAGGGGCCGCAGGGCTCATGTGTGCCATTGAAGCCGGTAAACGCGGCAAACAAGTCCTCGTGTTAGATATTGCCAATAAAGTCGGGAAAAAAATTCTGATGTCTGGCGGCGGGCGCTGTAACTTTACAAATTATCATATTAGCCCTGACGCGTATCAATCTCATAACCCTCATTTTTGTAAATCCGCGCTAACACGCTACACCCAATGGGATTTTATTGAGTTGGTTAAAAAACATAATATTGCCTATTACGAAAAAACATTGGGTCAACTATTTTGTGTGGGTAAATCACAAGAAATCGTCAATATGCTGTGCACTGAGTGCGAACAGGCAGGCGTTAAAATCCAACTCAACACACAAGTTAAATCTATCAAACAGCTGCCAAATTTAATGTTTGAGCTTAAAACTAAAAATAGCACTTATCACTGCAAATCTTTGGTGATTGCAACCGGCGGACTGTCTATTCCAACGCTTGGCGCAAGCCCATTTGCTTACCATGTGGCAGAACAATTTGATATTCGGGTTTACCCAACACGTGCGGGGCTTGTGCCTTTTACATTGAATCCAGAAGACAAACAAAAATTAGCGCCACTGTCTGGCATTGGTGTGCCAAGCATTGTATCTAATCAAAAAATAAGCTTTAAAGAAGCCCTGCTGTTTACGCACAGGGGTTTAAGTGGCCCTGCCATATTACAGCTCTCATCCTATTGGACACCAGGCGAAACAATTAGTATTAATTTACTGCCTGAACATAATGTATTAGATATACTACAAATCGCTCGGAAAAAAACACCTAAAAAACAACTCAACTCGGTATTATGCACTGATTTACCTAGACGTTTGATTGATGTATTGATTCCTAAAACGCTGGCAGAGAAAACACTCGCTGATTTATCTAACCAAGCTTTAGAAACGATTGCAGAGCTGATTCAAAATTGGACCATCAAGCCCGATGGGACAGAAGGCTATCGCACGGCCGAAGTGACCTTAGGAGGGATTGACTGCAATGCAATCTCATCAAAAACCATGGAAACTCAAAATACCTCTGGTTTATATTTTATCGGCGAAGCACTGGATATCACAGGCTTGCTCGGCGGCTATAATTTTCAATGGGCTTGGTCTTCTGGTTTTGCTGCAGGGCAAGTGGTTTAAATAGCAAGGCTGTCCTATCTAAAAATTCTCATACTGACTTAATAGAGCTCTTGCATAACCGCTCTAAAGTTCAAAATTATAAATCCCAGCGATCAAATTAAATCGCAAACCAAACCGCTTTCTTCTGTTTCGATAACGATCAGCGATAATTTTAAATCGTTTGACCATACCAATAACATTTTCATTCAAAACACATTCGCTAGATAATTCACGATTTTTCTTTTTATCTTCTTTGGTTAGCGGATTTTTTTTTGTTCTTTTCTTTGGCAATACTGAGTTTGAATGCAACTCATGTATGCCTTGATAACCCGTGTCCGTCAGGCTTCTAGTCTCTGGATGAATCTGGACACCAGATTCTTTAAATAGCCTAAAGTCATGACGCTTACCGTTAGAAAAGCTCGTACAAATAATCGTTTTTTCTTTTTTATCCACGATAAGCTGTGTCTTTATTGTATGTCTTTTCTTTTTGCCTGAGTAAAATTGTTTTTATTTTTTTTAGGTCGCTCAATCGGTGTTTCAGTCGCATCAATGAGCACAACCTCATATTCGACGTCACTTTTTAATAAGGCTTTACGCCCTGGCAGTGAGAATGTACCGTCTTTAATCAGAGTATCCTCAACCCAACGTATATTACGATAACAAGCGCTTTCGCTGATCCCATAGCTACGTGAAATATGAAAATAAGTTCTGTATTCACGCAAATATTCCAGCGTCATTAGCAGCCTATCTTCAATCGATAATTTGTTCGGTTTACCCCCTTGTGCTTTTAGCTGGGCCTCTGCTTCACGCAATATTTTTGTCTTTACATCAAAAGTTGTACGCTTAATACCTGTAAGTCTACGAAAACCTTCAGGTGCTTCATCTTGTATTTGATCGAACTTCATCGACATCCTTGCCAAAAAATAAGGATTTTAATCAATTCGTACGGTTATGCAAGAGCTCTATTATATCAAAGCCAATATAAGCACCAGCTGCAGATCCCAATACCTGCCAAACGCAGTTCATTTTAAAGGTAACAGGCGTTGAAATTTAAATTATTGAAAACAAAACAAATTGACACCTCCCCCAAAAGAACTATACTTTAAAATATCTCATGAGGTTTTCTTTGCAGGACTCAAATGACTCAAGTGTTGCACTTCAGTATTAAAAATGGCGGATAAACAATACAAAAGTCGGTTCGTTAAAAATAAGAAATGGAGATAAATAATGAACAATTTAATCAACAGCCTAAAGTCCACGTTACTTATTCGTCTTATTTACGTACTTAGTTTTTTATTTTTAAGCCCAAGTACAATCGCCAGCAGCTGCTCACATAGCTCTGAGGTCGAAGTCAATTTTTCCTGTGATATACCAGGACCTTATAATTGCCAATTCTATTATAATCATAACAACACAATGACCACGACTACTTTGTATAGTTACCCTAATACCCCTATGACGAAAAAAATCTGTGTAGAGAAAGACACTGATATTACTGGCTGGGAAGTAGATAGCACCGGGACACGGCAGTCAGATAAGCATACTTGTACTGTTCAGCCGAAAGGAGGCAGTGTGTCCATGAATGAGAAAGACAACACGACACAAAGTGCGCGTATAACATGCACTTGGAGCGATTAGTCCTCAGGAATAAAAAATATCCGCATTTGTCAAAGTACTGATTGTCGAAGGTAGTCTAGCTTCTAACCACCCTCATTTATCCTTGCTTGAGCGGACAAGCCGCGGAACGTAGGCGTTTTTTGCCCGGGAATTACTGGTAAACAGCCCGCCATATGGTAATTTAGTGCTATCTATGGTATGATTAAAGCTTGTAGTAAATATGGGGGTGACCTGGTTTCGACGTGGGTTACAAAACCTGAAGGGCATGCCGAGGTTGAGAATCCTCGTAAATTAATCTCAAATAAACATAACTGCAAATGATGCAAAATGGGAAGAAGAAGCAATCGCTGCATAAGCCATTGTTTTGAATTCCACCGTGTACTGCCATAAACCGCGGTACCCCGTTGACCGAGCTCGCTTATCGGTATCGCCTCAACGGTCAAAAGAGATAAGCTAGCCAATTAGGATGTCCCATGCTAATTAGCGAAACTCAGGGAATCGTCAAAAGCTATCCTGCCCGTCGGAGCGTTTTTGGCTAAAAATAAATGACACGGCTAAGCATGTAGAACTGATGGCAGCGGATTTGCGGACGCGGGTTCAATTCCCGCCGCCTCCACCACTTAAAAATCAACCGATAACGCTCATCATGGCGTACAATACGTACTGTCTGCTGCAGCTCTACCTGATGCACTCGAAGAAGAAGAAGAAGAAGAAGAAGAAGAAGAAGAAGAAGAAAAAAATCCAGGCTGCTTACGCTTTCGAGGAGGTGATGGCATTGAAACCGAACTCGAATCACTCGATGCACTCGATTCAGGAGCAGTAGATGCTATGATTCTACTTTCTCTAATCCCAGACGCGATATCCTTGGTTTGTCTCATAACCTCCCCGATTAATTCATCAGACAATGCAGATCCTTTTTTCCTTTTTCCAGATAAAGAATTAAAAGCGCCTGATACAAAGGCATAATTCAATATACCCTCAGCATCTAATGTCATTGCAAATCCGCCCCACTCATATTTTCTTGTCGATTGACATTTTTTCTCAAATAAAAGTTCATGTGCAGACTGAGAATTCCATTCAGACGTAGCTAGCAGTCTGGGTAAGTATCCTTGCTGAAATAAATGTTTAACTTGCTCGAGTTGACTGCCACCAATGCGACCTGTTGGCTCAAGGTTGTTATTAATAAACGTCCCTTCGCTCACCTCTTGCGCTTCATTGAGTGTCAAAGATACTTTTTGATCAATACATGGCGATAAAACAATCTCTTTTGTTTCTTTATGAATTAAACCAACAAAAGGCGTATTAGGAAGCGATAAAAACAACGCTTTAGATTCATGATTGACCGGCATAATTAAAATAACCCCAAAAAAAATCATTAATAAAAAAACTGTGGCGTTATTCTATCACACTTTTTATTTTGTGTGCTTTTTTTAGACAGTTATTTTTAAACATTAAGCCCTATGACCTCATCAGCGACTCCCGGCGAAGCCGGAACCTACTGTAAATATGACATTTTAGTTCTC
>JAALKW010000059.1 GCA_011087865.1 Legionellaceae bacterium
TTTTTTTGTTTGAATTATCTGGGTTTTTGGAGCTTTGTCAATGCGTAACTTCTAAAATATATCAAAGCCAACAAAAGCACTTTAATTGGTTGCTCTTTAGCGCTATTAACCACGCTTACTATAGCTACTCCTGTGTATTCTGGTGGTTATCAGCACTGGGAGATAAATAAGTCTTACTGTAAGCATAAGCCTGCTGTTCATCCAGAAAGAAAAGGTAACGGTAAATGTTGTGCAAAAACTTTGAAAACAGTCCGCGCAACGGCATGCAGCTATTCGCTGATAATGACCCCACTCGGAGAGACATGCAATGTGGTTTTTTATGCATGGCAATACAAAAGTAAAAGCTGTGGTAGCGCTTGGTAATCATAAAAAGCATCATGGGATCCGGTTTAAAAAAACCGGATCTCTTTTGTTTTATTTCTCACGCATCCATACAATAGTTAACCTATGCTGTTGCGAGAAGGGCTTTAACACAACGTGTGCATATATGAACCCTACCGTTTTGGACTAAGCTTAAATTAGGAAACAAGCGGAAGCGCCGATCCCCATAAATATTTCATCTAACTGCTTAGGGTGTGATAAAGACCACTTCCTTCAACATGCTTTTTCAGCAAAGCTCTTCCGTGAGTAATATTTTCATAGCCTTTAAAACACGCCTCAAAATATGATTGGATAATAATCAAAATAGTCTATTTTTAAATAAAAGGACTATTGAAGTGTGAGTGAGGTGTGAAATGCCGACAATGAAAGAAATAATTATGCAAAAATTAACAACGTTCAGACTATCCGATGACACGCATGATAGGTGCCTTAGCTTTGAACACGAAGGTTATATGTATACACTGATCGATATAAAGGATAAAGAGAGAGCTGATTACAGAAGATACTTTCAACAGTATTTTTTGAATGCTAAAAAAGCTGAAGCAATAGGCCTACCTTGCGAGACAATGCTCATGAAGGAGATTCCCGAAGAAGCTCTAGTTCTTCGCTCAAAGTATATTGATCACGATACGAACCCAGATTGGATCACAACAAAAGAGATGTTTCATCAAATAATCACTGTACCTCTATTCGATACCCTAAAGAAATTACATGATCAGGGATTTGCACATGGTGATTTTACCGAAAGTAATATATTTTTATCTAAAAGCGAGCGTATTGTTAAATATGCTGACTTTAAGCATCTACAGAAATATGACACCCGAGAAGTTTATACCTGGAACCACGCAAAATTAATAGATATTTATGATGCTATTCAGAGCGTATTACACATTGCGGAATATTCTTGCCGCGATGCTTTTGGAGGAACTTCAGATGAAGAACCTTCAGATAATGTTTTAGATTTTCTGAGAACTCAGCAAAAAATATTAGAGCCTATCAAAGCAGCAGAAGGTGACGCAAACAAAATTTTTAATCACCAAACACGCTGGCGAAACAGCTCAGAATATAATGGAGAATATAAAACAAATAGAACCAGGCATTGCAGAATCAGACATGGGGGCAGAACCCCCTATAAAGAAACAGCGACCAGCCAATATCTAAAAGTATCATGGCTCGACCACTCACTCGACCCTGCCTTCCACTCCCAACATACCTTAAGCTATGGTAGTGTTAACAAAGCATACCCCCCTGATTTGCTATTTCACCAAAAAAAACTAACATTAAAAACAAGACAATTAGATTATAATAAATACAAAAGGACATGTAAACACCACCTTGGAAAATGTCTAGCTAACCCGCAACCCATGTATCAAGCTGGAGGATGCGATAAGATACTTTATAAAAACTGTGCGAATAGTTTCCACATTTGGGGTAAGCCAATAAAAATCTATTAACAGCTCTAAGGTCTGTAGATAATACTTAAAAAATTATCCCTAGCGGCACATTCTGTGCCGCTATTTTTCACGCATCCATACAATAGCCAGCCAAACCCCACCCATACAAATGGCGCTATCTGCTAAATTAAATACAGGCCAGTGATACGTTTTATAATATACATCTATAAAATCAATCACATAGGTAAATCTCAGGCGGTCGATGAGATTCCCTACAGCCCCTCCCAAAATTAAAGCCAAAGCGAGCATTTGTGTGAATAATTCTGAGGATATCCGTACAATCCATATAACCAAGCTCAAACTAACTAAAGCACTGAATCCCGCAAAAAACCACATATGCCAACTGCCGGCTTCAGACAAAAAGCTAAAAGCAGATCCCGAATTAAATGCAAGCGTCCAAGAAAGCATAGGAAAAACAGTCACTGATTCATAAGGCATTAAATGCGTCATGGCCCAATATTTTGTGAGTTGATCCAGTAAAATAATAAAAACACTCAACGATAATGCTATAGCTCTTAACGCAACGCCTTGCCTCATGCAAAAGTCCTTATCTCGCCGTTACCTGATACATTGGTGACACAGCGCTGACAGAGCTCAGGATGTGCTTCATTTTTACCAATATCTGATGCGCGATGCCAACATCGTACGCATTTTTCTGCATTAGAAGCTTTAATGAGCACAGTAAGCCCGGGTATATCACTTGCTAAAGCCTCTTTAGGTGCGTCATCAAGCGGTAATAATTGTGCACCTGATGTAATCAGGACAAATCTTAATTCATCACCCAACGGTTGCAATATTGTTTGTATTGCATCATCTACATATAAAACCACATCTGCTGCAAGGCTTGAGCCTATCACACCCGCTTTTCGTGAAATTTCAAGCGCTTGATTTACCGCTTCTCGAATATTATACACATCATCCCAGCGCACACCTTCAATTTTATCTAAACCTTCAGGCCATGCCGTATACCAACTCTCAGTAAAAACTGGATTATCTGTTTTGCCTGGCATGACGTCCCATACCTCATCTGCTGTAAACGACAAAATAGGGGCCAATAAACGCACCAGCATCTGAATAATATGATACATTGCATTCTGACAAGAACGACGGGCTATGCTATCTGTCGCTGTTGTATATTGTCGATCTTTAATAATATCTAAATAAAAACCACCTAATTCAATGGCACAAAATTGATGAATTTTTTGATAAATCACATGAAACTGATAGGCTTCATAAGCTGCGAGCACTTCAGCCTGTAAAGCCTCGGCACGAGCAACAATAAAGCGGTCTAAGTCTACCCACTCCGATACGGCTAAGCTATCACGTTCAAATTCAAAATCGAACAAATTAGAGAGCAAAAATCGCATGGTATTTCGAATACGACGATATACATCTGCATTTCGTTTAATAATTTCATCCGAAATACTCACATCTTGCTTATAATCAGTTGAGGCAACCCAGAGACGCAGAATATCAGCACCATGTAGTTTAATTAACTTATCCAACCCTACATAATTGCCTTTAGATTTTGAAAATTTCTTGCCCTCAGCATCCACTGTATAGCCATGTGTGAGCACACTTTTATAAGGCGCTATTCCATGCATTGCAACACTGGTGGTCAGCGATGAATTAAACCAGCCTCGATGTTGATCTGAGCCTTCTAGATATAAATCTGCAATGACAGCTGAACCCCCTTTGGGGTTTAGAACAGCCCGATGCGACACACCTGAGTCAAACCATACATCAAGCACATCCATCGATTTATCATAATTTACATGATCTTCACCTAACAGCTCAGCTGCATCTAATTCAAACCAAGCCTCAATGCCGCCCGCTTCAATTTTAAGTGCAACGGCCTCGATTAATTCCGATGTGTTTGGATGAAGCGCCCCTGTATTTTTATGCATAAAAAAGGGAATCGGAATACCCCAAGCGCGCTGCCTTGAAATACACCAGTCAGGCCGTCCTTCTACCATGCCTCGTATGCGTGCCTCACCCCAGCCTGGAATCCAGTTCACTGCATTAATTTTTTCAAGCAAAGCATTTCTCAAACCCGCTTTATCCATCGCAATAAACCACTGCGGTGTTGCACGAAATATAATCGGTGATTTATGCCGCCAACAATGCGGATAACTATGAGATAACATCACCTCATGCAACAAAACCCCTCGTTCACGCAATACATCGAGTACATTGGCATCTGATTTTCGAACCGATAACCCTGCAAACAATGGCGTGTCTTCGGTATAACAACCATTGGCTAAGACTGGATTCACACAAGGCAGTTGGTATTTTAATCCAACCAAATAATCATCAGGCCCATGTGCTGGTGCTGTATGCACAGCGCCAGTACCTGATTCTGTGGTGACATGCGTACTTAAAACAATTGGGACGGTTCTATCATCAAACAATGGGTGCTGAAGACGTAAATGCTCTAATGCAGCGCCTTCAACCGTATTGCATACATCCCAAGTATCAAAACCATAACGTGACTGCACCGCTTCTATCAAATCTTCCGCAATAATAAGATATTGCGCGCCGACGTCAATTAATGCGTATTTTAATTCAGGATGCAACGAAACAGCCTCATTCGCAGGTAAAGTCCAAGGGGTCGTTGTCCAAATAGGCACAACCACGGGCTTCAACGCTCTATTTGAATCAAAACAGGCTAATATCGTTTTATGATTATCTGCAACAAATGCAACATCAATAGAAGGCGATTGCTTATCTTCATATTCCACTTCTGCTTCCGCTAAAGCAGAACGGCAATCGAGGCACCAGTGCACCGGTTTAAAGCCCTGCTGCAAATGCCCCCCTGCTAAAATTTGACCGAGCGATCGCACCACATTGGCTTCATACTGATAATCCATTGTGATATAAGGCGTTTGCCACTCACCGAGCACCCCAAGACGCTCAAACTCATCACGCTGAATGCTAATTTGACTCGTTGCATATTGCCTACAGTGTAAACGAAAAGTCTTTGCATCTACTTTTACACCGGCTTTGCCTATTTTTTTCTCAACGTTTAATTCAATCGGCAAACCATGGCAATCCCAGCCTGGACGATACGGTGCATCATAACCGCTCATGGTTTTAGATTTAACGATAATATCTTTTAGAATTTTATTCAGCGCATGACCTGAATGCAGGTTTCCATTGGCATAAGGCGGGCCATCATGCAAAATAAACTGCTCGCTACCTACACGTGCCGCACGAATTTTTTCATAAAGCCCTGTCTCTTTCCAGCTGAGAAGACGTGCAGGCTCTCGTCCTGCCAAATTTGCCTTCATAGGAAAATCTGTATGGGGTAAATTTAAAGTATGTTTATAATCAATACTTTTTTCAGTGCTTTTTTCAGTGCTTTTGGTCGATTCGGTCATGAAGTTACTCTAAAAATTACTTATATCAATGATTAAATATCAAAAAAAGCACGCGCCTCAACAACATCGGCTTTTATTTGCTGAATTAATGCCTCAAATGATGGGAATTTTACTTCATCTCGCAGACGATGTAAAAAAAACACTTCCAGATGTTCATGGTAAAGTGAACCTTCAAAATCAAACACATGCACTTCTAATCGATTGCTTAAACCATCAATCGTTGGCCGCCGTCCTAAATTAGCAACGCCCTGGTAGGTGCCACCATTTGAACGCTTGACTGTTACACAAAAAACACCCGTCATAGGCAGCGCACGTTGTCTCAATTGAATATTTGCCGTAGGCACACCAAAAGTTCGCCCTAGTTGCTCCCCCATCACAACACGCCCATACAAGCTATATGAGCGACCTAATAACATTTTGGCCTCATCTAACATGCCTTGTTTCAGCATTTTTCGAATGCGCGTTGAGCTAATACGATTGTTTCCAGATTTCACTTCAGGATAAATTTTAAGTGCTGCGCCAGCATTACTTGCTGTTTTTTCAAGCAACTTTATATTGCCTGCACGCCCAGCACCAAAACGAAAATCTTCACCAATGAATAATTGTTTAACCCGTAATCTTGAAAAAATTATTTCTTCTGCAAAATCATCCGCAGACATAGCAGCCAATGATTGATTAAAACGCAAACAACACACATAATCAATATTCATTGTCGCCAGCATGCGCCATTTCTCAGTCAAAGAGGTTAGCCGTGTCGATATGACTGCAGGTTCAGGTGTACTTTGAAAATATTCATGCGGTTGTGGCTCGAATAAAACCACAAGCGTTGGTAAATGTTGGCGGTGCGCTTCTCTCTTTAACGCTTGCAATAACGCCTGATGCCCACAATGCACCCCATCAAAATTACCTATTGTTGCCACTGTATCTACAGGTAGACACGTTGCATCTTGGACTTGGATATGTCGTAACAACCGCATAAATTTAAATCTAACTTATCTAACTTAAATAATAAACTGGCTCGCATTTAGCCTTTCGCATTAGGCTGCACGATTAACATGTCGCAATGTGAACCATGTAAAATAGCATCTGCTGTTGAACCTAATAATAATGCCAATCCATGCTTCCCATGACTGCCTGCGACGATTAAATCAATGTCGTGCTCATCAGCGAGTCTTAATACTTCATTTTTAACTGAACCAAATTCAAGCAAGCGATGTTTCATATCCACACCTAACTGATTAGCCAATGCATTAAGTTCTTTTTCTGCCTGTTCACGAATAGAGACTTCAACTTCTGCAAACCCCGCAAACCCTGGATAAGCATAAGCTGGAATCGGTTCCACCACATGCACTAAAAGCAACTCTGCGCCGTTTTCATCCGCTATTTTTTTTGCTTTATGTGCAGCACTCACCCCAATTTCATCAAAATCTGTTGCAAACAATACTTTCTTGTACATAATCCTCTCCTCTCCAATTAACTCCGTCTAGTTTAAGTAAAATCACTTTGAATAGCTACAGAAAGCAAGAATCCCCAGGATTAAATACAAAAACCAGTCCTTTATATCTTGCATTTTGGTTTAATTTAATTCATAATTTGCGCCATCATTACAGATATAATATTTTGCTATAATATTTTGGGGAGTTTTTATTTTATGCCAAATACTGATACCCGTGCCGTTAAAGAGAATTATTGGTACACTTCCGACCAAATTTCAGCAGTTGCTAATAATTGGGCCGTAACAGCAGAAAGAGGAGCGGAACGATTTTTTATAGCTTATACACCACCAGAAGAAATCCCGGCGGACATACTACAACACGGCACTGAATCTGAAGAAGTACAAACATTCATGGCCGCTCACTTTTTTGAGTCTGAAAACCATCATAATCAAACCGGCTTAACACAAGAGAATCTTCCAATATGGCGTCGTGTTCCTCAAAAGATTTTTTTGCCTTTCAATAAAGGAAGAGCACATTGGACTGCAATAACAATTCATATTGTAAGCCCAGAAGACATTCGTCTTTGCTATAGCGACTCTTTAAACACAAGTAAAGACTTGAAAACTCATAGCCAAGCGACACGTCAAGAATTAAACCGTATTGCTAACATCCTTCAAGCAACTTATCCAAAATCAGGCACTAAAAAAAATATTAAAAAACTTGTTTATCCACATGCATGGCAGCAAGCAGATGGAGCCTCATGTGGTCATTATACACTCGCTAATGCTTTTAGATGTCTTGCTTTACAAGGAGCAAAAGAAAAACCTGGTAAGCGTATGATTCGAGAACAGCAACTGAATAAAATGCCCAAGAATTCTGTTGCAGTACGTGGCGCATCGTCCAATATCAAAGTCGATGCCGTGCTAACTCATTGGGTACGGGCACAATTTCTCCGAGAAAGAAACCAAGGACTAACCAGTAACGAAGCGGTTGAAACTGCCATTACTGAATATGCACAACAAAAGAATGAGCCACGAGACAGTATTATTGCTCAGTTTAACGATGGTTACACCTCAACCAATGTAGTACACGGTACAACATATCGACTCGGTGAACTAAACAGGCGGCTAGCAGAGCTTTTTTTTGAGAATAATCTTCCACTCCAGAAAGAGAAATCTGAAAAAAAGAACGAGAAAACACGCATTACCAACAAAATAGATAAATTTCGAAAACAATTAGCTTATACCCTTGGCAATGAAACGGAAGCACTCCAATTAGCCTCTAGCATCACACTTCTGATTCATCGTAAAAAATTAGAGGAAGCAAAAGCAGCACTGCCAGATAGACTAGACGCAGCAAAAAAAGCGACTTGTAGCGCGCACATCGATCAGATGAATGCACACTTTAATAAATATAATCAAGAGCGTTTACATGATGAAAAAATTATTTATCTTGCACAAGCTTATGGAGGCTTAGCCCAAGCAAAAACAGTCATTAAACTCAATAATATTTATTTGAGCACGCCTGAAAAAGTATTAGCCGCACACATCACTTTATTGGAAGCTGCAATCTATAGAGACAGTGCATCGCTTATCAGACAAGTTTGTTTTGCAATTCAAGACTTTTGCTCAAGATTGCTTGAGTTTGTTTCTTTTGGCTATTGGGAACCAAACATCAAACGCATTCATACCATACGTGATCAACTAAGCGATACAAATGGAAGTATGGCGCCTGAAGCACTTACAGTAGAAAAAGACGCTATTCAAACATTATTAGATGCAAAAAAAAATACAAATAAAGAAGCCGGTAAAAGAGTCGTTTTCAGTGACCCTCCCGAGCCATTAAGTATAGCGCCACCCGTTAATGCTCGGACATAGTGATTCTGGTATGATGTCTGTTT
>JAALKW010000060.1 GCA_011087865.1 Legionellaceae bacterium
GCTAACTGCTTATAAATAAAGGCGTTTCTTCAAATAAATAACTAGCAACGACTTGATATTGAGCGGAATGTTGATTTGAGTTAGCGTGCCTTTCGGGCTGTTATTTCTTAAACGCTTAGTTTTGACCAAAAAGCACTTTTTCTTACGTGTTGTTCTTTTAGGGTATCAAAATATTCATCATAGGTTTTAAAGCCACACCAGTCTGTCACAGCATCAGCATAATTTTTTGATAATTTTAAATCACTCACAGCATATTTATAATATTTTGATTTCGCACCACTTAAAATGCCATCAATTAATTTACGTCTAAGTATGCATGCGGATAAAGGAAAACCTGCGTTGGCAAGAGTTTTCGATAGGGGCCGATAAAGAGAGTAATCATTTTCATCGAGCTTGGAAAAATTGTTTTTAATTAATTGGTCAATTTTTTCATAGGCTTGTATTTCAGAGAGAAATTGTAGAATGGAGTTGAATGATCCGATGTAGTCTTTGGTCGCAAATTGAAAAGCACGTGCTTGGATAGATTCTAATTCTGCCCCCTTTTTATGTTTGATGAGTCCAAGGTAATATGTTTGAGATAAATAACGCTCGAACATAAGCCACCTTAAGGCTTGTGCCTCCTCAAGCATTGTTTCTACCTCATAAGCTTCTATCAATAAATCTAAACGGGATACATTTTGATACGTAATTTTTGCTGCATCGATTTCAGTAGATGCGCCATCAACTGTTAAATCATTGGGTTGATATAACAAATAGTCAATGGCCTCCTCTGAACGCCATTTTGCCAATAATCGTTTCGCAATATCACATATAGTAATATCATTAAGAACACTTCGATTTTTAATGAGGGCAATATATTTATCAACATCACCTAGCGCATCAGCTATTGATTGATATAGTGGAGATAAGGAATATTTACTAAATAAAGGCTCATTTTTTTGTATTAAGACTTCTAATGCTTTTAAACCGGTTTCCTTTAGTGCAGAAGCAGAATTTTTAATCAAATAATCTCTGGTTCCATATTCATTTTTGAGTAACAAATTAAAGGTTCTTTGTACTAAATCTTCCGCACCATTTTTTTGATATTGCACACATGCCTTTCCCCATAAGTTAGAGAGATTATAGTAAAGGTCACCTAATTCGCCATTTGAATCATCCATGCGGTTAAACAAAGATTCATCGATATTAAATAGTTTTTCTAATGCGGTAATAGCTAAAGCTGGATCCGCTGGGAGCAAATCAAATTCAATACTATGTGCAATTTGCTCTACTGGATCAGTAATTTCACCGGTTAAATTCCAAGGTACATATCGCGTGCTACGCTTGAGTGCGCCGATATGTTGATTTATTTTTTTTGTAAGCGCCTTAGGGTCATTTTTTAAAATGATCATTCCTATTTCTTTTTCAACAGCATCGTATTTATAAGACAGTTGAATCATTCGCTCTGCTAGGTAATCAGCTCCAAGAGCGGAGAGTTGTGTTTTTATTTTTTCTTCATTCATTGTGACTAATCACTTGGTTTTTAAACGCATCATGGAATACATCACTGAGGTAATCATGAAATCCCCAACCCATATCACTTGTCTCATGAACAATTTTTTTAAGTCGTGGTAAAAAGTGAGTGGCTAATGATGCGTTTTTTTGTATCAATTCAATTGCTGTCTCAAACATTGATTCTAAACTGCAATAGAAGGATTCATTGATATCGCCATACATTGCTGTGAATTCAACACCTTGTTCAACATAATAAATTATTAAATCTACAGTATGTGTAATATTGTCAGATGCTTTCTTAAAGTCATTAACTGCTTTTTTTGCAATAGATAAACGTAGTGCTCTTGGAGGATTCGGACAGACATGCTTAGAAATAATATCTTTATAATCTTGTAAAACGGCATTGGTTTTTTCAGATGAAAATCTCGCCAATAGAAAGCGCTGATTATTTTTATCTAATTTATAAAGCTCACCAATTAAAGATAGTAAGCTTTGATCCGAATATTTTTTTAATTCTTGTTTTACTGACTGCCAACTCATATCAATTTTATGCTTTGGGGTAGGGACTATGCGTGCATTATATCTGTATCAATGCATAAGTAAAATTTCACATGTGAGTTATTTCAAGCGTTGCTTTATCCTTGGGTCTTTAAGTTGCAAATTTACGCCTTACCATCGCTGTTTTTGGTGCAACACCGCCGCAACATCGCCGCAAGGCCGCCGCAACACCACCGAATCATGGTTGTGGTTTGACAATAAACCAAACAGTATTTTTTGCATGTCCTTTTGAATTAATGAGTCCCGCTTGTTTTATATATATTTAGGTCATCCCGTAAGGTTCTTGACGCGGGTGGATTTTTTAATTTTTTTGGCAATTTCTTTTTTAGTATTATCCGTTACATTTTGACCAACAAGTTGTCCATTATCTTTCACGCCAATAAGAATGCTGCCCCTTTACCATTTAGGAAAGCACATGCCGTTTCAAGCGCCGCTTTAATTTGTGTTGTTGATTTCTTGAATTTAAGGTTGGATGATTCGCCTTGTTGAATTAGGGTTTGCAATTGTTCCACGTTTATTCTTGTTCTACCTTATCAAGTATCTCAATAGCGCTGGGAACATCATCTTTTTTGCTATCAACACCTATAAGTTTTTCAATGATCTCACTCCATTGAATTAACGCTTCCTGACGTTGAGGAAGCATTTCATTTTTATTGTAGGTGGCCATAATTTTTGGCATTTTATGCCCTAAACATTTTTCAATTACCACCGGGTCAACATGAAGTGTTTCTCCCAATTGTGTTGCAAAGGTACGCCTTAAATCATGAGCTGTCCATGCAGGGATGTTCACCCGCTCCTGAATACGTCGGATAGCGCGAGGCAGTGCATTTTCATCTAATGATTTGCTTGGATCTAAACCAGTTAGGACGAAGGGTGAATCACTGATAGCGTATAGTTCATTTAAGATAGATTGTGTTAGAGGTGTTAAATGAACCTTGACCATGACATTACCCTTGGTGAGTTCTGGTGGTATGGTCCATAAGGCGTTTTTTAAATCAAAATGATCCCAGGTTGAAAGACGTATTTCAGCGGTTCTAACACCAGTAAGAATGATCATTTTAATAGCACTTTTTGTTTGCAATGACATATTGCACTGTTCACTGTCTAAAAATGTCCATATGGTCTTTATTTCAGTAAGTGTTAGAACACGCTCACGTGATTTTTCAAGGCCTCCAATATCACGGGCTCTAATGCTAATGGCAGGACTTTGAGAAATGTAGCCACGGCTAACGGCATAATTAAAGACTTGTTTTAATGTGCTAAGGATACGGTTAGCATGTATGGGTGCACCACGTTGCACGATGACATCCAAGGCTTTAGCTATATCAATAGCCTGTACTTTATTGAGTGCCATGTTGCCTAATAGGGGGATAATATCTGCGTCGATTTGCTGTTTAATATTGAGTGGTTTTTTACGGTTTTTTACAACGTAATTGCGATACCAGGAGGTGATTAATTTTTCTATTGTATAGCACTCGCGTTGCTGCTCTTCCTTTATGACTAATGTTGGGTTTTTTCCAGAACGGCGAATTGCTCTGAGTTCATTGAAGCGTTTCCGAGCTTCTGCAAGGCTCATGGTTGGATAATGGCCTAATATGACATAATCTTTTTTACCTTCGATCTTATATCGATATATCCAGCTTTTTGTTCCCGCTGGATATACTAAAATACCAAAACCAGCACCTTCAAACTTTTCTAATCTTTTTTCATGAGACTTTAGTCGTTTTATATATGTATCAGTAAATTGAGACATTTTGGGATTCGCCATGTATTTTAGTAGGGACTTCACAGGGTACTTTACAGGGTACTTTTTAATGTGCTGGTATGAAATCAATTGTTACTATATGATAACGAGGATATCCTCTAAGTTAAGTAATATCAAGGGGTGATGGGTGCATTTGAATATTTTTGATATTGAATGATAACTGAAAGATTTAGATTTGTAATCAGTAGGTCCCGGGTTCGACTCCTGGTGCCAGCACCAATCAAATCACCTCCATTTAGAAGTACTACTACCCTTATCACTTTTCTTTAATTTCCCATAAAGGTCTATAACTAGACTATTAAGTTAAAATCAATCTATAATTATATTAATAGACTCACTGTTCATATTTGCAGATCTACTGATGAAAAGCAGATATTACGATAGGACTTCTAAAGTTAAAGTAAGGTTAAAACGACTATGCCTGATAAAGCTGCTGTAGAAATTTTAGTGTATAAGCCAGACTCAGCCAATCTTCGCTCTGAAACAGAAAAAGGTGTGGTCGTTAATCCTCGCCTGGAAAAACGCTTTAATCAATTTGTCTCAATTGGTGTGTATTTAGATGGCTCCGATTTGAAATATTATTTTTTTGAACAATCTGAGAATGCGCCTAGAATTTATAGTGGTTTGGATGAGCTGAGACAAGATCTTCCAGAAAGCTTAGGCAATATATTCGATAACAAACCCAAATTATTTATCATGGGACATGGCAATGGTGGCTATTATGGTTTGGGTAATTGTCACGGGCCAAGTGAACATTTATATGATGATAATTTTGATAAATTATTATCTGATTTCAAACAAGCTTTACCTGAACATACGGATAAATTTTTTGTAACGTTGGAGGCTTGTAATACGGATAACCAGGCTGAAGCTGCAGCGAACCACCAAGAAAAAACTTTTTTAGAGCGAGTCTCGGAGAAGCATCCAGATATCATTTTTGGTGGCACTGGACCTTGGGATGCCCACGATGTACAAACAGGCTTTCGCTCCTTGGCACCGGATGTGCCTATCACATCGATGGGAGGAAATATTTGGAAGGCTGGAAATAGTGTGATTTTTTATCATGGCGAATATCAAATAGCAGTTAAAAAATCTTTATTTGCTTCAACAGAAACGGCGAAAAACTTAAAAATCAATACGGTAGAATATGCCCGCTTTATGCTAAGAGGAGTCGCGAGTGCAGAACTGATAGAGCAAATCGCTTTACGTCGAGATATTTTAAACATTCAAGATTTAAAAAAAGTTGATGGTTTTCCCGCATTGCGATTTGAAGGGGGGGAGGGTTCAGCGTTTTTTGAACAGGAAAAAAAAATTTTAGAAGAAGAGCAAGGTAATTATTTAACACGTGTTCGAGGTATTTTAGCGCCAGCAGCTCATGTAGAGCAGTTGACCGATAGAGATGTACTGGAATTGACCTTAGGATTAAAAGAGCCTGCTATATTTGACGGCCATGAACGTTTGTTACAGACCATTTTGGAGAACAAAGCTTTACTAGGGTTGCTCATGGTCAGTTGCGGGAAAGTGCTCATTGGTGGTCCAAGTAATGATGATGTTATTGATTTTTTATTAAAAAATAGCGTTGATATTAATAGTGTTGATGAAAAGGGCATGACAGCTTTGCACTATGCCGCACAGAATTTTTACAATTATAGGAAAGAACCCCTGAATTTGATTAAAAAATTACTAGATAGTGGTGCTAGTCTTGAAGTCAAAGACAATCAAGGAAGGACTCCTATTGATATAGCAAGAGCACATAGTCAAGATCAAAGGGTGGCTGGTAGTGATGCACTTTTAGTGTCTTTACAACATGGTGGTTCGTTACCCACCCCATTAGATGTAAAACAATCTGTTAGAAAAATATTTCAGATGAGTTCTCATAAGGCAGATGAACAACTCTCATTACCTGCTGTAAAACGAGAGTATGTTTCGTGTGCTGAGGGAACGCTTTACATGCCAGAGGATGCAGGGGCAAAACTTGGTGAACTTCTGCAGTCTTTAAAGGGGAATGAAGCGCTATTATCTGAGTTTGAGTCAGAATTAAGTTTAGTGACGACTGAGCTTGTTGAGGGCAAAAACACGGGTCAAATGCTCAATGATGAAACGGATGAAATCGCACCTAAATGCTTTCAAGATGCGGCAGAAAAATTAATATCAGTGATGGACATGCTAGATACTATGAAACAAGAAGTAGCCTCTTCAGCACATGTGAAAGAACCGGTGGCAGCTATAAAATCATCAAAGTAATTTGAGTTACGACTTAATTCAAATAATCGAGAGTCTGGTTCGGGGAACCTGAAATGGCTTAATAACCCACTCTATCCTGAACATGCCGCAAGCTGTTCAATTAATTTTTATATTGAGGGTGGTGAAGGAGAGGATCTTGAAGTGCATTGGGTATAGACATCTTAAGCCTGCCGAGGATGCTAGAGCAGCTGAGATCCGAGAGGAAGATAGGACACATGATGATAATGCCATTAGCATATTTCATGCGAATGGCATTATATTGATTTGATTAAGGTACTTGAGTCCCCCCTGGATCGAATGCTTGCTGAGCGGTTGTATCTAATACCAGCGTTTGAAATAACTCTTTTCTGAACGCAGTGATACTGGCGAGATAATCTGGTGATAAAGAAAAACGGCCATTTTCTGTGATAGGCATACGCGCTTCAGTATTTGAAAGCGCTAGTTGTTTCTTTAATAGACGCGCATCTCGTATTGCATAAGCAAAACAGGTTGTGCTGCCATCCCCATATTCCTGCCTGTCTTTATTTCGGATAAATAAGCAAAAATTTTCTCTAAAATATTCTTTAAGACTATTATAATTTTGACTCGAAGAATCATAAATATATAAATAATCTGAGTCTATTTGCTTATCATATAAGACTGTAAAGACATGCCCTTGAAAGCTAGGTTTATCTTGTTTGCCCGCAACAACAGCGCCTTCAATCACGGCGATGGCTTGTTCACCTATTTTTATATTGGAAACAAAGGTTTGAAAGTCATCGGCATGCTCTAGCACAGGTATATCATCGTGATTAATTTCAAAAATACGTGCAATACCTTTAGGGGTTAAACCAAAAGTTTTTATGCACAGCATAGACCATCCAGTGCCTACGGAAGCACTAACCGTATCGATATACTCAGCAAGAGTCGTGTTTTCTCGTTCAAGATAAAGCGTGAAAGGTTCGGTAAAATCAGAGTGATTAAAACTAGAGGTGTTATTAATTAATTCAAGAATAGATGTTGTGCCAAAGACAGTCCTTCTGCCGCAAATCTAGCATTTTTTGATTGTCTTGAAAAAAAAGCATGATGTTCTCCTTTGAATTTAATGATTTGAAAGGGTTCAAAAACATTATAATCAACCTGACGCAGTGCGTCAAGTCAGCTGCTATTAAAGTTGTTACTAAACAGATGTGACTCAATAAGGTGAACTCTTGTTTTTTTAATCGTATGATAAGATTGAGTCGTTTTCTAATTTTAAGAAGAATTGAGATGGAGCACTTGATTTTATGATCTTGAATTTAAAAATGTGTTTAATTGCTTTTTTTATTTTTATTTTGTCTGATTTTATTTGGTTTCGTTTGATTGCGAGTGACTTTTATTTTCAGCATTATGAGCCTTGGCTTCGGCTGGTTGATGGGAAATTTCAGCCTGTGTGGTGGGCTGTTTTGAGTATTTATATTTTATTTAGTCTAAGCCTCGTTGTTTTTATTTTACCGCTTGCGCACGATAAATTATTGCCGGCAGCATTATATGGTGGCTTACTGGGTGGGGTTATTTATGGGGTTTATAATTTCACATGTATTGCTGTTTTTAAAAATTTTCCCATCAACACGGCGATTGTTGATATGTCGTGGGGCGTTTTTCTTTATGGATGGACGGCCTTTTTAACACAAGGCTTTGTGCAATATATTAAAGCTTGATTGGAGCGATAGATGACTAAATATTGGATGCGAGTAGGGCTTTTTTTAGTTTGGGTTGTGATGCTTCAATTGAGCGGATATTTAATGGGGATATTAACCGAGGCTAATTTAGAGCCGTGGTATCGGTTATTGCATAAATCAAGTTTAACGCCTCCGGGTGTGGTGTTTGCTATCGTTTGGCCTATTTTATATGTTTTACTTGCGATTGTGGGATGGTGTGTTTTTTTGAAAGAAACCGGTGTATCCAAATCGATTCAAATGCTTTATGTGATGCAATTGTTTTTTAATCTTACCTGGACGCCACTGTTTTTTGGTTTGCATTGGATTGGCATGGCTGTTTCAGTATTAATTTTGACTGTGTTGTTGACGTTTTGTTTGATGGTGCGTTTGTATCAAGCAGAACAAAAAAGACTGATGTTTTTATTAATGCCGTATTGGTTTTGGATTTGTTTTGCTAGTTATCTTAATATAGTGACTTTTCTAATAAATTAGTGTGAAGAATGGCGTTTTTTTGCTATGCGCGGTTATGCTAAGCGATAAGCTTTATTTTAGGGATTTAATTTTGTTTGTGCCTCTTAGTTAATAGATTTCAAAAAAAACGTATCTTCTGCTTGAAAGCATTGACTTTTATACGTTCATAGAAGACAATGGCGTTCTTTTTGGAGGGGTTCCCGAGCGGTCAAAGGGATCAGACTGTAAATCTGACGGCTCAGCCTTCGGAGG
>JAALKW010000061.1 GCA_011087865.1 Legionellaceae bacterium
TCGCCTCAGACGCAGTAAAGGCTGACCGAGGGGTTGTGCTCGCGGCGGTGGCTGAGGATGGGAAGGCACTTATGCATGCCTCAGACGCATTAAAGGCTAACCGAGGTTTTATTCTTGAGGCAATGGCGCAGAATTGCCAGGCACTCCAGTTCGCCTCAGACGCATTAAAGGCTGACCGCGCTTTTCTTCTCGAGGCAGTGGCGCAGAATGGGGGGGCTCTTCTGTTCGCCTCAGACGCATTAAAAGCTGACCGAGATTTTATTCTCGAGGCAGTGGCGCAGAATGGGGGGGCACTTAATTTCGCCTCAGCCGCATTAAAGGCTGACCCAGGGGTTGTGCTCGCGGCAGTGGCGCAGAATACGGCTGCCTTTCAGCATGCCTCGCCTGCGCTTAGAGCAGACCGCACACTCGTAATGCAAGTTAACTTGCTCTCAGTTCGTCAATTGGGAGTGAGGACAATTCAATATGGATTGGATGTAGCCATGCAATACCCTAATTTAACGGAAGCTGTGGCGGTCGTTGGTGTCGCTTGTTTATTGGCGATCTATGCGCCGACAGAAGCATTTAATGCAATGAAGGCTGTCCTGTATTCGCTCACGGGTAGGGATAGTGAGACGGACGATGAGGCATCGAATGCACCTGGAATGTGATGATGTTGAGCCGCGGGCTTTTCATGAGCAATAGGCCTGGGACAATCGATGCACTCAATCCCGCTCATGCAACACATGATAAATAAAAGCTTAACCATTAGCATAGATAGCCTGTGCGAGCGTGGCGGACATTCGGCCTGTCGTGTTCATTTTGATTGAAAAATGCCCTTACGTAGAGAGCTGAAATTTAAATTATAGGTCGAAGATAATACGTTTTAAGTTCGTCATTCGGGTTCAAAAAAACGAGGGTTTAGGTGAACCAGTAAGTTCAACTTTAAAAATTGGGATTGTACTCTTATTTCTTGTAAGATAAAGTGGTTCACTTAATCTATGTTCAGAAAATATTATTTTGGCTAATAAAATGGACTTTAGTGAATGAAAATAGGATATGCCCGTATTTCAACTCAAGATCAATCTTTGGTTATGCAAGTCGAAGCATTAAAAGAAGCTGGATGTGATCAAGTTCATGAGGAAATTGCTAGTGGTGCAAAAACTGCTAGACCGGTGCTTGATGAGATAATGAGAAACATTAGAGAAGACGATACATTAGTCATATGGAAGTTAGATCGCCTAGGAAGAAATTTAGCGCATTTAATTCAACTTGCGACAACTTTGATGGAAAAAAAAATTGGGTTAATCAGTTTAAATGATCCGATTGATACCTCCACTGCTCAAGGCAGAATGGTTTTCGGTATTTTTGCATCGCTTGCAGAGTTTGAGCGTGAATTAATTCGTGAGCGCACCCAGGCAGGTTTAAAATCAGCACGCGCACGCGGCAGAAAAGGTGGCCGCCCTAAAGGGATGTCACAAGCAGCGATAGAAAAATCGGTTATAGCTGAAGCATTATATAAAGATGGGAGTATCCCAGTAAAAAAAATTGCAGAACAATTAGATATTTCTAAAACGACATTATATTTGTATCTTCGGCATCGTAATGTTTGTATTGGTGAAAAAACATACAAAGAAAACTGACAACTCAGATTAAGCACTTCTGGGAGTTCTTCCACCAGGACCCATGATAGGCTAAATGCAGGTTCTCTCCCATTTCTAGTGGATAGTGAAGTCAATGGTTGAAATCAAGAAGGATATATAATTATGCATGAAATAAACTGTCCGCACTGCAATAAAGCATTCAAGATTGACGAGACCGGATACGCAGACATCCTCAAGCAGGTTCGCGACAAAGATTTTGAACAGCAGTTACACGATCGACTCGAATTGGCCGAGCAGGATAAGACGAATGCCATTGAGCTTGCGACAACTAAGGTCACCAGCGAGTTAGAAAAGGCCGCGATAACCAAGGATGCTGAGATCAAGGAGTTGAAAGCTAGGCTTGATGCCGGTGAAGTCAAACAGAAGCTAGCAGTGACCGAAGCGCTAAATGCCTTGGAAAAAGAGCGTGACGCACTTGCGAATGATCTCAATCAAGTGAAGCATGACAACCAGACGAACACCCAGCTTGCCGAAGCAAGGCTGGTGAACGAATGGCAAAAAACTTCTGCTACGAAGGACGTTGAAATTCAGGGCCTGAAGGCCAAACTCGACTCTATTGACATTACTCAGAAGCTGGCTATTACCGATGCTATCATCGTAATCGAAAAAGAGCGCGACAAGCTGAAGATCGACCTTGAGCGAGATCAGCTTAAAAAGCAGTTTATTGAGCAGTCGCTCAAGGAGAAGTACGAAACGCAGATAAAGGATCGTGATGGCGAGATCGAGCGCCTCCGTGACATGAAGGCTCGCCTGTCAACCAAGATGGTTGGCGAAACCCTCGAGCAACACTGCGAAACCGAGTTCAATCGCATTCGAGCACTGGCGTTTACAAAAGCGTATTTCGAAAAAGACAACGACGCGCGCTCTGGTAGCAAGGGAGATTATATTTTTCGCGATTCAGATGAGGCTGACACTGAAATTGTTTCAATCATGTTCGAGATGAAAAACGAGAGCGACGAAACAGCAACCAAAAAGAAGAATGAAGACTTTTTTAAAGAGCTCGATAAGGATCGAAATGAAAAGAGTTGTGAATACGCGATCCTCGTTTCACTTCTTGAGCCTGATAGCGAGCTTTACAATACTGGTATTGTCGATGTATCTCACCGCTACCCGAAAATGTATGTCGTCCGACCACAATTTTTTATCCCCATCATTACACTGCTGAGAAACGCTGCTCAGAACTCACTGAAGTACAAAACAGAGCTCGCGCTAGTGAAAGAACAGAACCTTGATATCACGAACTTCGAAAGCGAGCTCGATGAGTTCAAAACTGGTTTCGCCAGGAATTATGATCTGGCATCCAAGAAATTTAAAACGGCTATTGAGGAGATCGACAAAACCATTAGCCATCTTCAGAAGACCAAGGATGCACTGCTCGGTTCTGAAAATAACCTGCGTCTTGCTAATAACAAAGCTAACGATTTGACTGTTAAAAAGTTGACCAAGGGTAACCCTACAATGGCCTCAAAGTTTAGCGTTCTCAAGAAAAATGATACCTTGGACAAAGAGCCTGTGCATAACTAATTAGTAATTAGCTGCACAGAGGAAATTCAAAAAATCCTTTCTCAAACCCCACCCAATACAGAGCCACCACAAACTTCGTAGTCAACCCCTTGTAATTTTAATGCAAGCACGTTAATTTGTGGTGTAATTTTTAAATCACGTCATGGATTAGACATGAAAAACATATTCTCTTTGTCTGTATTACTGCTCTGGCATACGATTGCTACTGCAGGTAGCATGGGCGCTGCCAACACTTCGAAAACATTGCAACCTTTAGCTTCATTTCAAGGCGGTTATGCTTGTATTAATGCCAGTAAAAAATCACAAGTTTATACTGGAACGGATAGCAATTTATTTACTTATGCACCTTCTGGCTCAAGTTGTGATGCAGGATTCTATGGCGTCTTTATAGGCGGCGAGCGATTTTTACGCGACGTTTCAAGCCATCCTGTTTTCTTGCAAGCAGGCATTGAGTATAATAATTTTGATAAAATAAAAATCAGTGGCATCAACACAGTCGGCGTTGATTCATCCTCTTCTACGGAATATAGCTATCAATTTAACACCAAAATACAGCAGGTTTTAGCCGGCATTAAATTACTCAGCACAACCAAAGAGCGTTTTCATCCCTATGGCGAAGCAGGGCTTGGCATTGCCTTTAATCGCACAGGTGACTACCTCACCAGTACCACGAATACAGGCAGCCTTAATTTTACGCCGGAATTTGTAGGCGGTAAGGATATGAAAATAAGCTTTATATTGGGCCTCGGACTGGATGCAAATATATATGAGCATATTCGTGTGGGCCTTGGTTATCGGTACAGCTACTTTAATACAGCATCGCTTGGCAATGGCTCTGTGAATTTGGGTGGCTCTTCAAGTTCAACCTCACAAATTCCTGTATCGTTTAACCCAGAAGCTTCTCATTTGTATGCGAACCAACTACTCGGACATATTACTTATATTGCTTAACTGTTAAGAAGGATTTGATTGTGAAAAAATTAGCCCTCCATTTTTTTAATGCTGTCATTTTTATGGCCTCTGTACTATGCATGCCTCATGCTTTAGCGGCCTCTAATTTTACCATTGAGCCCTTCAGGACTTTACCTACTTATGTTTTACCTGGCAGTACAAATATACTCGCATTTTGGGTGACCAATAAAACCACTGGCACGCGGAGTAATTATTCCCTCAGTACGCTGCCCTCGAACGTTAAACAACTTTATGCTTCACAAAACTATCCCGATTTAATACTTGGTCAGCCCTTTAGTTTAGCTGCAAAGAGCCGCGGTTTATTGCTTTTAGAAGTCATCGGTGCAGCATCTTTTAATTTTTCGATTTGCAATGGTACAAGCTGCACGAGCTCTGCTGTATCAATAGGTCTTCAAACAGCGGATACAACATCTACTTTTCCTTTTGGCGTTGCCCCTAGCTGTAACCTAAGCCTTGAGCCTTCTAATTGGGAGCCTCAATATACCACACCTGAGACCCTACTCGGTTCATGGGCCATGCAGCAAGCCATTGTGAACGATGTCAATCTCACCAGCCCTCAACAACTTCCTGCAAGTGACTCACTCACACTCGATAGCAGTAACACCGTTTATGCTGTGGGAACCGCAGCAGTTGGTAGTTTTTTTCCTGAGGTGTTTTCAGGGCAATGTGATCATGGATGCAACAACATGGGCGGGCAGTGTTTTGCAATTCGATTTAATGAAAAAGTTACTGAAAATAAACCTTATCCATATATGATCTTTCAATCGGTCAATACCATTGCCAGTATTGATACATTTGATGTTTATATGGCTGGTGGCGGTTGCAGTCCCGATAGCGGGAACTGTGATTTTTGCCCAACCTTTTGGAATACAGGCTCACCCCAATACGCATGCCCAGGTGACACAAGCAGTGTAAATTTTGCTTGTAACATAGGGCTTACTAGTGGATCCACGCCCTGTGATGATTATTTCTTAAATTACAGTCCAGCTAAAATCAGTACAGATTATACAGTCACGGATGAGAGTACACATACAGGCATTGCAACGCTGCAAGATGCCTGTGCATTTGCAATGCCGAAAAACATGACATCAAACGGTTCGTCTGGCACAGTATCAGGCACCGCTGATTTTAACATGGGCATTGCAGGCGATGGAACAACTGCAGGTTTTTATAAGATTTCTGCAGTGCCTGTGACCTGCCCTCAATACTTAACACAAGTCACCGGCTTAGCGGTCACCACGCCTCCTATACCTTCCAGCATTACACTTTCGGATCTAACAGCAACTGACTTTGATAATGCGACACTTACAATCGACCATGACCCATTAGGCTCAGCAAGTGATTGTTATAATACATCTACCGATGGCTGTTCTGCTACAACACAAATGCAAGACTGCAAAACCCCAACCACAGGCTGGAATACCAATAATCCGGCCACACAAACCAATTATGCCGCATCTTATTCAGCAACAATTAGCGTATATAACGCAACAACCAATCCGCCCGCCACAGCGCCTTATACAACCATCCCAGGCACAAGTACCATAGGGAATGACTGCGGATAGCGACTTTGTTGCATCGCTCAATTATTAGTCTTATTTGACTTTTTAGTCTAAAGAAACCATAATAATAAATATCATCTGATGATACTTTATGGGTTTATTGTGAAGCTAGACACAGGATTAGATGTTTTGCTATCACTAGATGGCACTGAATATACAGAGGAAAATGGGTATTGGTACAAAATTGAGGTATCCCAAGTTCCGCCAACAGAAGAAAGGCCTCATGGAATTCGATACAATCTAACATTCCATGATAATTATAATCAACGTATTTTAGGGTTTGATAATGCCCATGCAGTTAAATCTAAAATTCGTGGCCGTTATACGGGATCTATTGCAAGTTATGATCATGTACATAAATCTATTAAGGACAAAGGAAGGCCTTATGAATTTATAAATGCTCAGCAGCTACTCAATGATTTTTTAAATGAAGTTAATTCAATTTTAAATCAATTGAATGACGGAGGTAATAAAAAATGAAAATCCTAAAAGTTGGCATTATGCCGCGCGAAAACTTCCAAAAACGCTTAATGGATATAGCGTCTGGACAACATAAGCCTAAAAAAAATGAGCCAAAAATTTGGTTTTCTTCGATTAAATCTCTAGGTGAGGTTTTGAGTGAAAATAATTTGCGATTGCTTAGGGTTATTGATGAAAAAAAACCGGCGTCTATAAAGGAGTTAGCTTATATTACACATCGACAGCCAGGAAATCTAAGTAGAACGTTAAAAACGATGGAGCGTTATGGAATTGTTGCATTTAAAAAAAACGGTAAAAATTCGAGACCAATTGCAAAAGCTCTTGGATTTAGTATTGAATATAATGCACTGAATTCCTTGCAGACCTGCTAGCTGAGAAAATTCATAAAAAACCTTTCGGCAGGGATGCTAATATTTCAGCCCTATACTGGTGATTACCGTCATAATCACCAGTAAAATCATAGAAGGATCCTGAATTCAAATTACACCATTTTCATCATTACTGCTGAAGTGGCTTCTTTGTTATTTCAGTCAGTTGACCGGGGTGATTATGCAAAATCGTTAGTAATTGGCTCAGCGGCCTTGGTACAGGCAGCCTTCCTTTTTCATAGCGATTAAAGGCATTGACGCCACCACCAAATATAATCGCTGCTTGTTTTTGAGTCAACTTTAATTGTTTTCTAACTTGCTTAACCTCATTGGGTGTAAGCAGCCCATCGATCCGTGCCTTTTCTTCCTGAATTAAATGTGCAACTGCGTTACTGTCTTTCGCATTAATAATACCTTCACCACAAGAATCACACCATTGTGCCGGTTGATTTATGATGAATTCAATCTGTTTATAGGTATACGTTACTGCTTTAATTTTATGTTCTTGTGTAGGTTCACCACATAGAGGGCATTGTTGTTTTTCCATGTTATTTCTCCTTAAAAGATAGGATAAGCTCTCTTTTAACATTCACTTGAAATTTGATATACAAATCAACCTCATTGAAATGGGTTTTATATACATCTTGCCAAGCAACAAATTTTGGATTTATAGGCGGCATTGATTTATAAAAATTCAGCTCTTGTAACCCCTGAATCGCATCAACGACATTTTTATCAGAAAAATCAAGCGAAATTTGACCTTGCTTAGCCGATGATGTCATCAATAACTGCTCGGGAGTTAAAAATGCTTTTTTTATGCTGTTAAGATCATATGTTGGTGTTAATTTAGCAGACATCAGAAAGCCTCAATAACTAACCTTTAAAGCTATTGTAGCTCACTTTAAAATTAACCTCAAGGGTTAACTGTAAAGCGTAAATGTAGCTGGCTTTGTTATAGGCGGCTTTTTTGCATCGCTCAATCATCAAAATAAAGAGTATTCTAAATACTTGCTGCTGTTTTGCAAATAAGAACAATAATTGAGCGATGCAACAAAGCCATTGAGCGATGCAACAAAGCCAAGCGAGTTGACTTTTTGTCGCTTATAGGCGACAATTAATAATGAAAGAAATAAAAGACCGTATTTTACGAAACTATATCACACCATCCGGTGCCGTTCCGTTTGAAGAGTGGATAAGTGGACTTAAAGATCCAGTAACACGACATCGAATAAAAACAAGATTGGATAGAGTGGAAAAAGGTAATTTTGGAGACCATAGGTCTGTTGGTGAAGGGGTCTTGGAATTAAGGTTTGATTTCGGGCCAGGGCATCGTATTTATTTTGTAGAAGAAGCTGATGTGATTGTTATTTTGTTGTGTGGTGGTGATAAAAGTAGTCAAGTAAAAGACCAAGTCGTTGCTAGTTATTTATTTGAAGAAACGCCTTTATTTATAAGCAGTTAG
>JAALKW010000062.1 GCA_011087865.1 Legionellaceae bacterium
ATTCGAGAAGGTGGCCGTACCGTAGGTGCGGGTGTTGTATCTAAAATCATCGAGTGATTTTAATTTGATGATGTTGAAGTTGTTGTGTAAGCCCGAGGCATGCCTCGGTGCTTGCGTGTATAGGCCAGTAGCTCAATTGGCAGAGCGGCGGTCTCCAAAACCGCAGGTTGGGGGTTCGATTCCCTCCTGGCCTGCCAACCAGCTTGATGGACTATGAAAAATAAGACAGAGCCTGAAAAAAACACACAAGATGCTTTTTTGTGGGGTGGGGTTGCTTTAGTGACAGCGGCAGTTTTTGCCGTGACCTATTTTTTGCACTTGGCAGGTCCGATTAAAGTGCTTGCTTGGTTGGTTTGGTTGGTTCTTGGTTTGGCGCTTGCTTTTTTTACGAAAAAAGGACAAGCCGTTTTTGTTTTTGCAAAAGAAGCCAAAGTAGAATTAAAGAAGGTGGTTTGGCCTACGCGCCAGGAAACGGTGCAAACAACATCGATTGTGATGTTGATGGTTAGCGTCGCAGGGTTTGTGCTCTGGGGCGTTGATTCTGTTATGATGTGGGCCATTGGAAAACTAACGCACTTGGGTTGATATGACGGTGGAAGAGCAAAAAGTAAAACAATGGTACGTTGTTCACGCATATTCAGGGTATGAAAACTTTGTTATGCGAGAAATTAATGCACGTGTGAAACATCATCATTTTGAGTCTAAGTTTGGTGAGGTTGTTGTTCCTGCTGAGGAAGTGGTTGAAATTAAATCTGGGCAGAAACGAAAAAGCACACGGAAATTTTTTCCTGGCTATGTGTTGGTCAATATGGTGATGGATGACGAAACATGGCATATGGTTCGTGCTATTCCGCGTGTGTTAGGCTTTATTGGCGGCACAGGACAAACGCCTTCGCCTATTTCTGAAAAAGAAGCCCATGCTATTATGCATCGCATGGAAGAAGGTGTTGCAAAACCAAGGCCAAAAATATTATTTGAGCCGTGTGAAATGATTCGCGTTAAAGAAGGTCCATTCGTGGACTTCAATGGTGTGGTCGAAGGAGTAAACTATGAAAAGAGCCGTTTGCGAGTATCGGTTTTAATTTTTGGTCGTTCAACACCGGTTGAGCTTGAGTTTAGCCAGGTTGAGAAAACATAATCACGTAAATCATGTGGTGTTAATCGGGGAGCTTGTGTTTTAAGCAAGCGTTATACCCAATAGGAGTTATCATGGCAAAGAAGGTAGAAGCATATATCAAGTTGCAAATTGCAGCAGGAAAAGCAAATCCAAGTCCACCTGTCGGTCCTGCTTTGGGGCAACGTGGTGTGAATATCATGGAGTTTTGTAAAGCATTTAATGCTGCAACGCAGCAAATGGAAGCTGGCTTAGCCATTCCAGTGGTTATTACTGTTTATACAGATAGAAGTTTTACTTTTATTTTGAAAACACCTCCGGCATCTGTTTTATTGAAGAAAGCAGCGGGCATTAAAAAAGGCAGCGGTGTACCTAACCGTGATAAAGTGGCGACATTAAAGCGTGCGCAACTCGAAGAAATTGCTAAAACAAAAGAACCAGATTTAACGGCTTCAGATCTTGATGCGGCTGTTCGTATTATTGCGGGCACAGCACGTAGCATGGGGATTGACGTTGAAGATTTAGACCAATCATCAAATGATGCTGCGTAGGGGATGAGCCATGACTAAAGTAACAAAGAAAAAACAAGAGATATTAAAAAATGTAAAGCCAGGACAGGTCTATTCTTTGTCTGAAGCTGTAACATTATTGAAAAGCTTTGCCAGTAAAAAATTCAGTGAAGCGGTTGATGTGGCGGTGAACTTGGGGATTGATTCAAAAAAATCAGACCAAATGGTTCGTGGCGCAACCAGCTTACCTAAAGGCACGGGTAAAACAGTACGTGTTGCCGTATTTGCTCAGGGTGAGCAGGCCGGAAAAGCTAAAAAAGCAGGGGCGGACATGGTTGGTTTTAATGAGTTAGCACAACAAATTAAATCGGGTGATATGCCTTTTGATGTGGTGATTGCTACACCTGACTCAATGCGAATTGTAGGGCAATTAGGCCAAATTCTTGGGCCACGTGGTCTCATGCCTAACCCTAAAGTCGGCACAGTAACAATGAATGTTGAAGCAGCTGTTTCTGATGTGAAATCAGGACAAGTGCGTTACCGTACTGATAAGAACGGAATTATACATTGTAGTGTTGGTAAGATTGATTTTAAAGAAGCAGATATCGCTGAAAACATTGCTGCACTGTTGTCTGATCTTAAAAAAGCTAAGCCAACTGCTGCAAAAGGTGTCTATCTTAAAAAGTTGACTTTGTCGACCACAATGGGCCCTGGTATAGCTGTTGATCTTACTTCGGTTTCCGTGTAGAATCTCGAGCCGTTTAAAACGCTTTCACGACATAGACTTCGGTTCCATGTCGTCGAAGACCGCAGGTGCAAATGCTTAATATCCTGCGCAGACGGTGGAATCAGTTATAAAGCAATTGTTTTACATATGCATTATAAGTGACCACCATAACCATCAGATCTTGCGAGATCTGAATAACGCAAGGAGTCAGTGACGTGACGTTGACTTTAAGTGCAAAAAAAGTCGTGGTCGAAGAAGTAGCTGCTGCTGCCTCTAACGCTATTTCGGCTGTTCTTGCTGATTATCGGGGAATCCCCGTCAATGAAATGACAGAGTTACGTAAGAAAGCACGTGCAGAAGGTGTTTACCTTAGAGTCGTGCCGAATACATTAACGCGTCGTGCATTTGACGAAACCCCTTTCGCTTGTTTGAGTGATGCTTTAGTGGGTCCTTTGTTTGTTGCTTTGTCTATGGAATCTCCAGGAGATGCAGCACGTTTACTAAAAGACTTTTCAAAAAGCTGCGATAAGCTCAAGGTCAAAGCCTTAGCACTTGATGGAAAGGCATATCCTGCAACGCATTTAGATGCGATTGCAAGTCTTCCAACACGTGATGAAGCCTTGGCAACCTTAATGGCTGTGATGAAAGCACCTATTGAGAAGTTTGTTCGAACATTAGCGGCGCCGCATGGCAAGCTTGTACGAACAGTTGTGGCGATTAAAGATCAAAAAGCAAGTTAAACCAATTTAATATGAGGAGCAAGTAATCATGGCTGTTTCAAAAGATGAGATTTTAGAAACAATTGGCAATATGTCAGTAATCGAAGTTGTGGATTTAATTGAAGCAATGGAAGAAAAATTTAATGTATCTGCAGCATCAGCTGTCGCAGCAGTAGCAGCACCAGCCGCAGCTACAGCAGCAGCAGAAGAAAAAACTGAGTTTGATGTTGTGATGACAAGCTTCGGTGGAAATAAAGTTGCTGTTATTAAAGTTGTTCGTGCTATTTCAGGTCTTGGCTTAAAAGAAGCGAAAGATCTGGTTGAAGGTGCACCATCTACTGTGAAAGAAGGCGTTGCTAAAGCTGAAGCAGAAGATATGAAGAAACAATTAGAGGAAGCGGGCGCATCTGTTGAAGTAAAATAAAACAGTTGATACCTGTGTGATAACCCGGCCATAGCCTGTGCTATGACCGGGTTTGCGTGTTTTAAAAAGATAAACCGACCCAATGACGTTCAAAAATTGAAGAGGACACCTTATGGCCATAGCAATTGCTAACCCTCAATATTCTTATGCTGAGAAAAAACGATTCCGCAAAGGCTTCGGTAGCCATAATGAAAAAATGCCCATCCCAGATCTTCTGGAGATTCAATTAGAATCATATGCCAAATTTATTACGCCACCTACTGTCGAAGGCGGAAAAGCTGAGACAGGTTTAGGCGCTGCTTTTACTTCTGTTTTCCCTATTCAAAGTTTTTCAGGTAATGCGCGACTTGAATATGTTAGTTACAAACTAGGTGAACCTGCTTTTAATGTGCGTGAATGTAAATTGCGAGGGTTAACCTATTCGGCGCCACTTCGCGTGAAAGTACGTTTAATCGTTCTCGATAAAGAAGCATCGGGAGATCCAAAGCCGGTTAAAGATATTCGTGAGCAAGATGTTTTTATGGGTGAGATTCCCTTGATGACAGATGTCGGAACGTTTGTTATCAATGGCACAGAGCGTGTGGTCGTTTCACAATTACATCGCTCGCCAGGGGTGATTTTTGAGCATGATAAAGGAAAAACACATTCTTCAGGAAAACTACTTTATTCTGCACGTATTATTCCATACCGAGGCTCATGGTTAGATTTTGAATTTGATCCAAAAGACTGTTTGTTTGTTCGAATTGATCGCCGTCGTAAGTTACCAGCGACCATTTTATTGCGTGCTTTGGGATACGACACCGAATCTATTTTAGATGAATTTTTTGAGTCGACTATTTGTCATCTTAAAGATGGGGACTTTCATATTGAATTGATTCCTGCGCGGCTGCGTGGAGAAATAGCGCTTTTTGATATTAAGCTGCCAGGCTCGAAAGAAATTTTAGTTGAAGAAGGGCGACGAATTACGACTCGTCATATTAAAGCAATGGAAAAAGCCAAGATGAAAGACTTGGTGGTTCCAAATGACTATTTAATTGGAAAATCTTTAGCTAAAGGCATTATTGATACAGAAACAGGTGAGTTATTAGCACTTGCAAATACAGAAGTGACATTAGAGATTTTAGAGCAAATTAAAGCGCAAGGTATTACTCGCTTTGAAATGATTTATACCAATGATTTAGATCATGGTTCATATCTTTCGGATACACTGCGTGTGGATGCGACAACAACACCGCTTGAAGCGTTGGTTGAAATTTATCGTATGATGCGTCCTGGTGAGCCACCTACAAAAGACGCGGCTGAAACTTTATTTAAAAACCTTTTCTTTTCAGATGACCGTTATGACTTGTCAGCAGTTGGGCGTATGAAATTTAACCGCCGTGTTGGACGACAAGAAGATACAGGTGCTGGGACATTAGAGAAAGTTGATATATTAGATGTCATTAAGACCTTGATTGATATCCGAAATGGAATTGGTCTTGTTGATGATATCGACCATCTGGGTAATCGACGTGTTCGAAGTGTTGGTGAAATGGCTGAAAATCAATTCCGAGTGGGCTTGGTTCGTGTTGAGCGTGCGGTAAAAGAGCGTTTGAGTTTAGCTGAATCAGAAAACTTAATGCCGCAAGATTTAATTAATGCGAAGCCTGTGTCGGCTGCAATCAAAGAATTCTTTGGTTCGAGTCAGTTATCTCAGTTTATGGATCAGGTGAATCCACTCTCTGGTGTGACACATAAGCGCCGTGTTTCAGCCCTTGGGCCAGGTGGTTTGACACGTGAACGAGCAGGTTTTGAGGTGCGTGATGTACATACCACTCACTATGGTCGTGTCTGTCCTATTGAAACCCCTGAGGGTCCTAATATTGGTTTGATTAATTCTCTTTCTGTGTATGCGAGAACCAATGATTATGGGTTTATTGAAACACCTTGTTTCAAAGTGGTTGATGGTCGAGTAACACAAGAAGTTGAGTATTTATCAGCTATTTCTGAGGTGGATCAATATATTGCACAATCCAGTGTAACGGTGGATAAAAACGGCAAAATCTTAGCTGATCTTGTGCCTTGTCGTCATCAAAATGAATTTTCATTAACAACGCCTGATAAAATTAATTATATGGATGTTTCACCGAAGCAGATTGTTTCGGTTGCGGCTTCATTGATTCCATTTTTAGAGCATGATGATGCGAATAGAGCCTTGATGGGTTCGAATATGCAACGTCAGGCTGTGCCAACACTTCGCGCAGAAAAGCCGCTGGTTGGTACGGGAATGGAGCGTACCGTTGCGTCTGACTCAGGCGTTTGTGTGGTGGCTAAACGGGGTGGTGTGATTGATTTAGTGGATGCCTCCCGTATTGTGGTCCGTGTAAACGAAAGTGAAACTTCAGCGGGTGAGACAGGGGTAGATATTTATAATCTCACAAAATACTCTCGTTCGAATCAAGATTCATGCATTAATCAAAGACCTATCGTGAGTAATGGCGATAAAATCCAACGGGGTGATATTTTAGCCGATGGGCCATGTACTGATATGGGGGAGCTTGCCTTAGGGCAAAATCTATTGGTCGCGTTTATGCCATGGAATGGATATAACTTTGAGGATTCTATTCTTATATCTGAGCGTGTGATTCAAGAAGATAGATTTACGACCATTCACATTGAAGAGTTAACGTGTATTGCTCGTGATACAAAACTTGGAACTGAAGAAATATCAGCTGATATCCCAAATGTAGGTGAAGCTGCATTGTCTAATTTAGATGATTCAGGTGTGGTTTATATCGGTGCAGAAGTCACGGCAGGTGAGATTTTAGTCGGAAAAGTGACACCTAAAGGTGAAACACAGCTAACACCTGAAGAAAAATTATTACGTGCTATCTTTGGTGAAAAAGCATCAGACGTCAAAGATTCGTCATTACGTGTTCCTTCTGGCATGAACGGCACCGTGATTGATATTCAGGTCTTTACGCGAGATGGTTTAGAAAAAGATGACCGGGCAAAAAGTATTGAAGAAGAGCATTTGGCACGTGCCCGTAAAGATTTAACGGATGAGCGCAGAATCCGAGAAGAAGATATTTATCAACGACTTCGTCATTTGCTATTAGGCAAAACAGCCGCGGGCGGTCCGGGCTCTCTGAAATCAGGCACTAAAATTACAGCTGCTTATCTTGATGGCTTAGCACAAGAAAAATGGCTGAGCATTCATTTGCAAGATGATGCGGCAATTCAACAGCTTGAGCAAGTATCAAAGCAGTTAGATGATTTAGTGAAAGAAATAGAAAAGCGTTTTACAGATAGCCGTAAAAAAATCACCCAAGGGGATGATTTAGCTCCGGGTGTCTTGAAGATTGTAAAAGTTTACTTGGCGGTTAAACGTCGTCTTCAGCCCGGTGATAAAATGGCGGGTCGCCATGGAAATAAAGGGGTTATCTCGATTGTTGTTCCGATGGAAGATATGCCGCACATGGAAGATGGCACACCGGTTGATATTGTTTTGAATCCTTTAGGGGTTCCTTCAAGGATGAATATTGGACAAGTATTAGAGACCCATCTTGGCTTGGCTGCAAAAGGCTTAGGTCATAGAATTGCAGGCATGTTAGATAAACAAGCAGATATCTCAAAGCTTCGAAAATATTTGGGTGAAATTTATAACCATGATGAGCAAAAACGTGTCGCGCTTGATGAGTTATCTGATTCTGAGTTGATGCAGTTGACGCAAAATCTTCGAGAAGGTGTGCCTATGGCAACACCGGTGTTTGATGGTGCCTCAGAAGCTGAAATTAGGTCCATGCTAAAACTTGCTGAATTGCCAGAAGATGGGAAAACAATGCTAATTGATGGACGAACAGGTCGTCAATTTGATAATCCTGTGACTGTCGGATATATGTATATTCTCAAGTTAAACCACTTGGTGGATGATAAAATGCATGCGCGCTCAACAGGCTCTTATAGTTTGGTTACGCAGCAGCCACTCGGAGGAAAGGCACAATTTGGAGGACAACGCTTCGGAGAAATGGAAGTGTGGGCTTTGGAAGCTTATGGTGCCGCTTATACATTGCAAGAAATGTTAACTGTTAAATCAGA
>JAALKW010000063.1 GCA_011087865.1 Legionellaceae bacterium
GAGAGTATCCGCGAATTAAAAGAGGAGCGTTAGATGGGGTTTACTGAGCGCTTACGTTGTTGTGAACAACGTTGCTGAAGGCAAAGGAAACTATGGCTTTAATGCGGCTGACGGTGAATATGGCGATATGGTGAACTTGGGTATCTTAGATCCAACCAAAGTAACCCGTACAGCACTTCAAAATGCAGCGTCTGTTGCAAGCTTAATGCTGACAACAGAGTGCATGGTTGCTGATGCACCGAAAGAAGAAAGCGATTCTGCTGCAGGTGGCGCCGGTGATATGGGCGGCATGGGCGGTATGGGTGGCATGGGTGGTATGGGCGGAATGGGCGGCATGATGTAATCATGTTGTTCCCAGTCGTCTAGCGACTCGTAACATCTAAAAAACCCGCCAATTTGGCGGGTTTTTTTATACCCTGTCTTTTAGTAAAATGGGGCAGTCTTTGTGTTGCCATATCCACGTGCTCATTTTGCTCCCCATGTAACACTGTTTTTATTCGGCTCACAATTGAGAGTCCTGCTGCCGGCTTTAACATGAAGGGCTTAATTTTGGCGCTGCAGATGGACGATTTGTTTCAACTGCATGGATGAAGGTGAGTGTTCTGCTGCCGACTTCAACGGCATCTTCACCTGGGGGTAATTGCGCTAGAAATTGGTAAAGTGATTCACGTACTTCCTCTTGAGAGGTACGGCTTTCTAATGTTTTGAGTAATTGCAATTGTAATTTTAAGTTGTTTGGGGGTTTAAAGAAGCCTTGGCTATTATCGTTGGATTGATTAGGAAAAATAAACTGTATGATATGTTTTGGACTCAGTGCATCTGCCCCAATCCCTTCGATGGCAGTGCTTTGTTCGGTTTCTAGAAACTTTGTTAAAGATTGCTTAAATACGGGGTTTAAGTCTGTCCGATCAATTAACTGATGCAATCTGTGTTGATCTTGTTGCTGCGAGAACCAGGAAAGCTTATAAGTTTGTAATATAGCCAAGAAAACAGTTGCTCTTTGTGTGGAATCAAGAAACACAATTGCACTCTGTAAATCACGGATGGATTTGATGAATTGGGGTAATTTATTCGTCAATGCGCTACAGACTGCTTTGCATTGTTCAGGGGAAAGATATACAAGTACGCTATAAAAAGTATTCGGGGATGTAATGAGGCGAGTTAGGTCGTCCGGATATGTTTCATACACTTCTGTACGTTGTTCAGGTGTAAGCTGGCGAAGTACGTGGCAAAAATCAGAAGCTGAGTGGATGAAGCCGGGTAAATTCGCTTTGAGTAAATGATATATGGGGGTGCGTTGAGGGATGTCGAGTCTTTCCATGAACTCACCTAAGTAATCGGCGGATGTAATGATATTGGGCAAGTGACTTTTGAGTGCTTCGTATCGTGCTGTAAACTCTGCTGGACTAAGGTTTTCAAATACGGAATTTAGTTGATAGGGGTCGTCAAAAATTTCAGAGAAATGCATCTTAAGCGCATGAAAAAACCTTTCGTATTGTGCAGGATTAAGGTGTTTAAGTGCGTAATGAATATCATAAGCTGATTTGATGATGCTCGGTAATTTTTTTTCGAGTGAGAGATACAATGCATCACGTTGCTCTGAACTCAGGGGGTACATTAGGCGATCAAAATCTTCGCCTGATTTGATGATACTGGGCAAATGCGCTTGAAGTGAGTGATAGACTGCCGTGCGTTGCTCAGGCCCAAGGTTTGAGCATACGCTGTTAAAATCAAAAGCTGATTTGACAATGTCTGGTATTTTCGCTTTGAGTGAATCACACACTTCGGTACATTGTTCAGGGGTAAGGCATTTAAGTAGTGTATTTAAGCCGTAACTGTTGGTGATGCTGGGTAAATCATTTTTAAGTGAGTGATAGACTGCCGTGCGTTGCTCAGGCGTCAGGCGATGAAGGACCTCCGCAAAATCATTGGGTGATTTAATAATGTTTGGTATTTGCGTTTTGAGTGAATCACACACTTCGGTACATTGCTCAGGGGTAAGGTGTTTCAGTAGTGCACTCAGATCATGAGGTGTGGTTATGCTGGGTAAGTTATCTTTAAGTGATTGATATATTGCCGTGCGTTGTTCGGGTTTAAAATAGGAGAGTATACGAAAATCAGCGGCTGATGTCATGATGCTGGGCAGGTGTGCTGTGAGTAAATCACAGACCACGATGCGTGATTCGTCATCCAATAAGTGCCATACGACCTGATTAAAATCCCACGGTGATTGGATGATGCGCTTTAAATCATCTTCAAGTGAGGGTGTTTTTTGAATTTCTTGCGCTGTCAGTAAAGGCAAGAGTTGATTCAGGTGGTCTATGGTTTGAAAAGATACTGCGGTTAATTGACCGTCAGAAATAGGCTGGCTCGCTATTTTTTTAAAGATAGCGGCATTGATAAGGTGATTGTCTGTAAAGTAATATTTATATTGATTTTGGTTAATACAAGGACGTTCGTCTTGCTTGTTTGGTAAGCTGAGGTCAGCATTATGTTCAGATAAACAGGCTAATATAGCCTGTCGGTTATTGAGCGCTGCATAGTGTGCTGCTGTCATGCCTCTTAAATCTTGTGTGTTGATTGTCGTTGGGTTTTGTGCGAGAAAAGCTTCGAGTGCTTTTAGTTCTCCACTTGCGGCTAATTGGTGTATGGTTTGAATCTCATATTTTGTTTTAAATGGAGATGCGGGAGAAGCGCTAGCAAAGTCTTTGTTGAGCGCCGCTATTTTTTCTAAATACACCTTACAGTCAGGATGCGTTTCAGCTGCATTTAAATCCTCTGCCTGGGCTTTTGCATCATATTCGGTATGATTTCTTTTGTAATTTTTTGTATCTTTAGGCAGATAAAAAACAATGGGCATGACAGCAGTTGGTTCAACCGGTAAGCCTAATTCACGCTGCTGTTCATTGAGTCGCAATTGATATTGTTTTGCTCTGAGCTGTGCCAGTACACGGGATTCTAGATTATCTGAAAAAACAGCAATGGCTGAGATTTTTTTTACGCGCCCCAATATTTCATTATGCTTACCTGTTTTGTTGTTATGAACCAATTGTGCGAGTGATTGGCAGTAAGTGCCGCTTTTTAGTTTTGCTGCTAAAAAATCTTCTGCTTCCTTTTGGTAATGAAATTCAAACGGTCTACCGACAGTCCCGCCATCGTACTGCATGATGCGATTAATCAGGACATCTTTTGCTTCAAGCCGAATCCCAACGAGTAAATCTGCTCGGTCACGATTGAGTCCAAACACCGGGGGTTCATAAGCATGTAACGGCTCGGCATAAGAGAGCGAAGAGTGTTTTGCAAAGCCTTTTTTCTCTTCAGGTGTATACATTGGCTTATCTTGTGCGCGCTCAATGACACGCCATTCGAGCTCACCGTCTGCTGTTCTTTTCATTTTAGCCGAAAAGGTTCCTTTTGAACCTTTTCGCAATGCCTCATGCGGTGTGCAGTTTAAAGGACTTGGTGTGACCCATTCAATGTATTTTTCCCAGTAATCCCCTGCATCTGCTCGGATGGATTTAAAGAAGAAAGGGGCGGCGAGGGGGTTCTCTTCATCTGGATGTGTATCTGTAAAACTTGGCTGAGGCAATGCACCGAGTGCTTGTATAGCGTGCTCGGGCGAGGTATTACAAGGTAAATACTGGTCTAAGTCATAATCTAAGCCTTTGGCTTTTACTTCGTTACCGGTGGCCTGAATGCATGCCATGGCCCATGCGGTGAGGTTTGAAATACCTTCACCATAATTGCCTTTTGAATGCTCACGAATATATTTATCAACAGAAGTATTTGCAGTACGGCGTTCTCGACAGCGATATAAATCCAATTTATGACACATATTTAAAATCACATGGATATCTGATTCGTTCCTGTCATCTCCTAATACCGTGAGTGCTTCAATATATTGTGCAAGCTCTTCTGGATTTTCAAACAAATCAAAAAGTGACTTAATGTCTTCTGGTAGTGCTTCTCTTGCATCATAATACTGCTTAAAGCAAGCCACTGCTTTTTGTCGGTAGGCATGATGTGGGCCTGGCTGAGTCCCAAAATCTATTTCACTGTCTCTTGCGATACTAATAAACGCCGCGACTAACATGAGCTTTTGCAGCTCATTATCATCTATGCGATTTGCAAACGCTTTTAGGCTATCATTGCCCCAGTGTTTTAAGTAATTTACAACGGGTTCAACATACCCCATGGTGCGTATCGCATGCGTTAAGCCGTGATTCATGCGATAGACAGATTGGCCTTGATAATCTTCTGCTGCACTGAATTTTTTATTCCATGCAATACGTACTTTGGCTTTTTCTGCTGTGTCGTCAGTAAATTTGGACCAATCCAAGGAGCCATCTGGATTAATCGCTGGATGCTTAATGTCGCTGAGCGCAAGGGGCGTGTCATCCACTTGACCTTCCATGGGCATGGAAAGTTGATGTTCATAAAGCTGTTCCAATAAGCTCTGAAATGAAGATAATTTTGGCATTACGCTTCCAGAAAAAAATCATATACGTAAGAGTATAGTATTCTCCCTGTTATTCTGCAAATAAAATAAACATAAAAATGAACCTGAAAACAGTCTGTAGTACTATTGTTGGGCATGAAGTTTTTTTGGAATTTACTTTTTAAGTAAGCAATAGGAGAATTATCATGAGAAATTTAATATTACAGGTAATTAAAACATCTGTTTTTATCAGTGCACTTGTTATGGCATTGCCCGCCTTATCAAAATCTTACTGTAGTGGCAGCTGGACGCTCATCTCAGACAAATCTTCTGCCGGTCAAGCAAAGTGTTCGCACATTGTATCGGGTGTCGCCGTAGCGGGGTGCACGGCAAATTCGCGTTGTTGCAAGAAAGAGGGGCAGGTGATGGCCCTTATTGGTACTTCACATAGGGAAAAAGCGAAAAACCGAGCACTTGAATACAACTACACCTGTATGGCAAACCAAAAGATGAGGGTCCCGCATATAGTAAATAATATTTGTTATAGCCAGGTAGGGAATGATGTAGTTGATTGTAATCTTTACAGTGCACCTTAAGTTCCTGTGTGTGCGGTTTAGGTTGACCAGATCAGTGCTTGGCCCGGGTCTTTGCTTCAGTGAACTCGGGCTTTTTTGTCCCAACTTATTTCATCATCTTCCGCTTGACTGTCCTGATCTATTTCATCTTCTTGGTTTGAAGACATAGGCTGCATAAATAAACTTGAAGTACTCAGTACACTACTTTGAGTTTTACGTTTATTGGCACTTGAACACTGTGCTGCACGCTTAATTAAATCACGGCAGCAAAGCGATAGGGTTTCTTTGTGTGCGAGATACTCAGTCACCATATCCGTACTGGTATCTTCAGGTAGTGCTTTGCCTTGTAGAATTTCAACGAGTTCATCGTGTTGATAGGGTGGGATACTCACTTGATTGAATCGTCTCTGAAGCGCTTCACTGGTGCTGACGCGATGTGCGTACGTGGCTGGATTTTGTGTGCCAATAATTAAAAATCCAGGATGCTGGGCTGACTTTCCATCACAAGTGCCTGTTAAGCATTCATTGAGTTCTCGCTCCATCATGGCCGCACTATTGATTTCATCCATCACGACAATCGCACCCGCATGAAAGGCGTGCGCTAATACTTTTCGTTTTTCAGCGCATGGTGTGCCTGCAGACAGTAAATAAAAATCTTTGTTTTCTTTCAGTTGACGTGCGCGTAATGTATCAAGTACTAATTCAGACTTGCCAAGGCCTGCTTCACCTTCAAGTACAACCCCACTTAAGCCGCCTAGATGTGTACCAGGCGTGCTCTGGCGTAACTCGCGTACATCGAGTGCATTATTGAGGGCATTAAAAGCAGGGTGGTTAGAGGTATTCAATGCAATATCTCTTAAATGTACTGGGTGAGATTGTTGCAATTGAGGTACTGTATCCCAGAGCGCTTCAAACGCAAGCTTGCTTTCTTTTGGGACGAGATTTTTTGCAAGGCTATAAGCAAAGTAATTTACAACTGCAGATGGACTTGCCGTTAGATTTTTTTGACAATAAGCGAGGCTAGATAAGGCCATGTGCTGTAACTCACGTGGACTCATCAGTACTTTTTCAGGGTTTAGATGGCTTAAGAAGCCTGCGACTTTGAGAAAAGGCTTGGCGAGTACTTCTGGATAATTCGCATTGATTTTAACAAGCAGTGCCTTGAGGCCATGATGATATAAAAATTCAGGCGATAAAGGCTCAAATAAAACGCTGTTGCCATGGCGTTCAAATAACGAAGGCAAGGTGCGCTCACCGCCATAGCTGCATGGATTGCCTGCAAAAATGACTTTATGCTCGGGTGAGAGTGGTACAAGTTTGTTATCAATCAGTATTGTCCGGGGTGTTTTAAACAAGCCTTCAAATTCACTCCATTGTCTGGATGAAATATTAGCTTCATCAATAAACAGTGTTTTAATGCCATCTGCTGGATCTGCCGCCCAGGCTTTAATTGATGCTTCACCATAATGCATTGCTGGATGTGTTTTAGCCCAATGCTTTTGAACAAACGTGGTTTTACCAACGCCTGTTTTTCCTGCTAAAAAAACATAAGGGGATTGGCGTAATACTTCATCTACGGCCTCCATTCTGGCATCTAATAGCTTATCCCATGGCATTTGAGCGTGATTACTTTTAGGGGGGAGTTGATGCATGCCGACCCAAGGGTCGCCTGTACTGCGCTTTATCGCTTCTGATTGTGTGAAGCGCCGCCCAGTATTTTTTACTTGATGTTCAAATGCAGGTAATACAAGCTTTAAATCTTCTTGTTCTGTTAATAAAATCAACTGGCCTTTTGGGGGATTCTCGCGACGTCTGTCAAGAATAAATTGCTGTAGATGACTGATTAAGTCTGGTTGAAACATACCTGTGAGTACAATCGTTTCATCATTTGCAAGTGCTTGTAGTAAAGCGCCGTCTGCTTCAGTGAAGCTAAATTTCAAGGTTGTTTTATCAAAATTTGCATCAGTTTTTTGGAGTAATTGTCCTGGGCTGACTTCACTGATATTAATACAGTGATGAGATTTAATACTTGCCTCAGTGAGATCACGGTCTGTGCTATAAATCACATAATCACCCGGAGATCCTACCCCCCACGGCTTGTCCGCGGGGTCTATGGATGCCGCGGACAAGCCGTGGCACGTAGGTTGTCTTGCAATGGGGGGTGCTTCAGGTGCTGTCAGTTCCAGTGCTTCAGGGAGTGTAACACCTGCTGCACACATCGGATTAATTTTTATATTTAATGTTTGGCAGGTACTTAATAATTCAGCCCATTGATTGTGAGTTAATGTTTCCGTGATATAGAGCGAAATTGTACTGTTTTCATGTGCCTTTAAGCAGCCTGTCGAAAACACTTAGACGATGTCAAAATTGAAGCTTGATTGATTTTATGTGG
>JAALKW010000006.1:0-32736 GCA_011087865.1 Legionellaceae bacterium
GGCTTTGGGGGGTCCGTTTGCTTTTCGCCCCCCGGAGGCCGGGTTATAAGGGTTAAAAAAGCCGGAGGGCCCTGGAGCACAAGCCATTGTCGTGATAATAGGTGATATTGTAGGGGTAGGGTTTGCAGGATTTAAAGCCTCAGATAGTTCAAAGAGTGTGACAGAGATGGTGAGTAAGCTGATAGCAAAGCAGGTATATAGAAATAGCTGTGAGTATTGTCGTGCTTTTTCGGGGTTATTTTTAATATTGAGATGAAACTTCGCATGGCTCATTACACGGCCTGGCAGTGTCACAGGGCAAGGCACAAAACTTGGCCAAAAAATTCCCATTACAAAATGATTCAGGCTAATATTAGATAAATCAAGTTTGGGTACGCCCGCAAAACGTTGTAAAAACCACTGGGTTGCAACACCACAATTATCACCTAAAATAAAAGCATTTTTTTCTGTGCTACGCCAATATATTTTCCAGTCAGACATAATTGATCTGGCATTGGCTTTAATTTCAAAACTATAAATGGCGCTTGCTTTTTCTAGTTCCTGTTGAGCTATTTCGGGTGTTGCGTAACTATGCCAATGATTTTCGGGGGCTGACCAGCGATCGATAAAATAATAGGTGTGTGGTTTTTTCGAGAGATTCTCGAGTAAGAGTTCGGTATGACTCCAAGGGCCATGAAAATTTAAAATATGTACCTGAATCCGTGCCATAAGTCTTCTCTGGTGCTTAAAATAAAGCAGCATTATAACTTAAATTAGCCATCAAGTGCAATTATTACCCAGGTAATATTTGTTTTTCGTGAGCCGGCTTTAATTTGTTGTGATACCTCTAAAAACAGCAAATATTTAATATCTTGGTGTTAAGATGATGATAGACACGCTTTCGGTGTTAGAGATTAGGAAATGGCTTGTATTGTTTTACCAATAAATTAAGGATTGATTATGTCAGAAACAATGGGTTATGCAGCGCTTCAAGCAGGTGCTGATTTAGAACGTTTTGAGTTTGAGCGTCGTGAAGTAGGTGCGCATGATATTGCAATTGATATTTTATTTTGTGGTATTTGTCACTCAGACCTGCATCAAGTGAATAATGACTGGGGGATGTCTTTATATCCAATGGTGCCAGGACATGAAATCATTGGCCGTATTACAGGTATGGGCGAGAAAGTTTCAGGGTTTTCTATGGGTGAAATGGTCGGCGTGGGTTGCATGGTTGACTCATGTCAACAATGCCCAAGTTGTCACGATCACGAAGAGCAATTTTGTGAAGCAGGCAATACATTAACGTACAATAGCGAAGACACGCATTTAGAGGGGGTGACCTATGGCGGGTACTCTAAACAAGTCGTTGTGAATGAAGGGTTTGTTTTGCATGTGCCTGAGTCGTTAGATCCCGCAGCTGCAGCGCCTTTATTATGTGCTGGCATCACAACCTACTCACCCCTGAAGCGAGCCAATGTGAATCAAAACAGCAAGGTGGGTGTGATTGGGCTTGGCGGACTTGGGCATATCGCGGTCAAGATTGCGCATGCAATGGGGGCATCAGTAACAGTTTTTACCACATCACAAAGCAAAATGGATGAAGCAAAACGACTGGGTGCGACAGATGCTGTTTTATCAACAGATAAACAGGCAATGCAAGCAGGAGAGAACCAGTATGATTTTATTTTAAATACTGTATCAGCCAAACATGATATCAATCCTTATTTAAATCTTTTGAAGCGTGATGGGCAGCTGAGTCAAGTGGGCTTACCCACCGATCCGATGGACATTGCGATGCTTCCAGTTGTTTTTAAGCGTTTAACAGTGGGTGGCTCTTTAATTGGAGGTATTAAAGAAACCCAAGAGATGCTAAATTTTTGTGCTGACAATCAAATTACATCAGATATTGAGTTGATACAAGCTGATGAAATTAATACTGCATTTCTGCGCTTAAAGCAGGGCGATGTAAAATATCGCTTTGTTATTGATATTGCTTCATGTCAATGATAAACCTCATAGACGAAGCAGTATGATGCCGGTTACCACTAAAATAGCACCCAATAAAATGACGGGCAAAGGAATCCAAATGGCGGCTATTATGCCGCCTATAGCTGCTGAGGTAGACTCACCTAAAGCTAATAAAGCTTGATTATTACCGAGTACTTGTCCTTGTTCTTTTACGGAGGCTTCTTCTGATAGCCATGTTGTACAAGTGGGTAAAGCCATGACGGCGGGCACCACGGCAAGACCAAATGTGAGCCAGATCCAATGAAATTGATTGGGTATGACAATCAATATGATCAGTAATCCGCCGAGCAACAAAAGCCCCGTTAATAATATTTTTGGTGCAAATCTTTTCGCGAGTTGTTTTAAAATAGACAGATTTGAAATGAAGCATAAAAAAGAAACAAAAGAGATGAGGAATGCATAGGTGTGTAGCGAAGGTTTCCACTCATCCATGACATACAATGGCACCACTCGAAATAACCCCATTACGGAAAAGAAAATTAAAAAATTAATCATATAAATTTTATATAGTTTTTGATTATCAAAAATTGATTTGATTGCTGTGAGTGACTTTATAATATTAAGCGAACTTCTGTTGTTTGTAACCGGATGTTCTTTGAAACCCCAGAAAATCCAAGCCATTAAACAGAGGATGATACATGCTGTCATCCAAAAAGGTGCGCTGTACCCTAAAGCTGTTCCTCCAATCCCCCCTAATAAGGGCCCGAGAATATGTCCCAAACTGCAAGACGCATAAGCATATCCAATCAATTGGGTTTTTTGAACTGTATCTTCGCCTCTATCAGCAATGACAGATTGGGATATGGCCATATTGGATTCAAATAATCCGGTAATAAATGAACTGATGAATAAAAAAGTTAATTGATGATATTGAATACTGAGTGCCATGCCCATAAATCCGAGTAAACAGGCCATTAAACTGAGTAAGAGTATTTTTTTTCTTCCAAAGTGATCTGATAAATTGCCAATGATTGGTGAGCCCAAAAATTGTCCCAGTGGATACATCGCCAATAGAAAACCAGAACATGATGCTCTGGCAGCAACCGACGTTGCAGTAGGTAAAAGAGGAAAGCTTGGGCTCATGAGCATGGGAATAAACAGGGTAATGGTTAATGCATACCCAAAAAAACCAAGAAAAATAACGGCATATAAAGGTAAAATTTCTTTGATTTTAATCATTTTTATCTTTTATACGAGAGTTAGTATAGTTTAAACAATATCTGTTTTTGAGTGCTCTGTCATTTACTCTGTTTGTCTGGATTAGAGCTTGTAACCTAAATGCTCAACACCAAGCATCCCGTCTTAATTTAAGTAAAAATAAATCCAACTAAGTAAAAATAAATCCAACTGGATTTTTAAGAGTCATAGTATACACTTAAAATATATATTTGGTTTTTTGGAGATAGAAGATGCCTACTATAAAGGCCATCGAAAAATCGATGCAACAGGTTGAGAGTTTAACCCTGATGGGTTTACCCATTACTCAAACTTCAGCTCAATCTAAGACTGTAGATAGCACGAAGCAGGCTTATTATCAGCATTTATCTAATCCTGAAATTCCTGAAGATTTTTTGTTGGCCAGAACATTTAGATCAGGAAAAGAAGGAAAAGTAGGCGGAATAGAAGTAGAGTTAGCATACCTTGAAAATGAACCAGGATATATTTTTGCAAACCCAACCACTGTGGTGAGCAGCGAATTTGCTTCTAAAACAATATCACAGTTACCTGGCAATGATTGGTCTTATCAGCCATCGTTGCTTTTTAGTGTTAAGGCTAACTCTCGGATAAGTATTGCGGGTCACGGACTTGCTTCTCTTAATAGTTTTTCTTCTACACAAGCAGTCATTTTATCTGGTAAATTGTTGGCTCGAGAAACGGCAGGTAAAGAGCCGTTAACTTTTACTCAAAAAATGGAAAGCGTTCAAGAGATTTTAAAGAAGAACTGGACTGAAAGTATTAATAAGTTAAAAGAAGAGATAGCTGCTCTGGAGGAGAAGCAGTTTAGTCCAGCTAAAACCGATAAAAAAGTTTATAAGCCGTTTACTTTACTTTTTCATGCAGAAAAAGAATACAATCAATTGCTCTATTCATTAGAAGAGCTTTATACGCATTTAAGAGACGCTCATAATTTATTTAACGCTAGGTTTAATCTTCCCATAAAGCCCCATCCTCTTGCTGAGATAGTAGGTAAAACAAAAGGTTCTTCGGAGACTTTAGCATCATCATTCTCAGGAATTCAGGGCCAAAATGGATCAATAAGCCTAAGACCTGCTCAGAGAAAGAAAATTGCACGTCAAATGGCTCAAGCTGTTGGATCATATAAAAGCTTCGCAATAAGAAAAGAAGCAGAGCTGAGAGAAAAAGGTCAATTTACTGCAGAACATGTTAAATCTAAAAAAGAACGAATACAGCAGGAGCGTTCTTTGTATGAGGAGTACATGGATTATATTGATACGGGAGCGAGGCATAATGAGCTTGTTAGTCGTGTTTATCCCTGGGAAATCACGGGTATTGAATGCGGAGGTGATGATTCGTCTCGGGTTAATGCTGTTGAAAGCATGATAGTAACACTTGAAAAAAGACAGCAGCTCTTGTTCGAGCTGCAGAGAGAAGGTGTTAGGCATCCACTGTTCACTGATTTTATGATGAATAAATTATCGTTAGAGCATCCAGATCAGAGCTATAGTGATTTGGAGGGGCGTTTAGGTGATCTGATTAAAGAAAAAAAATACCTTGCTTCCATATTAAAAGAGATTAAAGCGCAACTAATACAACCTGTCCAATTATATGAATATTCCCCAACAAAGAGAGAGTTAATTAATATATCTGAATTGATTATGACTTATAGAGAATCTTTTGAGTTATTTTTAGCTGGAGTGCATATTAAAGAAAGATCAAAATATGGGAAGTTAGGTGATAGGGTAGATCGGGATCCGGCTCTAATGGATAAAGCTGAGAGATATAACGAATTATTTATTCAGGGGCTAGATAACTATTTTGGAAACAGATTGAATTTAGACGTCACAAAAGAAGCTGCTTCATCTCAATTCCAGGAGCATGAAGAAGCTAGAGCAGATGTTGATGGAAAGGCTGTTGAGGAGACTGAAGAAACAAAAGAAATAAAAGAAATAAAAAAAGGGTCTTCTAGTCAATTTGAGGAATTTAAAAAAGCTAGAGCAGCTATTGGCGGAAAGGCTGCTGAAGAAACGAAAGAAACAAAAAAAGATTTTTCTAGTCAATATGAGGAATTAAAAAAAGCTAGATCAGATGTTGGTGGAAAGAAAAAAAGTAATGGACCAGATCAAAAAAAGTAATTTTTTTAATTTTACCCATTAGTTGTATTATTTTGCAGTGGACATCCCTAGTTGTATTATTTTGCAGTGGACATCCCTTTTTTTACAGCATTCAGCATCCTCACCCAACCTTGATAAGCTTGCTCATAAAAATCCTTTTGTTCATCTGGTTTATACATTTCTCCACACGACCAGTACGAGGCTACATCATCTAAAGACTTAAGATAGCCACATCCGACAGCAGCTAACATCGCGGCACCCAATGCAGTGGTTTCGACTTGAGACGGACGTTTAACGGTAATATCACAGGTGGATGCTAAGTACTGTAAAAACCAAGGGTTTTTTGCCATGCCACCGTCTGCATGTAAAACACGTAATGGAAAAGATGCACTTTCTTGAATACAATGCATAATATCATTTGTTTGATACACAACGGTTTCTAGTGCCGCACGTACGATATGTTCACGCGTTGTGCCTTGGGTCAGCCCTGTAATACGAGCCCCTCCCGGTGTTATCCAATGCGGCGCGCCAAGACTCGTAAATGAAGGTAAAAAATATACCCCTGCATTGTCAGAGAGTTGTCTTGCATAGTGTTCGCTATCTGCGTATTCAGGTAAAATTTTTAAATCATTTCGTAGCCATTTTAAGGTTGTGCCTGCATGATAAATGCTACCTTCTAGTCCATAAGCCACAATGCCTTGTACTTCATAAGCAATGGTTGTTAAAAGGTGAGGGGAGCGTATGGGCTTTTCCCCTGTATTTAACAACAAGAATCCACCGCTGCCATATGTTGCTTTCATCATGCCGGCTTCAACACACGCCTGACCCACTAAGCTTGATTGCTGATCGCCTGCCATGGCTGTAATTGGAATGCTCACCCCTAAAATATCAGGGTGTATCTCGCCAAAATCGCCTGTATTGGGTAAAACCTTTGGCAGCACAGATTTTGGAATAGAAAAATATGTAAGTAAGGCATCATCCCAAACACGCTGCTCGATATCAAACAGTAAGGTTCTTGATGCATTGGTCACATCCGTTGCATGTTGAGCCCCATGGGTTAAACGCCATAGTAAATATGAATCAATCGTACCAAAGGCTAAGTCGCCTTGTTCTGCTAAAGCCTGTGCAGAAGGCACATGTGCTAATAACCACTGTAACTTACTTGCAGAAAAATACGCATTGGGAATTAAACCTGTTTTTTCCTGCATAAAGCATAGTTCTTCTTTAGGGCAAGCCGTGAAGAATGCCTCTGTACGCGTATCTTGCCAAGAAATAGCAGGACCCAAACAACGATGTGTTTTTTTATTCCAAATAACAGTCGTTTCACGTTGATTGGTAATACCACAAGCACGAATATCAGCTGGATTGATTTTAGCGGAAACCTCACGAATGGCTAAACAAGTTTTCTCCCAAATTTCGTCTGGATCTTGTTCAACCCAACCGGGTTTAGGGTAGGTCGTCGTTAAAGTATGTTGGCTTTGATAACAGATATTGCCCTTATCATCATACAATATGGCTCGTGTGCTACTACTGCCTTCATCTATTGCCAAAAAATACATATATTTTTTTAAGCTTAATTTAAATTGCAATTATCCTAGCATTTAGATTTAGAACAGGCAAAATAGCTTTGTTTATTTATGTGGTGGTTTTTTCGGATTAGAGGGGGTGTCTTCGGAAGACGCCTCAGCAGCACCTTGTTGTAATGATTGTGCGAGTTGTTTTTTTTCTTTAAAAAGCTGGCCAAGTTTTTCTGAAATTTTTTCTGCGGCTTTGTTCTGATTAGCAACGGTTGCATGATAATGAGAGGTATCAGCCCAGCTGAGATCACTTTCTCCACTAAAGTGTTTACTTTGTAACAATGGAATCTCATCGCCCCCGATTACAAAATGTTCTTTATCGTAAACCCCAGGACCACTAGCATAAATAACCAAATTAAAATAAGCCTCATCAAAAAAGCACTTATATTGCTCAAATTTATCCAATTGACTTAGATGTTGAAATTCAACTATTGCACGCCTAAAGGCGTAAATATCTGTTATTTGATAAGGTTCTCTTGATATTGTTGAAGGGAGGACTCCGCCTCCTGAAGCAAGATAATCATCTCGCATCTCGTTTAATTTTTCCTCTAGTACTCCTCTTAGCAGGAGTGCTTGTGTCTCGCCCTCCATTAAAGGCTGCATGACCCATAATCCAGGACTTTTGTGTCGTCTATTCGCGTCAAAAAAGCTTTTTTCTACGACATTTGAAACAAGCGAGTCGATGTTCTCTTCTTGATATTGATTAAAAATAATTTCTCTCACCTTTTTTAAGGTATTACTTTCTGAGTCTTGAGGAAAAAGACAGTTATTATTGTCTTTTACTTTAAGTAATTCGCCTTTTTTCAATAATAAGATATCGGGTAATCCAACAGCAAGTGACTCATCAAAATCTGTATATATGCGCGTGCCTACAGTTTGTAATAGACCTTCTTCATCTTGAGATGAAACACGAAGTGCAGGGGTTAATGTTCTTACAATATCTGATGCAGCCGCCAAATTACCCCATTCAGATTGGGATTCTTTTCTTGCCATTTCAAGTAATGCCAACTGAGTTGTAGCACTGCTTGCATCTAAACTTCCATCTTTGAGGCATCGCTGTAATTCATCTTCAATATTATCTAATGAAAATAATTCAATGCCTTGTTGCTCACAAAATTTATTTAATCTTGCTTGTCCTATATGCGATAAGTTTTTAGGTTCATATATGAGTCTAAAATGATGTTCTGGATAACGCTTTATTGCATTTAGCAAGCGTATTTCATTATGAATGCCACCCAAAGGGTCATCGCTGCTCGGTTTAGTAAACCAAATCTTTAATTCATGTTGTGTTGAACAGGGCAACATATCCTCTGCTGCACTTGCTGCACTTGTTTCGTCAGGTAAATAAAGGTGTTCGACAGAGGTAAAATTTTTCGGCATGCTAATCTCCTCTATAAGATTGAAGGTTAAGTATCTTAAATACTTAAAGTATAGACTAAGGCATGTGTTTTGTTGAAAAAAAAAGCACTTCAGGCTATGATGAGGCTGTCTGTTTTTTTGATGATTTTTATATGCCTAGTTACCGCTGCCCTATTACTCTCGAAATTGTTAAAGTACCTGTGATTACAAATAGGGGGAATGTTTATGATTTTGTGAGTATTGCGACATGGTTATTATCGGAGGGTGGGAAAAATCGTAACGATCCACTCACTCGCGAAGTCATTGATATTTTAATTTATAACCGTCCTTTGCTCGAGGTGAGCGATCCTGTAGAGCCACTGACTCCAGAAGAAAAAAATTCAATAGCTTCGTTATATGCTGATTTAAAAGGTCGTTATTTCGGTGTGCTGACTGTTAACGGCATTGATGAGTTAGAAGGGATGCGTGATAAAATAGATGGTGTTCACCATGAACGTATTAAGGAATATTTGAAAGCTGCAGATGGTTCGAAAGATGCCTATATATTACGACACTTGAGATGTGTTCGTGATGCAAGGCAAATACTGAATTATGTGGTTCAGGAAGGCTTCAATAAAGGGATGTCATTAGCGCTGGTTTTAGCTTTTTCTTCAGAAGGTATGAAATTATTAGTGGCGAATAATCATCGTTTAGCGGGTTTAATTTCAGAAGCAACACTGAATCATGTGATTCAGGAAGGCGCCAATAAAGGGTTGTCATTAGCGCTGCTTTTAGCTTCTTTTTCAGAAGGTAGGAATTTATTAGCAGCGAATAATCATCCTTTAGCGGGTTTAATTTCAGAAGCAACGCTGAATCATGTGGTTCAGGAAGGCCCCAATAAAGAAAAGTCATTAGCGCTGGCTTTAGCTTATTCTTCAGAAGGTATGGCATTATTAGCAGCGAATAATCATCGTTTAGCGGGTTTAATTTCAGAAGCCATGCTGAATCATGTGATTCAGGAAGGCCCCAATAAAGGGATGTCATTAGCGCTGGCTTTAGCATCTTCTTCAGAAGGTATGGCATTATTAGCAGCGAATAATTATCGTTTAGCGGGGTTAATTTCAGAAGCCATTCTGACTCAGGTGATTCGCGCAGGACCTAATCAAGGGAAATCAATAACCTCTTTATTAACTGCTAATGGCTGGGAAGGTGTAGAGAGGGTTGAGGCGGCTGAAGCGGCTGTTGCTGTAGGTATTTTAGAGCCCAAATCTGTAAAAAGGAAAAGTGATTACCTGGAAGAAAATCAAAATAAAAAAAATAGACAGCTTGCTGCAAGTAGCGCTTCATCTCAAGGGATATTTTCACCTACTGACACAGTTCCCACAAGATTTGATACGCATGCGCCAAATAGCTTGCCTTAAACAAAAGCAATGGAGCTAAGGTTATAATAATTATTATTCTTGGTATAAACTAATGAGTATCTATTGCCTACGAAATGGATTTCTGAATGCGCTTAGGGCTGAAACAAATTACTCAGAGATTACCACTATGTATTTTGATGGTGCTGGCTTTACAAGCCCATGCTTTATCTCCTTTTCAAAAAGTTGTTGAAACCGATGCACATGAGGGCCCTACCTGTGTACCGCATTTAAATCGGCTTTATTTTGTAACCCAACCTAAGTTTTCAGCGCATCCGCCATACACCTCTATTCAGTATCTTGACCTCGAAACAGAAACCGTTCATTCATGGCTTCAGTATTCAAACATGGTGAATGGTATGTGGCTGGCAAAAGATAAAAAAAGCCTGCTGGTTGCCGAACAAGGCACGGACCAAACGCCGGGCGGCATTGCAAAGATTAATTTAAAAACAAAAAAAAGAAAAGTTGTGGTTAATCATTTTAAAAATAAAGTGTTTAATTCCCCTAATAAAGCACTGCTTTCCAAACGAGAGATTATTTATTTTTCTGATCCTAATTATGGTTTCCTTCAAGGCTTTAAAGGTAAACCTAAGTTGCATAATGCCGTTTATGCTTATTCGATGCGTACGGAACAGTTGACACGTTTAACAGAAGATTTAGTGATGCCACATGGGCTGGGTTTATCCTCTAATGAAGATTATTTATATATTTCAGATACGACAGCGATTGACTCCAAAGATCCTATTAATTTGAATGCTTCTCATGATATTTACCGAGCAAAACTATTAACGCCTATTCAACTTGGGGCATTAGAGCATCTGATTACAGTCAAACAAGCCGTTCCGGATGGATTTATAGTTTTACCCAATGATGGTATGTTGGTTGCAACGAAAGCAGGTCTGTATGTCTACGACAAACAAGGCCATTTGAAAGCAAGGCACAAGTTACCGGATGCACCTATTAATTTAACCATTTGTAATCACTGGCTTTTCGTGACTGCAGATAGTGCTATTTATCGGGCTAAACTGAGTGATCACCCATAGGAAATAAACATGATAGAAAAAATAACACATCGTACTTTGCAAGGATATGGCATTGTGCTGCCGATTTGTATTTGTATTTATGCTTTTTTCTGCTTGATGCCACTTGACGTAAAAATAGCTTTTGTAGGTTTTAGTTTACTGACGGCTGTGAGTTTGAACTTGTTTAGCCAGAGTTTGGTGTTACGTTTTATGGTGTCGTTGTTTACGATTATTGTTTCTTGGCGAATCGGGGTTTTATACCATATTCCAGCGTGGCTGAGTGTTTTGTTTCTAGGTTTTTTTCTGCTGCAGGCTTTTTATTTTATAAACCTGGTGCATGAGGATTTATCGGGTCATCGTATTTCAAAAAAAATTCCACCTCATTATATGAGTCCCTATGAGTGGCAATTATTATTTATTCGTTTATATATAGGTCTTGATTTGATTCCGCATTTTACTGAAAAGCTTTTTGCAGGTTCCGTTCGTTTATCCGATGTTCATGCGTTTATGGACCTTGGTGTTCCGTATGCTTATGCAGCTGTTATTTTATCGGGTTGTATTGAATTGGCATGCGCGATTTCAATTAGTTTTGGTTTCTTCACGCGTCTTGGGAGTGTTTTTTTATTTTGTTATTTAATTATTGCTTCTTTTTTAGGACATCATTTCTCTCTTGGATTTATTTGGGCGTCTTCTGGTGGGGGGTGGGAGTATCCCGTTTTTTGGGCAACGCTTGTGCTGACATTTTCTGTTTTTGCGCCCTATAAGTTTTCAGTGGATGCTTATCTGTATCGGGAGTATGCGCTTCCGCGCTGGATAAAAAAATTAATCGGCAGCGCGGAGCGATTAAAGTAATTTTAATGCACTCAGCATTTCTCTGACTGTATTGAGCGGTAAGCCCATCACAGAATAAAAGCAGCCATCAATCTGAGAGATAAATTGTCCGATGTAACTTTGAATGCCATAGCTACCGGATTTATCTTTATAGTTTTCGGTGGCAAGATAATGTCGAATGTCTTTATCTGTTAGGTTAGAAAAAGTCACATAGGTTGTATTCATGCGGATTTCTTGATGATCATGATAAGTCAGACCAACACTGGTTATCACGCGATGTGTTTGATTGGCATATTGCTTTAGCATATTAAAAGCATCGTTTTTAGAGTTGGGTTTTCCTAAAATCTGATTGTCTAAGACAACTTCTGTGTCAGCACATAAAATAGGTCGGGGAGTCAAAGCGTTATCTATTACTTTTTGCCAAGCAGCTGACAATTTTTCTGCTGTGACACGTTTGGAATAACACTCAGGTGTTTCGTTAGGGCTTACAATTTCAGGGGTATCAATTGCTAATATTTCAAACGGTACTTCCATTTGTTGAAGTAACTCTTTTCGTCTCGGGCTTTTGGATGCTAAATAAATTTTCATGAATAAAAAATCTCATTATTTTTTGAGGGGAGTATAGCGGTTACGGTATGATGATTGAAAGTTTTCTTAGCTGGAAAGTCATGGATACAAATAATAAAAAAAGATGTTTTGGCGATAAGCCAGGACAAACGTTATATGCTGAGTATCACGATAAGGAATGGGGTGTGCCTCAGCATGAAGACCGTCAATTATTTGAAATGTTAATTTTAGAGGGGGCGCAAGCAGGGTTAAATTGGGAGACAATTTTAAAAAGGCGCGAAGGGTATCGAGAAGCTTTTCATCAGTTTGACCCCAAACGTGTTGCACTGATGACAGACGAAAGGCTAGAAGCGCTTCGACAAAACCCAAAGATTATTCGTAATAGATTAAAAATTAATTCAGCTAGAAAAAATGCCAAGGTATTTTTGGCTATTCAGGCTGAATATGGTTCGTTTGATGTGTATCTCTGGGGTTTCGTGAATCATACGGCGATTGTGAATCATTGGCGATGTGCAAGTGAAGTACCCGTGACAACCCCTGAAAGTGATGCTTTATCAAAAGATTTGAAGCGGAGGGGGATGTCATTTGTTGGTTCAACGATTATGTATGCCTATATGCAAGCGGTTGGTCTGGTGAACGATCATTTAATATCTTGCTGCTGTTATAAAAAATAATACTTTCCTGCAATAAGGCGAGCACCTGTGTGTAAGATGCCTTAAAATAAAATATACCTTGTCATGCTATGTATTAGAAGTTAAAATACAAAATATGAATGCTATCTCAAACATTACAACGCAAATAAGAAAAGGCACCTTAGACTTTTTAGTGCTCGCCATGTTAAAAAATAAATCCAAATATCCGAGAGAAATCATGGATGAACTGGATCAAGAGGGGGTGCACTTGGTTGAAGGGACCGTTTATCCTTTGTTTTTAAGGCTTTTAAAAAATAAATTTGTTCAGTATGAATGGATTGAGGCTTACGGCCACCCGCGTAAATATTACACCTTAACGCGAGAAGGCATGATTGCACTAAAGCAGTATGAACAAGAGTGGAAAAAACTCGATCAATTATTAGAAAAAATTAAAAATAATCAGCTGAGCTGATTTGCCCATCTCCCTATAGCAGCCTGATGATGGCAATCGCGTCATTGACAATGGTTCCTTATATGGTACCATATGGGTATGACTAAATTTGATAAATTAATAATAAAAATGCGCGCCAATCCTCGTGATTGGCGTATTGATGATTTAAAAGCCATTGCCGAAAGAATGAGTATTAATTATCGTCAACCAGGAACCAGTCATGTTACTTTTAGATTTCCTAATGGATCTAAATTGACAGTTCCTTCTCATAAACCGATTAAACCAGTTTATATTAAGCAATTTTTAGAACTGCTTGATGAGGGAGGATTTTTAGATGAGTAAATATAATTATCCGGCAATAATACAGCCACTTTCAGAAGAAGAAGGAGGCGGTTATTTAGTAAGCTTTCCGGATCTGCCAGGCTGTATTGCAGATGGAGCAACGCCAGAAGAAGCTTTTCATCAGGCAGAAGATGCAATGAGTGCTTGGATGAAAACAGCGGAAGCGTTTGGAGATCAAATACCAAAACCAAGTTTACCCAATAAATTTAGTGGCCAGTGGAGAATGCGTGCTCCAAAATCACTCCATGCAGCTTTAGCTTCTCGGGCAAAAGAAGAAGGGGTTAGTTTAAATACGCTGACGATTACCTTGCTTGCGCAGGGGCTGGCTAAAGGTAAAAATAGCTAGGAATACTCTTTCTATTTGCTCTTAAGGTGTTTTCCTTGAGTTCGTTTGTGCTGTTTATGGCGTGTTTTATCGGTTGAACGTCGTTCAGAAAAACGAGAAGCATTTAATACTTCTGCTTCGCGTAGTTTAAGATAGTTGTCTAAACGACGTTTATCTAACTCGCCAGATAAAATAGCTTCTTGGACGGCGCAACCAGGCCCACACTGATGTTTACAGTTATTAAACTGGCACTGTAAGCGATATGCTTCAATATCTGAGAAAGTCATTGCAATGCCTGTTTTGCAATCGGTCAGTTGGAGTTCTCGGATCCCTGGTGTATCTAGAATTAAGCCGCCGGTATTTAAGGCGATAAGAGATCGTCGCGTTGTGGTATGACGGCCTTTTTTATCATCAGCTCTGACATCAGCTGTTGCCTGTCGGTTTTCACCCAAAAGCGTATTAATCAATGTTGATTTTCCGACGCCAGACGATCCAAGCATGGCAATGGTTGTGCCGTTTGTTAACCAGGGAGATAAAACCAATTTGCTTTGTGTATCGAGGCAGTTAACCGCTTCAACAGATAAATTCGCATCAAGCGATTGAATCGCATGAACAAAGGCCTCTGGTGTTTCTGCTTTGTCTTTTTTGCTTAAAAGAATCACGGGTTTAGCGCCTGATTCGTTGACTAAAGCAAGAAAGCGCTCGATTCGATTGAGATTAAAATCTTCGTTCATCGAGGAGACAATAAAGGCAGTATCAACATTGGCAGCAATTAATTGCTTTTTAAGCTGACTGCCTGCAGACTTTCTAGAAAAACTTGTTTTACGTTCAAGTAGATGTAAAAATTGTTTTTGATTGTTCAGCAACAGCCAGTCACCGACGACCATTTCTGGCATGCTCGGCAGGAGTGTTAAATTAAATGTTTCTGAGTCTGTCGTAACCGTAATTTCAGTTCTATATAATTCAACCACACGAGCAGGAATAAAAATACTCGCATCTGATGCGAGCAGTGCGGTGCATGCTTGCTGAAAAAATGGCTGCCAGCCTAAAGCAGTCAGTGCTTTATGATTTAACAATTTTTAGCCTATTTTTTATTTACCTAATTTAATCAATACTTTTCGGCCTTTTAGTTTTCCATTTTTAATAAAAGGATAAACTTGATTGAGCTCGGTTCGCTTAATTGCAACATAGGCATAAAGTGCCGAAATATCAATTTTACCAATATGATTGGCATCTAATCCTGCATCTTTGGTCAAAGCACCGAGTATATCGCCTGGACGGATTTTATCTTTTCTTCCTGCTGTAAAACACAAGGTTATCATTTCGGGCTGAGTGATTGTAGTCGCTGTTGTATTTAATGCGTCAATATCACCCCATGGAATCGAAGCGTTTGATTTTTCTTCTAGTGTACATAAGCGCTCGGCGTCTGAAGGCATCGTTAAGCTTAAAGCAATGCCCTTGTTACCTGCACGTCCCGTGCGGCCAATACGGTGAACATGCACATCGTAATCAAAAGCAAGATCATAATTAATAACAGCAGGCAAAGCTTTTATGTCTAAGCCTCTGGCAGCTACATCTGTCGCCACTAAAATAGAGCAACTGCGATTGGAAAATCGAATCATGGCTAAATCGCGAGCCGTTTGTTCTAAATCACCATTGAGTGCCATCACACTAAAGCCTTCTTTGCTTAACCGGGCTGTTAAATGGGTGGTTTGATCTTTCGTATTACAAAAAATAAGGGCTGATTCAGGCTGGTGATAATATAAAAGTGCTTTTAGTACAGCAAGCTTATCGGCTTGCCGGGGTACCTCATAAAATTGTTGGGTGATATCTGTAGTATTTACAGCTTCTTTAATTTCAACCCGCGTTGGGTTTATCATAAATTTATCAGCAAGCTGGCTAATTTCATCAGGATAGGTTGCTGAAAATAATAAAGTTTGTTTTTTAGAAGGACAGAAAGAAACCACTTCTTTAATCGCTTCTTCGAAGCCCATATCGAGCATTCGATCTGCTTCGTCTAACACGAGTGTTTTTAAATGATCTAGGCCTAAAGATGCAAGGTCTAAATGTTTTTGTACGCGGCCTGGTGTGCCGATAATAATATGTGCACCATGCTTTAAAGAGTCGAGTTGAGGTCGCATGGGCATGCCACCCGAAAGGCTTAGCATTTTAATGTTGGGCATTAAACGCGCAAGGCGGCGTAATACTTGTGTAACTTGTTCTGCAAGCTCGCGTGTTGGACATAACACCAATGCCTGAACGTTATAAGATGTGATATCTAGATGATTTAACAAAGCCAAGCCAAAAGCGGCTGTTTTACCACTACCTGTTTTAGCTTGTGCAATCACATCTGCATTTTTAAGCATAATCGGCAAGCTTTGGGCTTGTATGGGGGTCATATCTTGAAAATCTAACGCTGCAAGATTGGTTAATAACTCTGTTTTTAATGACAAAGAAGCAAAAGAAGAAATATTTTTTATATCTGGATTATTCACAAGATCACATAAAGAAATAATTAAAATGAATCATATAGTAACATAGTTTGTAACTGGTTCTAATTTAATTGAATTGGATTGAATTAAACACTTTCTAACAGAGGTGTTGATGACAGAGAAATTTAAGAAGGATGCTGTATTTTAATGCTTCTGAGGGTCGCTTAGATTTAAGTTTGAACCCGACCCCATTGATTTATTTAGTACGAATACCTTAGAATATCTGTCTGTTTTTTAAGCAAGAAAAGTGCATGCCAGTTATTAATCAAGAAGTTAGAGCTGTATTAGATGATTTACTCATCAATGTATTATCTCAAGCCGCACCGGAAGATAGAATTGATGAAATGAGTGTTGAACACGTATTTGATTATGATGGGTGTCTCGGGGATTATGATGGAGAGGACATTCCAGAAGAAATGCAGGCTGCTGATCAGCAATTTTGGCAAGATTTAAAAGATGAAATACATGAGCAGACCAAAGGGTTACCCTCTGATAGGCGTTGTATCAGCATTGGTACCGCAAGACAATCTAAAGAATGCGATGACTTAGGTATAGCGGTTAATCATTCTCCTTCTTGTTTTATTATCTATGATGAAAGGGCTTTATTTTTAGATGTAATATTTGATCCATTCTTACTCGCAGATGTAAAAGATGGATTGCTTCCTGGTACATCGTATCAGTATATTATGGATCCGATGTATCAAGGTTCGCATGCCACATGGTATTTTGATGAGTCAAAAATAAGTCTTATTTATGCAAAAGCACATCGTGCGGCATCGTTTAATCCTTATGGCACAGTGCAACTGACGTTTTATGACGATAGGCAAGATATTCTTGATGGCCTATATGATTTCTTTACAAGCAATGCAGCTTTATTACCTGATAATTTGGCTTTATATTTGTGTCAGTATCGACGTGGGCAAGGGATTTTATATAGCTATCCAGATATTTACGGCATTTCGGTTCAAGATTCACTTGGCATTGATTTTGAATATGAAAATACAGTCAGGGAGCTCGGTATTTATATTCATCAAGCATCGTTTCAAAGAGGATTAAGCAGGCCTTTACATATTCCAGAAATTCAAGCCCTTGGTTTGGAGCAAATTATTCATGATTTAAGATGTACGGATACTGTGACGACTCAACTGGGTCATATGATTTTCACACCACCTTCTGATACAGTAAATATAGATGATATAGAAGAAACTGAAAGTATAGAAGATATAGAAGATGCAGGAGAGTGCGAGAGCATGTATCCATCAACATGACCTTTTAAATGACATATTAAGTTTAGGTTAAATATGACTCATACCAACCATACTAATCATATTAATTGGACTAGCAAGCAGTGCCTGACGAAGCTGTTTCCTTTGATTATTACGATATCTTTTGGAATGGATGTGTTTGTGCCGGCCATTCCAAGCATGGGGATTTATTTTCATACAACCGTGAGTACGATGCAGGCAAGTCTTTACTTGTTTATGCTCAGCGTTGCGGTTGGACAGTTGTTTATTGGCCCTCTGGCTGATAGGTTTGGGCGGCGTTGTCTTGCGCAATATACAGCTTTATTTTTTTTGGTCGGATCAGTGCTTGCATCTCAGGCAATATCTGTCCCTGTTTTATTTATTGCCCGAGTGATTCAAGCCATCGGTGCGTGCGGTACTTACTTGCTTTGCTTTATTATTGTTCGGGATAATTTTTCAACACAAGATTGTGGGCGTCTATTTAGCTTGCTTGCAGGGGTTAATTCTATTGCTGCAAGTACCGCACCTATTATTGGGGGAATTTTATTAGACTGGACGCAAAATTGGCGCAGTGCTTTTTATTTTTTAATTGCATTGGGGCTTGTGATTACTCTAACCGTTTATAAAAATATTCCGGTATATTTTTACACAAAACCTGATGTAAAAGATGGGTTGTTGGCGCGTTGGCGACGTATTATTTGTAATGCGCATTTTAGAAAATATACGCTGATTTCTGCAAATGGCATGCTGGGTTTATATTTATTTTGTGCTTTATCCCCTGAAGTTTTAATCACGAAATTAGGGTTAAGTGGTACGGACTATGGGTTATGGTTTGGGTTAAATGCTATCACCGCATTTACAGCTAATTTTATTGCGGCACGTTTAACGCTGCGTAAAAAGCTAGAACACATTATTTGTTATGGTTTAATTATCATGGGGTGTTCGGCGTTTACTATGTTTTTAATTGATTTGCTTCTAAATATAAGCGTTTTAAAATTTATGCTACCCATGCTTTGCTTAACCTTTGGGATTGGCTTAAGCATGGGGTGTGCTACAGCACTAGCACTCAGAGATTTTGAACATATTGCGGGAACAGCAACCTCATTAATAAGCGCTTCTCAATTTAGTCTTGCAGGTTTGGTTGGAATATTGATTACTTATTTTCCCCTGGGCCCCACAAGCCTTGCCTTACCCATGCTCGTGCTGATTTTATTTAATTTTAAAGTCTTCATTAAGCCATGACAATTTTTAGGTTCAAGTAGGGGCCATTTAAATTAAAAGGCCTGCTTTAAGTACGGTAAAAAATAGTTGGTAAGATATAAGGCATGTCTATATAATGCCGTTTTTTTATTACTTATACTTAAAAATTGGAGTGCTCAATGCCAAAGTCTTTATCAAGAAGCCTGACTGAAGGTGCTATTATTGGTGGTACTTGGGGTGCCTTAGCGAGAACCTTTACCTTTCTTTCGACGGCACCTATTTTTTTTGGTAATGCGTTATTAATTACCTTAGCTGCTGAAAGTTTGTCTGGAGGAGAGCATGGTGAAGCGGCAGGCAACTATTATGCTGATTCTTTAACACCTGCTGAGCTGTATGAAAATGGAAAAGATATTGTTGCCTGTGGTGCAATCACAGGTGCCATGGTGGGTATGGGTTTTGCTCTGGCAAGAAAAGGGATGTTTGCAATCGAACACGTCGAAGAGAGAGGGCAGAGAGAACCGCAAACTGCTCCTCATCTGAATTAATTGAACAGAGCCTTTAATATTGGCGCGCTTGAGTTACCGCATAGGCTAATACAAGCGCCGTTGGCAGGTATTAGTTGTGCCCCTTTTAGGGCATTATTTTCGCATTATACAAAGCCTGCTTATGCAGTCACAGAAATGATTTCTGCGCATTCTATGCGACAGCATCAAACATTAAATCCGCGTTATTTAACACGGTCAAAGCAGGAAGGGCCTTGGTGTATTCAATTATCAGGGCAAGATGCAAAGTTACTGGGTGAGGCCACACAGGTGGCAACAAGTTATGGCCCAGATTTAGTTGACTTAAACTGCGGTTGTCCGAAACCTAAAATTCGTGCGAGAGGATGTGGTTCGGCTTTAATGGATACCCCCAAAAAACTCGCATCTGTGGTGGGTGCGATGAGAAAGGCAACGCACTTGCCTTTAACGGTAAAAATTCGCGTAGCAGGTCATACATCCGATAAGGCTTATTTAGAGGCTGCAAATATTATTGAGGCTTGCGGTGCGGATGCAATCATTGTGCATGGGCGGCATCATTCTGAAGACTATGATGTGACTGCTAATTATGCGCAAATTAGGCGTGTGGTTGAGCGCGTAAATATACCGGTGATTGCAAATGGTGATGTATGTGACACAGAAAGCATGCAAACTTGTTTTGAGGCATCAGGTGCTGCAAGCATTATGATTGCTCGAGCAAGTATTGGTAAACCATGGCTTTTTCAGCAGTTACTCGATAACTGTATTATGCAGCCATCAGGCGCCGACATTTTAAAATTATTTAAAATACATATTAATCAACTGGCGCTGCTTGAAGGGTCTGAAACAGTCGCATTATTTCAGGCTCGGCGATTAATCAAATGGTATTTTCCTGATTTAGATAGCAATCAGCTGGCATATTGCTATAAACTCCAAGCTTTGAAAGCTTTATATCTTACATTAGAAGCATATTATGACTAAAATCGGGCAGTTTAATGCATTAAAAGTTGTTAAATTAGTAGACTTTGGTGTTTATTTAGATGGCAATGATTTAGGTGAAATTTTATTACCTAATAAAGTCGTGCCAGAGCATACAAGTATCAACGATATTTTAGATGTTTTTCTTTATTTTGACTCTGAAGATAGACTCATTGCGACAACCGTTCGTCCTTATGCGGAACTGGGTCAGTGTGCTTATCTAAAAGTCATTGATACCAATCATGTGGGTGCTTTTTTAGATTGGGGCTTAGATAAAGATTTGTTAGTGCCAAGACCTGAGCAGCATATGGTTATGGAAAAAAACAAATCTTATTTAGTGTATTTAAAGCAAGATCGTGAAGGACGTATTTTTGCGAGTACAAAGCTTGATTATTTTTTAGATAAAACACCAGCATCTTTTAAACCCGGTGATGCAGTGGATTTATTGATTGCTGACACGACAGATTTAGGCACCAAAGTAATTATTAATCATCAATATTGGGGCTTAATATATGCTTCTGATATTTTTCAAAATGTACGTTACGGGCAAAAAACAAAGGGATATATTCAAACCATACGTGATGACGGAAAAATTGATGTAACCCTGAGAAAATCAGGACAGAGCAATCGTCATGATTTAGCTGGGCGTATATTAGCCGAATTAGAGCAGCAAGGTGGTTTTTTAGGATTACATGATAAAAGCCCTGCATTTGATATTCAACGTGTTTTCAATGACAGTAAAAAAAGCTTTAAAAATGCAATCGGACGTCTTTATAAACAAAGAAAAATTGATATAGAAGCGAACGGTATTCGCTTGAAAACGCCTGAGAATAAATAAAAAAAATCATCGCTACTTGAATAATACGTGGGTAGCGATGATTAAAGTCAGTTAAAATTCAAACATTTATTTTTGATTTTTTAATTTATTATATTCTGCTTTTGCAGCATCAACTTCTTTTTGATGTTTTTTAATTTTATTTTCGTTATGTGTTAGTTTTGCAGCACCTAATTTTGCTTTAGCGCTTGATATACCGAGACTTGCTTTGCCTAAATCAGCCACAGAAGCAGGTGCAGCACTTACATTAGCACTTAATCCAAGTGAAGCCGCACCTAAAAGTAAAGCAGGTAAGACATGTAATTTCTTCATGATAAAACTCCCTTTAAATTCAAGTTGATTAGAACACAAGTAATGTATAGTAAAGAATTTGTCATAAATCAAAAGGGGAGTGATTTTAATCTTGTTTTGCGTGTGTTATAACCCTATGGGTTATTGTAATGGAGCACGATACTTATGACGGGTGACACACGTATTTGGAAAGCTGTTTTTTTATGGGTCATCAGCACTCAAGTAGTCACAGCACATACGATACCGCTTTTTATGAGTGTCGACGCGAGCACATTTTTCACGAAGCCAGGCATCACGCAAAATATTAATTTATTCAATAACTTGGGAAATACTTATGTTGCAGCCAAGCATTGGGATAATAAAACAACGCTTTTGTTTGGTGTGGGGGCAACGACGTATCAAAAAAATAATATTATATTTAATACGGGCCTACGATATTTAGCCACGTCTGATATTTTATTAAACGGTAACGTGTGGCAACTGAATCAAGCGCAATTTAATAATTTATCATATAACTATCGTGTTAAAAGTGATTTGCTTCTCGTAGAAAATGCAATCTCATACGCGCAATATGTTATACAACCGAGTTTTATTCTAGGTCTAGGGTATGCTAAAAATACAGCCAGCGCTTATCAAACTAGCCCGATTTATAATCATGCTGCGACCGCAAACCAAGCATTTACTGATAAAAGCACATCGCAATTAGCTTATGAAATAGGTGCGGGTCTTGATTATTATTTATTAAAACCTGCGGTGATTGAGCTTGCTTATCGTTTTATTGGGGCAGGTAAAGGTTATTTAGGCTACTCTCCGTTACAAAATACAAGCAATCGCTTTTCTACAGGAAATATTTATTATCAGACCATCAGCTTAGGGATTAGGCTTTATTATGATCATACCTATTAAACAAGTTATTTTTGTTTTTTTTATTTGTTTTTTTTCAGTAATCACTTACGCCAATCATCCTATTTTTAATATTCAGTTGGCGACAGGCAGTGCGGCACTGCCGAGTCATGTCGGACGTTATGATCCCCCGACAGAGCATTTTTTTACAATTACAAATAAAAGCACACATCATATAGCGGACGCAGCGTATTATTTACCCGATTTTCTTGTGAAAAACACAGAAAAATCAACCTGCGGTTCAGTGCTACAGCACAATAGCAGCTGCCAATTGGCCGTGATATTGCGTCCGAATCAACTCGGGCAATTTAATGGAGATTTAAAAGTATGTGCAGGTAATGGCTTGTGGTGCTCGCGTTATCCAAATGGACTCGCGGTGACAGTCACAGAAAAAGAAATTGTTTCAACAAACTGTCATGAAGCGCAAACACGTCCATTTTCAGATTTAACTTGTAGAGGGGCCAAGCAATTTTCAGATAACTTTGAAAGCTTTATCCAACAGGTTTTAAACCAATCGACCACACATCGGCAATTTCATTATTTTCAGCATCAGCCCAGTGTTGATGAAACCACGGTTCCATGTTTAGAGGCGCGGCAAGCCGGGGAAATATTAGACCCTAATATACAAGGTGGCAGTATACCACTATGTGATTTAATGGGATATGCGTTAAGCAATGCACGCCCTAATCATCAATCAGAATCAGAATCAAAAACCAAGCAGTTTCCGCCTTATTTAACGCGATTATTAGGGACTTCTTATCCAATTACAGATAATACCGTACCGCTTGATCAATTGGATGCACTGCGCTCAGAATTTAATACGTCTTTTATGGATGAATCAGTACAAAATGTAGGATATACAGGCCATGTTACTTTTTTAAGTGAGTATTATCAGCAGCAACTTGGAAAAGTATATACGCAATGTAGTGAGAGTGATATTTGTTCTAGTATTTTTTATTTGCCTTATTTATTTGGCGGCAGTCCCGATGCACTGAAAACATGGCCGCCTACCGATCTGTTATATTGGGGGATGAGTGGTGGCGGTGGCAGTGGTTCAGGTTATCAAATCCAAGCCTTTAAACCCGGCAGTGCAACACATTACACCTTATTTTCTGGTGGCGGCGGTGGCGGTGCAGGTAACACAACACCCGAAGGAGAAGTAGGGGCGATTTCGTTGATTAACACGGGCTCCGGCGGTGGTGGTGGCAGTCAATTTGGCGGTGCTTACCTCAATCAAGGTGATAATCTCAACGGACTAGGGCTTGGTGCAGGTACAGGTTCGGGTCTTAGTGCTCTCGAGGGTACAAATATTATTTTTCAGGCACCTCCGGCAGTTGAATATTCTTTTTATCCACCCGTAGCACACCCTGATTGGAGTGATTCAAGGGTGTTAACAGAGTATGCAGATAATCTTAAATATTTATTAGATACTTTAATTCCAGCACTTTACAATCAAGGCTATAGCATCGTGGTGACAGGTGGCGGCGGCGGTGGAACAGGCCTTGAGTTTTTAGATGCTTTAGGCGAAGAATTTATCCCGTATCCTGTTTCAACTGAGTATGGTTTTAATTTTTGCTATGTCTTTAATAAAGCAGGCCAGTATAAAAAAAGTGATTGTGTTTCGGCTTCTGCAGTAATAAACAATAAATTAACGTTAGATCAAATTATTTATCAAAATATAGGTCAATTATTTAATCAATGTATGAAGCAAGCTATTTTACCTGAAAACTGTCATGGCTATACAGATTATACATGTACATGTACCTTTCAACATGTCTGTGTTATTACTGAGCTGACTAATATATTACAGCTGAATGGTTTTTCAAGTGACGATCTACCTTCCTGGCTTGTGACACCGCATTGTAGCAATAGCGAGACAGCTTTATTATTACGTGCAGTACAAATGGATGCGCATCATAACCTTCAAAGTAATCAATATAGCAAGGCCCTACATGGCTTTTTTAAAGCAAAGAATAAAAATATATCTTCCACACCATGGGATATTTAACATATATTATATTAATCCAAAATAACCCTTTATATGCAATATACAACCAATATGTTTTTATATCCCGGAGTTTGTTATGCCGCAGATGCTATCAGATACTACAACAACTACATCAAGCCACTTCCAAAAGGCCGGACGTTATGGTGTTGTCGATATTGCAAAACAGCTCAATAACTGGCGTGATTTAGTTGTTTTATCTCAAAGTGACAAAACAATCCGTAATATATTATCTGAGCCAAATGCAGAAAACGCGATATGGCAGTTTCATTATAATCATCGCTTTCCTGAGCTGCCTTTCCCTGACGGTTTATCACAGCCAACCTACAAACAAGCTTTTATTGCGCGACATGCCCCATACAAAAACGCAGCGATCCATGAAAAAAGACTGGGTCCATACACACCAGAACCCTTGCGAGGCGATAGAGAGCTTGTGCTCGCGGCTGTTACGCAAAATGGGAGAGCGCTTCGATTTGCATCAGACGCACTTCGGACTGATGAGGTTATCCAGGCTGCAAGCGTTGCTTCAGAACCCGTTATTGCTGCGGGTTCTGTCGCAGGCCTTGCGGCAGGGCAAGGCTTGTTTGCATTACAAAACAATCCATCAGACACGAGTGAGAATACAGCGAACGCTGCTTCAATAAACTAAAAATTAACCCGCCCCGGCTCTTCGTGATAGTTCCCGGGGCTATCTCGCAGGGCTTTTAAAAAACACATTTAAAATAGGTTGGACTTCGTGGGATATTTAGCGTGTAAAACAAAGTGCAATATGTTAAAATATTGCATTTTGAGTTTTGAATATGAGTTTTAAACAATTTAAATTATGCCAGCCTATTTTAGATGCCATTGGCTATAACACACCATCGCCCATCCAGCTAAAAGCAATTCCTCATGTATTGTCAGGTGGAGATTTAATGGCAGCAGCGCAAACCGGCACAGGAAAAACAGCAGGTTTTGCACTGCCCATTTTAGAGAACTTGCATAAGGGACGAGTTGCTTCATCTAATCAAGTGAGAGCGTTGGTTTTAACACCTACACGAGAAATGGCCGAGCAATTGAGCGATAGCTTCCATACATATGGTAAACATTTGCATTTGAAATCAGGTGTTGTGTTTGGTGGGGTTAAAATTAACCCTCAAATGATGAAGCTTAGAAAAGGCATGGATGTCTTGGTTGCAACACCAGGTCGCTTGCTTGATTTATATCAGCAAAATGCCATCAAGTTTGATCATCTTGAAATTTTAGTACTAGATGAAGCGGACCGAATGCTTGATATGGGCTTCATCCATGATATTAAAAAAATCATACGTGTCTTGCCTGAAAAACGCCAAACACTCTTGTTTTCAGCAACTTTTTCAGCGGAAATAAAAAAGCTAGCCCATCAGTTTCTTAAGTCACCGATTGAAATTTCAGTGTCACCACAAAATACCGCTGCGGTGACAGTGAAGCAAGTGATTCATCCCGTTGATAAAAAACAAAAGAAAGCTTTATTTATTCATTTGCTTCGTGAACATCGGTGGCAGCAAGTTTTGGTGTTTTCAAAAACAAAGCATGGGGCAAACCGTTTAACAGAGCAGTTGCAAAACGAAGGATTTAAAGCGCTCGCTATCCATGGGAATAAAAGCCAAGCTGCGCGAACCAAAGCATTGGCGCATTTTAAAAGTGGACAAATTGATATTTTAGTTGCAACAGATATTGCCGCACGTGGTTTAGATATAAAAGCGTTGCCACAAGTGGTTAATTTTGATTTGCCGCAAGTTGCTGAAGATTATGTGCATCGTATTGGGCGTACTGGCAGGGCAGGCAAAGCGGGTGAGGCCTTTTCATTGGTGTCTGCTGATGAAGTGGGTGTTTTGTTTGAGATTGAACGATTAATGAAGAAAAAAATAGTTAGAGAAGTGATTTCAGGGTTTGAGCCACAACATGATTTACCTGTGACCGCGTCTAAATCAAAACCGGTTCAAGGTAGAAGGATTACAGGGAGTAAAGATAAGAAAAAGACAAAGCGACATTTTTTTAAATAGCAAAATAGCTAATAATTTTATTGGTTTGTGGGCTAATTGATTTAATTGAGTAGATGTTATTTATTTGATTGTTAAGAAATGGTAAAGTTCTATTGTTTTAGGGATTTTTAAAAGGATTTTATTATGGATATGAACGAGGAAAAAACAGGAAAAGAAGCAGAAGCAGAAGCAGCGCCACCAGAACAGAAAGTAAAGAGAAGAAGTTCAGCACGTGAGAAGGTGAAAGGTGGTTTAAGAGCTGTGGGTATTATAGCTCAAAGCAAAAAGAATGAGCCGTTAAGTGGCGTTGTAGAAGAACAATCTGCACCTATAGTTTCAGGCGATGATAAATCAGTAAATCCAGAAGTAAATCCAAGAGAAAATTTAGAAGAAAACTCAGATGAGAAAGCAATAAACTCACGATCTGGAACCCCTGAAACTAAACCTGACTCCACTTCTGCACCAAAAGTCTTGAGTGAAGCTGAAGCGTTTAATCGACTGAAAGAGCCCCTGATGAATCTGATTAGAGAAACTGATTCAAAAAAGAGAGGTGAAGCATTAAAAGAGTTGCTTGAGGGGCATTTGGCTGAAACGACTGACTCTTTAAGAGCTCTACTTGATAATGAGAATTACCAGCAAACTGTGAGTGGCATTCAAAATGCTATATTAACAAAGCTTGAGCCTTTAGCGCAAAAAGCATCGATAAGAAAATTAGAAGACTTTAAGCAGTGGTGTGATGGTTTAATTGATTCATATAAAGAGAGTTTTCCAGAAGAGGGTGGCGCTTTTCCTGTTGTAAAGAGAGTCTTAATGGGTTGTGTTGGTGTAATAGTTACTTTATTGACCGCTGTTTTTAGACCTTTTATAGACGGTGTCTCGGAATATGCCAACTCATTTTTTGCAAAACCTGAAGCGATTGAGTTACAACATTTGAGGTCTGGATTAGATCAGATGAAAGCAAATGTTGAAACAGAGGTTCATGCATCTTTTGCAAAACCTTAATTACTGTGGAGGGTTTTGCACTGAACGGTAGAACGCGTTAATCTAACTAAAGCTTCTTATTGTTTAGGATGACAAAAATGAAACGGAAAACAGTCTCGTATAGTTTTGGTTTGCTTTCTTGCTTAGCAATGAGTCCGGGTGTTTATGCTGGAACAATGGGAGACCCAGCGTATTGTTACCCTGATGGCTGGGCTTTTATTGCAGGCGCTGGTCAAACAGGCTTTATGAGTTCTGGCACGTATACCCTGGGTGCAAATGGGATGTCAAAAACACTTGGGGTAAAAAATTTCCAGTTTGGTTTTTTAGGTGATTTGGCCATTGGTTATGGCCGGCTTGTCAACGGACCATTTTATTTAGGTAGTGAATTTGGCGCGCTTATTTTTGGAAACAGTAAAACAACGTCACAAACGAGCGCGAGTAATACAACCATTGTAACCACCGAACCGGAGTTAAGTGTACTTAAAACAGTGACGGTGACGCGCTCGCTTTCAAGTTCCGTGACGGTATCAGGCAACCCAGTGGTTCCTTATTTAGATTTAAAGCCTGGCTTATTAATTTCAGATAATAGTTTTTTGTTTGCTCGTATCGGGGTTGATTATAATCAAATTAAAGTCCGTACGACATCAAATTATACTTCCTTTGGTCAGTCCGTAAATACAGCGGATGGTGGGGATGCTTCAACGGGCGCATCCAGTGCCGGTTTTGTTACAAATCATAAAAAACAACGCGCGGGTTTAAGAACAGGCCTTGGGTTTGAATATTTGTTGACGGAAAAATTAGGGCTTTCAGCTAATTATATTTATGCTTTTTATTCTGGGTTGAATACATCAACCACGGGATCTATTGGTCAAGTGTCTTGTGATGCCTATGAAGCTTGTCCTGTGAATGCAGATGGAACATATGCTGCTTCAGGACATTCAAGAATGGGGGACCAACAAGTGCTTTTAGAGCTTAATTATCATTTGGCATAAACCATGCAGGCACTGCAAGAAATACTGAAGCAGTCTGAAAAAAGTGACGTAGCTGATCATATTAAAAAGCAAAAAAAGCACTTAACGCGCTTAGTTTATCATGCCAAAAGCACCACGACTTTTTATCAGGCCTATGATGAAAAAGCTTTGTTTTCAGATTTACCCATCTTGTCACGTGCAACGCTTCAAGCTGCGTATGACAAGATTTTATCCCGTCAAATTCCCGACTCACATGGTGAGACGTATGCGATGCAAACCTCAGGTTCAACAGGGCAGGTGGTGCGTATACTGGGTACAGGATTTACGCGGTTATTTTATGATGCACTCATGCTTCGCGAGCATCGATGGCATCAACGTGATTTTAAACAAAAATTATTAGCTATTAAATGGCTTAATAAAGCCATTGCACAACCACCTATTGGACACTATCAAGCGACTTGGGGCGCGCCCATTGATTTTTATCAGCAAACAGGCCCGAGTGTTTTGATTAATATTGCAAGTCAAACAGCACGACAAGTAGAAGCCTTGATTCATCATAATCCATATTATTTAATGACGTACCCGTCTCAGCTCGCGGCTTTGGCGCGTTATTGTTTAACGCATGAAATTAAGTTACCTGGTTTGCAAGAAATACGAACCATCGGTGAAACGCTGACTCAAAAACAAATTAATTTAGCTAAAAGCATTTGGCCGGAGATTAAAATATCAGATGTATATAGTTGCATTGAAATCGGTAATATTGCTCATCAGTGCCCAGAATATAATCAGTACCATGTGAATTTAGAGCACGTTTATCTTGAAATTGTAGATGAAGATAATCAACCTTGTGCGATAGGTAAGCCTGGAAAAGTATTAGTCACAAACTTAATGAATTATGCAACGCCTTTGATTCGTTATGAACTAGGGGATTATGCAGCTTGGGGCGAGCCTTGTGCCTGTGGGCGTAGCTTACCTGTGATTCAAGCGATTTTAGGGCGTAAACGAAATCGTTTAATTTTACCCAATGGTGAGTCACGTTTTCCATATGTTGGAGAGCATGAGGATTTTAGTCGTATTGCACCGATACGTATTCAGAAGTTTCAATTTGTGCAGCATACGATAAATGATATTGAAATCAAAGCGGTTACGCCTGATAGGCTGACTGCATCACAAGATATCGCGGCAAAGGCTTTTTATCAAAAAATATTTGGCACGCATTTTAATATTCATATTTCTTACCCCGATGAAATTCTGCCTGGTCCTACCGGGAAGTTTGAAGAATTTATTTCACATGTAGATATTTAAAACAAAAAGCTTGCTTTTTTTTAAATCAGCTATTACAATACCGGTGTACTATCTAACTAACACACTAACAGGGTGATGTATGATACAAATTAAAGCTTTGGATTATGCTTATCGAAAAGCTAATCCAGTATTTGAAAATTTAAACTTTTCTTTAAAAGCAGGCAGTATTTGTGGTTTGCTCGGAAAAAATGGCGCAGGTAAAAGTACTTTATTAAGATTAATGGCAGGTTTGCTGTTGCCTCAAAAAGGCATGGTGTCTGTTACGCAACATGTTCCTGGAGAGCGCCGAGTTGAATTTCTTCAAGATTTATATTTATTACCGGATACTTTTTCTTTACCGAATATAAGCATGACACAGTTTTTAAACTGCTATGCAGGATTTTATCCGGAATTTAATCAAACAAACTATCAAAATGCATTGGATGCTTTTGAATTAAATAATATAAAAAAACTAGGCAGTTTATCTCATGGCCAACAGAAAAAATTTCTTTTGGCATTTGGATTTGCCACTGGCGTAAAGCTCATGCTTTTAGATGAACCAACCAATGCGCTTGATATTCCCAGTAAACAGCAATTTAGAAAATTGCTTGCAGCACATGTAGATGCTGAACGTACTTTTGTGATTTCAACGCATCAAGTGAAAGACATTGAGCATATGATTGATCCCGTTGTGATTTTAGACAAGGGAAAAGTGGTTTTTAATCAAGCTTATGATACGAAAGATGATACTGAGGGTGATTTAGAAAGTTTATTTAATCAAGTGATACAAGGGGATATCAGATGAATATTCTACGAATTATGAAACTCATAAAAAATGATTTACTGATGCAATCAAAAACGATATTGATGGCAGGTATTGCAACAGCCGTGCTATTTTTATTTTTTAATACAAATGACATCAAAGGGATGTACGTACCTTTTTTACATTTGATTGGCCTTACTATAACAGGTTATGCATTTTCAGATGTGCATGATAAAAAAAGAGGGTATCGTTATTTATTATTACCTGCTTCAAGTTTTGAGAAATTTTTTTCTCGTTGGTTTTCAACCAGCATGCTTTATTTGTTAAGTTTTAGCGTCTTGCTTTATGCTTTAGGGTTTTTAGCACCGTATGAGATATGGCAGGCTATACCTGGTTATTTAATCCTTCAATCTGTTTTCTTACTGGGAGCAATTTATTTCAAAAAGAATGTGTTATTAAAAACAGGACTTTTAATTTCTCTTCCTGTCGTTTTAGTTCCCGTTATCCTGATTTTCATTTCGTTAGTAAATTTTAACTGGATAATATTAATGGTGACGAACGATTTATCGTCTTTTGCTTCATTTTCAGCCGGTACAAATTGGGGTATCTATTATTTTTCCAAACTATTTCTAGCGCCTATTTGCTTACTGATTGGCTATATTCGTTTTAAAGAATGTGAGATTTAGTATGCATTTTTCTAAAAATAAAGCAATTTATACGCAAATCTCGGATTACTTATCTGAAGAAATATTAAAAAATATTTGGGGGGAAGCTGAGAAAATATCTTCTATTCGAGATATGGCAATTTCGCTTGAAGTGAATCCAAATACCGTCGTTCGTGCATATGCAACACTTGAGCAAGCAGGAATTATCGAAATGAAACGAGGCATTGGGTATTTTGTAATGCCTAATGCCAAAGCAAAAATTCTTGCAATTAAAAAAGAAGTGTTTCTCACCGAAGCACTTCCTGATGTGTTTAACGCAATGGATTTATTGAATATAGAACTCGATGAATTTGTTGCTTTTTATCAAGAGAGAAGAAATCATGAAAAAAAGTAACCGGTTATTATTAAGCGCACTTATTTTTGCAGTGCTTTTTATTTTAGGCGCGGGTATTTTCTATCCTAAATTTGCACCTAAAGAAGTTGAAGGCTATCAAGAAGCATATGGTGAGGTAAAAAAAATGATATTACAGGAAATAGGGAAGGAAGAGTCGATGGATTAGGATGAATTGCCGATAGGACTTAAATAATAGGCCTATTTTTTTTAAAGTAGGCCTGTACATATTTATCGGAGTGATTTTTATAGCCTTTATAGCAGCAGCGCGCAATGATATTTAGTAAGGGATCGGTCATGCCATTTAGAAAAGCGTAATTGATATTATCATGGGTATGATGTAGACGATGATGTTGAAACGATAATAAAAGATGATATTTTTGTAAGACAGCAATCATGCGATGATTGCCTTTTTTTTTATGACACCAATAATGCGAAACCTCAGCAATAGAAGAAAAAATACCAAATAAAACCAGCCCTAAATTAACGTGAGGTGATAAAGGCAGTACTTTTTGTGCAAAAATTAATAATAACAAATAAACAACCAGCCAAAATTTATGACCGGATTCATAGAAATATATCTTAAAGGCATGTGCTTCTTTGTATTTTAATTTATAGTGATGTAGATGAAATGCAGCAATAAAAGGTCCAACAGCAGACGTAAAATGATTGGTGTTATCAACTATCATATGTACCAAACCATTTATAAAATCAGTTGCAATATAAGCAATGAGCACGATCAGTAAAAGACTAGGTATGCTTTGTATTGAGTAAGTTTGAAATAAATTTAATAAGCTAAAAGCTTGAGCTAATATCACAATAGTTGAAAGTAAGTACTCAAATTGGGTATATCCAGAAATCGTATTGTATTTTTCTATTGCTGCATCAAACTGATGAAACTTGCTGTTCATAAGGGATATTTTATAAGTATTGAGTGGGGAGAAGATAACATGTTTTAGATGTTTAATCTGGTATTTATTTGGTGTTTTAATGATAAAGTATATGACAAGGCTAGGCTTTTATTATAAGGTGAGGCCCTCGAATCCAACCTAAAAGCGACAATGGAAATCCTCTGTTTTTTCTCGGGGGTCGCGTTTGTTTATTTAAAAAACGGATATGCCCTCGGATTGCTGTGCGTAGCTCTTTTTTTTAGGCCGCGATTATTATTATGTATTTATTTTTGTTTGGGTTTAACCTGGGCATTACTACATGCGTTAGTTATATCACCTCGTGGCATACCTAAAATGTCGGTGATTACACAGGCTAATATTACCGGTGTAATTGCATCGATGCCTGTGATAACCCCTGATAAAGTGCAGTTTGAGTTTGATATTTTTTCGTTTGATAAAAAAAAAGCAAAAGCGCGAGTATTACTTGCTTGTTACGAGCATTTTCCCATTTTTTCAGTA
>JAALKW010000006.1:32746-35289 GCA_011087865.1 Legionellaceae bacterium
GGGTAGGGTATACACAGGCAGGCAGTTTTAAATATGTAGGGGTGCATTCAGGAACTAAAATTTATCTAATGAAGATACGTAGCTATTTTTCAAGGCATTTGAATCAGCATGTATTTGAACCCAAAACAGTAGGTATTTTGCAGGCTTTAACGCTTGGATTAGGGAGCGAAATTACTCAAGAGACCTGGGGGTTGTTTAGGCGAACAGGGACCACGCATCTTATGGTGATTTCTGGTGCACACATTGGTCTTGTCGCAGGGCTTACGTATGGTTTTCTAAGGCGTTTTTGGTCAAGGCTTGGCATTTTACCCATCAAAATACCTTCACAGCGTATCGCAAGCATGGGTGCTTTATGTATGGCTTTTATTTATAGCGTATTGGCGGGGTTTGGGGTGCCGGCTGAGCGAGCGCTTGTGGTGTGTTTTTTTATGTTATTTCGTAATATAACCACAAAAGCATTTAGTGTGTGGCAGGCATTTAGGTATGCGTTATTTGCTGTGCTTTTATTTGAACCGCATTCGGTGCTTATGCCTGGTTTCTATTTGTCGTTTATGGCTGTGGGTATTTTAATAACAGTGAATCAAGTGATTGCTGCTCAAGGCATTAGAAAAATGCTGCTGATGCAATTATCTTGCCTGATAGGGCTTATGCCACTTACGTTATTTTTATTTTCTTATGGATCACTGAATGGTTTTTTTGCGAACTTACTTGCGATTCCATGGGTTGGTTTTTTTGTGATCCCGATTGGGCTTTTGATTGTTTTCTTAGGGCCTTATTTTTCGATGGATTATTTCAGTTTAATCTTAGATAAGGCTGTGATGTTATTGCTGCGTTATTTAGATTGGATAGATCAATTTGCACGTTTTAATCTTGATTTGTCAGTGAGTCATTTGTGGTCTGTGGGTATTTTAATGTATGCCTTTGGAATCGCTATTATTTTACCTATTAAACGATTTTTACCCGTTATACTGGTTTTAATTGCATCGGGGCTGTATGCAAAACAAGATAAAATCAATTGGGGTGAGGCCCGAGTGGATGTGCTTGATGTGGCTCAAGGTTTATCTGTTGTAATAGAAACAGCACATCATAAAGTCATATATGACACTGGGGTTAAATTTTATCGAGGTGGAGATATGGGGCAGCTTGCACTTGTACCGTATTTAAAAACTTTACGGACTAAAGTATTAGATATTGTGATTATTAGTCATCCTGATTTAGATCACCGAGGCGGGTGGTGTTCAGTGGAGCAAGCCTATGCGATACGTGAATTATTGGTAGATGATCCAACGTTTTATCATCGTGGCGAAAGCTGCCATCAATATCCACCTTGGCAATGGGATGGTGTTTTATTTGAGTTTTTACCGCTCTCTCTAGATACCCCTAAAAAAAACAATCATTCTTGTGTTTTAAAAATAACAACAAATTTTGGGAGCATGTTATTAACAGGCGATATTGAGCAATCAGCAGAACGAGATTTAATTAAATCTCACAGAAGTAAGCTGTTCGCCTCGTTTTTATTGGTTCCGCATCATGAAAGTAACACCTCTTCATCTTCAGTTTTTTTAGAACACGTTTCACCGAAAGCAGCGATTGCTTCTTATGGATTTGATAATCGTTATCATTTTCCTCATGAGAAAGCAGTGTCGCGTTATGCAATGCAAAATATCCCTGTTTATTCAACAGAGCAATGTGGCTTGATACATATATTTTTATCTCGCAAGAAGCGATTTAAAGCACTTCAGTGCACAAAATATCATAAACACAACTAGGTTTTTATTGACTGCAATTTAACCATACCGTATCCTATATTGAATTCATTTGCATGGCCTTTATTCATGACTCGTGTGATTCTGCTTTGTGCTTCTCTTTTGATAATCGTGCATACTGCATTTGCAGAGAAAACATACATTGGGGTGGTTGATGTAGGCAGTACAGGGTCACGTTTGCATGTGTATGCGCATGAAAAAAACTCAGAGCATACGGAAGAAATATGGCTTAATAAAATTACACCCGGTTTTGCAACACTACAGCCAGAAGCATCTGATATTAGCTTATATCTTACTAAATTATTCAAAGATTCACCAAAAAATTTCCCCGTTTATTTTTATGCAACAGCAGGCATGCGTTTGTTACCTGATGAACATCAAAAAAAATATTATGATGCTGTAAAAAATTGGTTTAAAAAAACCTCTTGGGATTTAAAAGAAGCAAAGACAATCACAGGGCGTGAAGAAGGTATTTTTGCGTGGTTGTCTTTGTATGAAGACCTAAATGAAACGCCAGGCGTTGAGATGCCTAAACATTTGAGTGTGATGGATATGGGGGGGGCATCTGTTCAGGTGGTGAGTGCTGTAGATGCAACGCCTGCAAGCAATCAAAAAGATTATATAGAGCTTAATGTACATGGGAAAAAACAAGCTTTATTTGTGCATAGTTTTTTAGGGCTTGGCCAAACCTTGGTTGCAGCGCAATTTTTTGCTGAAGCCTGTTGTGTGGTGCGGGGGGGGGGGGGGGGGGGGGGGGGGGGGGGGGGGGGGGGGGGG
>JAALKW010000064.1 GCA_011087865.1 Legionellaceae bacterium
AGGAGTTTTTAACATAATTTTCATTGAAAATAAACTTTAGGGACACGCCCTAGTGTGACACCTTCAGCCGCTTTAGCGTTTGCTATAGTTTCTAACAGATCACGGTTAATCTTGTGTAGTTCGACATTATGCAAATACTTATCTAACCACCGTAAAGTTACCTTGTCTGTTTCAATACTACGTTTGGAAGCGCTTTCATGTAGCCAGCGTAGAACAGCGTCTTGCCATGAGTAAACAGGTTTTTGCTCTAGTTTGGCTATATTCCAAAGTTGAGCTTTGAGTTTGTCATGGTATTCTCTAGCTGCTACTTGATTGTCAGTCCCAGTGCTTCGTTGTATGCGTTGTCCATTGTGGGTGAAGCTAACCCACCATGTTGCGTTTCTTTTATAAAGCGCCATGATTTTTTACTCCTATCAGCAGCGCCTTGCGATGTAACCGGAACAGGATACTGAGAGCGCATATATAACACAAGGTCTTGTTCAATGAATCGCCATCCTTTGCCTATTTTTACTCCGGGCAGTTTTCCAGATACAACCAGTCGACGGACTGTCTCTTTGTGTGCCCCTAAAAAATTTGCAGCTTCAGCTATATCCATTGTTTTCACTTAAACCTCCTCACGGTAGCATCTGAGGGCAATGACATTATCTTTTGTGGCTGCTTCTGGTTCAGCATCAAAGTCGAAGTCGATGCCACCCTTGCAGGATTCCCAGATGATGTCTGCTGGAGACTTTTTGGTAGAGCGTGTTTGATATTTTGCATTTGATTTCTCCATTGCTGTAATTGGTACAATTTCATCTTCCCAACACTGTTGCGTGAGCCAGGTGGCCGGATTCTTCCAATGAGGCACCCAGTGTCCCAATGCTTGCTTTTCTTGCTGTGAGGTAATCTGTGCTGCAAGTGCTGTCATGATGGTTTGCATGAGGGTTTGGTCAGGGCTGATGGTTTGAAAAACTTCCCAAGCTTTATGCTTGCCAAGCTTCTGTGGATAACTTTCCCAAAAGGTTTCAAAATTTTTGCTTAAAAAAAATAAAAAATTATTATCTTTATGAGGTATGTCGGCCTGAGGGCCATTAGGTCTGGCGGCCTGTGAGCCAGGAGAATTGAAAAGGCGCGTTATTGCTGGATTTTCCTCTGGCGCCTTACTGGCGGCTTCCTCTGGCGGCCAAGTGGCGGCCTTGTTTTGGACGGATTTATCCCTTAAGGCTAAAACACATTTAAAAATAAGTTGCATCCGTGCAGGTTGGACTTCAAGTAGGCCTTTTTGTATCAATTGCTTTACTGCTCGTCGTACTTGATCGTAACTTGGGCTGCCAACAGTTTGCGTACCAGCAATTGGCTCAACATACAGCGCTTCACGAAGTGATTGGTAGCTTATACGGCGCCTGATACCCACGATGCCTGTTTTTCTATCCATATAAGGTCGAATACCTCTGAAGTAGAGAACCTGTTGGATATAAGGTAAGCCATCCAGAGCATTTAGTTCCTCAGCTGTTATTGTGAAAAAATCCATATCAAACCTATTATTTTTGATTTCAATCAATATCAATCGGTATCAAAATAAAATCAAAGTGACTGATATTTAACTCATTATGGCAGATTGAATTTGGGGGACAATAGGGTTTTGGAGGGTGTTACTAAATGATATTGAATGAACCTGAAAAAATTGATGTATTCTACGAAGAAGTATTTTTTTGCTATTGACCCTGACATTGTGTCATACAATAAGCTTATAAGTGGGAGGCGAATTAAATGACAGAATGGCGTATAAAAGAAATCAGTGATTTGACGCAAGTATCAATTCGGATGTTGAGGCATTATGACAAAATTGGTTTATTAAAACCGTCATATCGCTCATCAAATGGATATCGCTGCTATACAGAAGCAGATTTAGCTGTGTTACAGCAGATAGTATCTTTAAAGTATTTTGGCTTTAGCCTTAAAACGATTAAAGAAATTTTGCATAAGCATCAGAATATCTATGCTCATCTCCAAGTGCAACAGCAGGTGCTCAAAGAAAAGAGCGCACAACTACAGGAAGTAACAGCAGTACTTGGGGATATTTTAGGACGCTTGGAGCCACTTGAAACGCCTGATTATAAAGACTCACTTTTATTAATATCGAGGTATCATATGAGTAATGAACTAAGAAGTAAGTTAAAATCATCTTGGGCAGGAAAAGCATTAACCGAGTCTCAATTTGAAGAGCTGCTGACTATTTATGAGGAATTTCCTGAAATACTTGATGCGCGTCAAAAAATAATTGAACAAATAAATAATAAGGAGCTCGGTGATCCAAATGGCTCAGAAGGTCAGCGAGTCGTTTTATTTTTCCGAGAGTTACAGCTAAAACTACAGTCAACTTTTTCAAAACGAGTGCATTTAGGATCGAGCTTATTAAAGTATATCCAGTCTGGTAAATTGACTCAATCGGAACTTACACCGGAAGGGAGTCTTTGGTTAAGTCAAGCAACCTTAGGTTATTGGTTAGCTCGATGGGAGCTGATATACGATAAAATTGTCAATAATATAAGTTCAGATCCAGCTGGAAAAGTAGGACAGAAGGTTGCAAAAGAATGGGAGGAACTTGTTGAAGAGCATTTATCATTAGGACCTCGATCTTTCATAGCAGGGCTCATGTTTTGGGAAGATGTTGCGAGGCAAGCAGATGACTTAAAAGGTCTCAAGCAGATGCCACCCTTACAGGAAATGAGTAAAAAAATTCGGAGTAAATTATTGTTTAACCCAGAAGCAACTGCGTGGATAACTAAAGCATTAGAGGTATATGCAGCTTAATGCTTGTTCGCAACTTTTGTTCTAGAGGTCTTTTAGTCTCTAGGTTGTTTCTTTAATTTAAGTCTGTACATGAGAGATTTTTTATTATGCACAGACTTAAATTAAATATAATTGTTTAAATTTTAATGGAAGCTTGATGTGATCACTCATACAATAGACTGGGTTCTCGATGCTACGTTGTGTGTATTGAGTCATCTGCTATAGGAGCATATATGACAAAGAATAGAATTTTTATTGTGGGGCGCTCTGGTGCGGGAAAAGGAGTGCTTGCTGAAGCCGTTGCTAAAAAACTGGGGTGGCAATTCATTAATGCAGATATTTTAGGCTGTACCACGCATATTGGTCGTAGAACCTCCGAAGTGCTCGGTGAGTCGGGTGAGCAGCATTTTTATGATTGTTTGAATGAGATTTTGTCTCAACAAATGAGCGAAGAAAATATTGTTGTTACAACAGATGAAAGCATTATTTGTGATGTTAAAAACAGAGAGTTACTGAAATCCGCATTTACTGTTTATTTGGAAGTGAGTACACCTGTTCAAATGCAAAGAGGAGGCGCGGGTTCACGCCCACCACTGCTGCCTGTAAACGACTTTGCTGCATTCATAGATTCAGTACATAGAGAGCGTGATGAGCTTTACAAAGAAGCTTCGAGTTTTTCACTAAGCTCTGATGATGGTGATATTGATAAGCATGCTGAAGCAGTGTGTAAAGCTTTTGAGGCATATCGGGTTGAATGATACTTTACGCAATGTGACCATCCAGTGGGGATTTAAGCAGCTTGATGCTGCTGGATATGATTTAGAAGCAAAGCACCCGGAAATTGTGCAAGATACGCCTTGGTCTTACGTTATCAGGTTTAAAACTTCTATCGGATATGTTTACCTGAAGCAAACACCTCTGCAAATTGCATTAGAGCCTCGTATTATTGAGGCTCTACATAAGCAATTTAATGCGTCGGTACCAGAAATTATCGCCCATAACGACAAGCTCCATTGTTTTTTAATGAAGGATGTGGGTATATCTCTAAGATTAATACTTAAAGCAAAGCTCGACGAAGCGTTGGTCTGTAACGTGATTGATCAATTTTTGCTGCTTCAGCAGGCGGTTGCTGATGATGTTGATGTATTACTCAAGGTCGGGGTTCCGGATTATAGATTAAAGAAATTACCTGAACTTTATCGAACGCTTATTGCAAAAAAAGATATCTTGGTAGCAGATGGCCTATCAGAAAGTGAAGTCAGTCAACTGAAAGGGCTTTATCCAGCAGTATCTAGCTTATGCCATCAGTTATCGAGTTATAGTATAAAAGAAACCTTAGTTCAGCCTGATTTTAATGATAATAATGCACTCATGAATCATGTAACGAAAAAAATCACCATCATTGATTTAGGGGAAATAGTCATTTCCCATCCATTTTTTTCATTGCTAAATTTCTTGTTTGTAATAAAAAAGCATCATGGATTAGCAGACGATTCGAAAATTTATCTGGCGCTCGAAAAGCACTGTTTTAACGCTTTCCAAATGGATGCTCAAGACCTATCCAAGGCAATTGAACTCTCACGAAAATTATTCTTTGTCTATGCAGCGCTTGGTAATGATCGCTTGCGATGCGCTTGTGATGAAATGCAATTGACAGGTGAATTTCAACGACATGGGCGCATTGCTCCGTCCCTGAAAGCATTGCTTGAAATTTTTCAGGAGGGTAGCTAATTGATAGCGGATCAAAAAAAATCATTGAAAATATCACATTTAAAAAGAGATGATATTCCTGGGATTGTTGATGCATTCAAACAATCCAACTGGACGGAAAAGCCAGCGGCTATATTTGAAAAATACTTTGATGAACAAATTAAAAAAGAACGTTTAGTTTGGTTAGCTTATTCAGATAATCAATTTTGTGGGTATGTAACATTAAAATGGAAGTCAGAATATAAGCCATTTGTCCAAGCTAATACTCCTGAAATAATGGATTTGAATGTACTTCCTACCTTTAGAAAAACAGGAGTAGCCTCGACACTGCTTAATTATGCAGAAGAAGCCGCTTTTAAAAAATCTGATATTATTGGTATAGGTGTTGGGCTTTATCCTGATTATGGTGCTGCCCAAAGACTATATGTTAAACGAGGTTATGTTCCCAACGGGTTGGGTGTAACTTATAATTATCAGCCCGTTACTCCAGGGAAACAGTATTCACTAGACGACGATTTAGTGCTTTGGTTTACAAAAACGCGAAGCCAACCTACAGGTGATAAATGAACTTTAATATTGTGCCAATAGAAGAGAAACATATTGAAGGATTTTGGGAAGTATTGGATAGCGTATCAAGAGAGCGTCAATATTTAACGTTTCTTGAAGGGCCGCCTATCGATACAACACGGTCTTTTGTCTTACATGGCATTGCTGCTAACTGGATACATTTTGTTGCCGTGGCTGAAGGAAAAATTGTGGGTTGGTGTGATATCAGTCTTTTTAATAATAGGCCTGTTATCGCGCATGTTGGAAAACTAGGGATGGGTGTTCTCGCTTCTCACCGTGGTTATGGGGTAGGTGGTGCGCTGATGAAAGCAGCGCTTAAAAAAGCAAAGGAAAATGGTTTAACACGTATCGAGTTACAGGTACGTGAAAATAATAAGCCTGCAATTGCATTGTATAAAAAATTTGGATTTGTAGAAGAAGGCAGGCATATCAATGCGGCTTGTATTGATGGAAAATATGAGAATCATCTTTCCATGGCGAGGTTGTACTGAAAACAGGTAAAGTCTGATGAAAATTGAATTTACAACAGCACCTAATCATACTGATGTTGAGTATTTAACAGATAAGATTAATGCCGAAACAGCAAATTATGGTCAAGCTCAACCCTTTGGCTTTTTCATTCGAGATAAGAACAATGAAATTATTGCTGGTGCAAATGGTTTTGTGATGTATGGTAAAATTTATACTGATCAATTATGGGTGGATAGCGCTTTTAGAAATCAGGGGCTCGCTAGGCAATTGATGGAAAAAGTGCATGAGCTCGGCAAAGTGGAAGGATGCACTTCTGCAACGGTCTCTACAATGAGTTTTCAGCATGCAAAATCCTTTTATGAAAAACTGGGTTATGAAATCAATTTTGAGCGTACAGGATACGTGAATGAGAGTAGCTGTTATTTTATGAGCAAAAGCATATAAGTTTAGGATATTTTAATGAATCAAAATTCAGCAGTACATGTGAGTGCATTAGCATCACACTACGATAAAGAATCTGTGCACTACGATGCCTTTAATGAAGCTGGTTCATTAGCTACAAATCAGTTGATAGAGCAAATCTTAAAGCAGCATCAAGTTAAGACGGTATTAGATTTAACCTGTGGGACAGGTTCACAGGTCTTTTATTTACTCAAGCATGGTTATGACGTAACAGGGGTAGATATCAATGAAAAAATGATAGCTATTGCTCAAAATAAGGCTGAGAAGAAGGGTTTTTCTACCCAACTTTTGCTTGGAGATATACGTACGACACAGGTGGGTAAGTTTGATGCGGTCGTTACAATTTTCAATGCAATAGGGCACCTGACTAAAAGTGATTTTAAAAAAGCACTTGGCAATATTCAAACTAATTTGAATGATGGTGGCTTATACATTTTTGATATATTTAACTTAGATTTTTTGCTTCAAGGAGATAACATTACAAAGCTTACAATGGATATTCAGAAGCAAGATGAAGACGTACTCGCTCGAGAAATCCAATACAGCACAATCAATGAGGCTGGTACGCTTGCGTCATATGATATTTACCATCGACAAAAAGGTCATGAGGAGCCGGAGATTTCTACTGCCTTTCAAACGTTACAAGTTTACAGTGCGAGTCAACTTAAGGCCCTACTTAAGGAGACTGGCTTTGAAGTCCTGGATATATGTAGTATCGATGGAGCGCGATTGATTGAGGAAGAAACAGAGCGTTTATTGGTCGTTGCTAGGAAAGGTTAAATGATTAGTGTAAAAATTGAGTTTACCCAACAATTATCTGATACGACGCGTCAAAAAATGAGTGCGGGGTTACTTGCTTATGAGAAAAGTCATGGTATCGATGTTGATTACCAGCCTTTTGCGTTAGAACTCTTTGATGAGCAAGGTGATGTGATAGGTGTATTGGAGGCTTTTTCTTCTTATTCTTGTGTTCATATTCAAGACCTTTGGGTTGATGAAGCACACAGGGGAAAGGGATATGGCAGGCAACTTATTACTGCGCTTGAGAAATATGCGACCTCAAAGCGCCTCCATAATATTAATACAATGAGCTGTGATTTTCAGGCACCTGATTTTTATAAAAAATGTGGTTTTGAAGTTGAGTTTGTGAGAAAGAACCTTCGCAACCCTAGGTTCTGTGCACCTAACTAACTGTACATAAAAAAATATGGTAACGTTCCGA
>JAALKW010000007.1:0-20099 GCA_011087865.1 Legionellaceae bacterium
CAACAGGGTACGCCACCTCTTTTAATTTGTCATACACCAGAAACAACCATAACTCTAAGGATTTAAGTTGGGATGTTAAATTTTCAAAGAAACGATTTAATTCAGCTGATTGAAAAAAAAATGCGATGGTAGGTGTTGTTGGACTAGGATATGTTGGGCTACCATTGCTTCTTCGTTGCTGTGAAGCCGGTTACAATGTTATAGGGAGCGAGGAAGGCTTTATAGCATTATGAGCAAAAAAATAGAGTTTATTGATTTAAAGGCACAATACGCGTCGCTCAAAGAAAGGATTTCATTAATGGCACTGGGCATAAAAGCAGGTGATGAGGTTATTACGACCCCATTTACTTTTTTAGCAATGGCAGAAGTTATTACCTTGTTAGGTGTCACACCTGTTTTCGTTGATATCAATCAGGATACTTGCAATATTAATGCTTTCGCTGAAAAATACGGAAATATTCCTGTTATTGAGGATGCGGCTCAAAGTTTTGGTGCCACCTATAAGGGAAAAAAATCTTGTAATTTATCAACCATTGGATGCACGAGCTTTTTTCCAAGCAAGACTTTAGGCTGCTATGGTGATGGGCACTTCAGCCAACGAATTTTAAGTAAGACAGTTGAGACACAATATGTTTGATTTATTATATAACTTAAACAAAAATAAATATCTTCTTGTTGCGACAACCCTCCAGAATTTAAATAATCGATTTACTTCAAGTGTTCTTGGTGTAGCTTGGCTCGTTCTTTATCCACTTATATTTCTTTCAATGTACTCTTTAATTTTTATATTTATTTTAGGCGTAAGAGTGCCTGAGTTAGGCACGGCACATTACGTACTTGTTATTTTTTCGGGTTTAGTTCCTTTTTTAGCTTTTTCAGAAGCTTTTAGCGTTGGTACTTCAAGTATTATTGCCAATCGTGGCCTTTTGCGTAACACGCTTTTCCCCATTGAAATGGTTGTCGCAAGAGATGTACTTGTTGGTCATGCAACCATGGGCTTAGGTCTTTTATTAGTCTGGGCTGCAGCTTTATATAGTAACCATGTATATTGGACACAACTTGCTATTCCCCTTATATTTCTATTCCAGATTATGATGACCTTGGGGCTTGTATGGATAACATCATCATTGAATATTTTCTTTCGTGATATTCAGCAAGCTATACCGATTGTTATTTTATTTTTGATGCTTGTCTCACCAATTGGATACACTGAGGAAATGGTGCCTCAAGGTATGAAAGCCATTATAAAACTGAACCCCTTAGCATGGTTGATGCATTTATATCGCCAATGTTTTTTAACAGGAGTATTACCCTTGATGGAATTATTATATTTTGGGCTATTTAGCACGGTATGTTGTTTGATTGGTTACCGTTTTATTTCTCATCTTAAACCTATTTTTGCTGACTATGTCTAAGATTGCGATTTCATTAACTACAGTTGATAAATCGTTTAAACGATTTCAGCATCCTGGATGGCGTGCCTTAGATGCACTAGGTTGTCCTATTTCATCCAAACGTTATGATGTATTTATGGCCTTGCGTGACATCACTTTGAAGGTAAAACAAGGTGAAAAAGTCGCCTTAATTGGTAGAAACGGTGCAGGGAAAAGCACATTACTTCGACTAATTTCAGAGCAAATTCAGCCTACTCGAGGCCAGATACAAGTTAATGGCAAACTACAAGCCTTAATGGAAATTGGGACAGGATTTCATCCTGATTTTACTGGTATTGAAAATATATGCTCAGCACTTTCTTATCAGGGAATACAAGGTAAAGAGGCGAAAAAGTTTATTGAAGAGATTGTAGATTTTACAGAACTTGACGAGTTTATTACTCGTCCTGTACGAGAGTTTTCTGCAGGAATGTATGCACGTTTGGCTTTTGCAACAGCAACAACCATCACACCCGATATACTCATCATTGATGAAATTCTTGGAGCAGGTGATGCATATTTCGTTGGTAAGTCTATTCAGCGAATGAAAAAGTTAACTAAACAAGGTACAACAGTATTATTTGTTTCTCATGATATGAGTGCCACTCAACTATTATGTGACAGGGGTATTTGGATTGATAAAGGGAGTATTAAAGCAGATGGAGATGTATTATCCGTTAGTAAAGCCTACCTATCTAGTATTCGTGAAGATGAAGAACTTAGAATTCGTTCTCGGAGCAACCAACTAAATCCATCTATAATAATAAAAAGTAATATTTCATTGTTTCGATTTATTACAGAGCATGACAAAGCTCCCGATCAACCTTTGACTATTTCTAATATTCGATATGGATACGAAAATAATATTTTAGGTGAAGTTTCAATCAACAGCTCAGAGAATCCCTCTCGTTGTCTTGCAGAAACAGAGGGCAGTAATTGGTCTAATGTGATTGAAATTGACAACAAGACCTGTAGAACATTTGCTGATTTTGGTGGTCGGTTCATACATGCACCGTTTCAAATCGATTGGAAATTAACTCCTGAAGAAAAGCGCTGGATAGAAATAGATTATAAAGCCTCTGCCTCAGATGAAATAAGGTTAGAACAATTTGATGAAATAACAAAGGAGTACACACGACTAAGCGTCATTAGTCAAAATAATGAAGGCAATCTTTGGAGGACACTAAGGGTTGAGCTTGATATACAACATATCACTGACACTATTGAGCCAATGCCAACAGTTTTTGAATTACAAAACTTATCTTCACATGATCGTTATGGCAAAGGGCCAGTAAAAATTACTGCATTTGGTTTTTTAGACGCTCAAAATTCTCGTCGTCATACCTTAATCAGTGGCGATTTTTCTAAAGCTTGTATTCGTTATAACGCGGCGACGACTGCCCATAATCCTGTAGCAGTGATTGCTATTTATCGCCTAGATGGGACCTGTGCAATGCAAGTTTCATCGAATCGTGATGGCGTACAATTTAATAAGTTATTAGGGGAAGGTCATATTACTGTTACATTTGATCCTCTATTCCTTGGACCTGGCGAGTATATCCTGTCCGTTGCTTTATTTAAGGATCTTTGTCTTGCATCAAAATTTGAACCAGAGGCATATGATTTACATGATCGCTGTTATCCCTTAAAAATTCTTCATCCTGAAGGCCTTGGGGTAGACATTGGTACTGTTAATCAACCAGCCCAGTGGGAGATTGCATGAATACTCAGGATAAGCTCTTGTATGAATCAACAGAGGTTTGGAATCAAATCCTTCAAACCGGCCAGAAGAATCTTGCACAAGCCATTATTGATTTTTTCCCAGAAGAGGTTATAACCGCTTTAGATGTCGGATGTGGCGATGGAAAATTGACAGAGTCTATCATCAAGACAACAAAAGTTCCTATAGTAGGCTTGGACTTTAGTGAGGAAGCATTATCTCGCTGTACATTTAAAACGACACTGGGTGATGCAACAAGCCTTCCATTTAAAGATAGTGAATTTGATCTTGTTTTAACAACCGATATGCTTGAGCATCTTCCGAGTTCTATAGAGGAAAAGGTTTGGGAGCAGCTGTTTCGAGTTGCTAAAAAGTGGGTTTTTGTCGCTGTCCCCTTTAGAGAAGAGCTTCTTTATGCAACCGCTAAGTGCCATCATTGTAGCCATCAATACCATGTCAATTGGCACATGCGATCGTATGACTGGCCTGAATTAGTATCACGCTGCCCAGATTCGTTTGAAGTCGACAAAATAATATTAACGGGAGAATCTTACTCACCTTATCATGCTTTAGAAACATCATTTCGGCGAGAAATATTGGATGAATGGTCTGGATGGCGTGACGCTGTTTGCCCCTGCTGTGATAAATCTGGGGCTAGTCCAGATCCAGTTGAGCCATTACCGTCGTTAACTGCATCGGCATTAGGCAATATGATCTACTCTGATAGATTAACTAGACCCGATTTTAGCAGTCATAGTGAAATTTTAGTACTATATCGACATAGAAGTGTATGTAAAACAAAAAAGAAACCTGTTATAGAGTCTACACTCACTCACTCACAGACTAACGAAATTATTTTAGATGAGATGACAATAGGCGCCAATCTCATCCCTTACCCCTCAGTAGCACGCGCTGTTCACGCAACGGATGAAGGGTTGATTTTACAATTTCCTGCCTATGCACCTTATGATTCCTTGGAAATAAAAACTACAAGAAACAAACAAGATGTTCCTCTTTCAGTAGAAGACGGTTTCGGTATTCTTTTTAGTGGCGAGTTAAATATTGTTTCAAAAGGCAGATATGTATTGGCACTCCCAAGAAACACGAAGCCCTCCTATTATGGGCTTCTAGTTCGAATAAAATCGCCTCTATTTATAAAATCGATTCAATTAGGAGATAATCGGCCCATTGGAATACTACGATCATTAACAGCCTCCCCCTCATATTATGTAACCCAGTCGAATCAAATATCTACTTATATTCAAGTAACAACAGCGTGTTATTTAGACAAAATCAATTTAACGCCAGTTAGCTCTAAACATCCAGACTGGAGATGCTTATTTGAGAAAATTGAAGTATTGGCACAAGAGGAACGTAATCGACTGCAGGCGCAGACTCAAAACCTCATTATGGAGCGTGATAAACTGCAGATGCAGAACTATCAGTTACTCAATCATTTTGAAGTTCGCATTCGCAATGAATTCCATAAAACGCTTAAGGAAATCAAAAGGATTTTTAAAAAATGAACAATCATATTCTGATGCTTTGTCATGACCAACATTTAGATAGAAGGGTCATTACTCAAGGGCGTAGCCTGACTCAATTAGGTTACAAAGTGACTTTACTTTGTTTGTCACATAACAGTAATGATGATGATGAATATTTACCCGAAGGCATTCATCTTATTCGAATTGGTCTAAAACACATTATCCCGGGTAATAAAATATATAAAAATTATATGATTCGAAAAAAAAAAATTAAATCATTTATTAACACAGCTATATAAAAAAGAAAATACGTTAAGATATTGTTGGGCATTTGGCTTTAAGCTTTTATCTCACCTCAATGGGGTGACATATAAAAGCTTACTTTATATGCGCTATTTTAATCGCACCATGGGTGATCCACTTCCTTTTAAAAGCGCCTTTTTCAATGCTGCAAGTGGTTTTAATCCCGACATCATTCAAGTACATGATTTGCCTGCATTGGCGGCGGGTGTCGAACTCGCAAAAAAATGGATGATTCCTCTTGTTTACGATGCACATGAACTCTATCCAGAGCAACGTTCGTTCTCATTCATACAGCGCCGTGTTTGTGCTCGAGCTGAAAAGGAATTAATTACAGCATGTACAAAAGTATTTGCCGTGAACGATTCGATTGCAGAAGAAATGGCAAAAAAATATGCCATTCCTCGTCCAATCACTTTAACCAATGCCATAGATCCTCCTGCTGAATATCATCCTAGTACGTCATATAATATTTTGCGAGAAAAATTAAAGCTAGATGCCTCTCGTAAAGTACTGCTCTTCCAAGGCGGTTTTTCTCCCTATAGAAACTTAGAGCAATTGATTGAGGCAATGGCGTTAGTTAAACATCCTAAAGTTGATTTAGTCATGATGGGTTTTGGTGAATTTGAGACAGTATTAACAGAAAAGGCCAGCCGTTTGGGGCTGTTGGATAAACGCATCTATTTTTTACCCGCTGTCCCCCAATCAGAGCTATTGCAGCATTCAGCTTCTGCAGATGCAGGTATTATCCCTTACCCTCATGTTGATTTGAATAGTTATTATTGTACACCGAATAAATTATTTGAATTTATACAAGCAGAACTTCCTATTTTAGCCAATAACTCGCCTGAATTGAGACGATTTGTTCATGAGACTAAATTTGGTTTAGTTAAGCCAATGCATACTAGTCGTCAAATAGCATCTGCAATTAATGAAATATTTACAGATACGTGTTTATATAGTTCCTATAAAAAACATCTAAAAGAACAGCGCAATGCTTTTACTTGGCAAGTTCAAAGTCGTGTTTATCTTGACGTTTTTGAAGGTTTAATCAATGAAAGGATGGGGCTTTTTGAAAAAAACAGGACTAATTACGCGGGGGTTTCATTATGACTGCCGCCAGATTGTGCTTTATCCTTATGTTTTGTTCTTTTTATGGGCATGCCTTTGTTAAAGATCAGTATGATATAAAAACAACCAGCTCCCCTGAAATTAAAGTGAATCTAAATTTACCTGCTTCTTGGCCTAATAAAGAAGACGCTCCATGTTTTGGCTACGAAGACATGAGCTATAGTTCATGTGATGGTCGAGGAAAATATTATGATGGATTTGGTGTAGAAACGCTTAGCTCGAAATCTCTAAATAATTATCTATCATCACATGATATTAATTCATCTTATGTATGCTTTAAAAATAAAAACACAGGTCTGCTTTTAGAGAAAATTTTATTTGTTTGGTATTCACAATTAGAGATACCAAAAAAAATTGCTCTTTATGGAATACAAAAGAATAAAGAGCAGGATATCGAAGTTTTTCTGAGAAATATAAATATTGATCAGTTTGATGAAATTAACGGGCATGTATTTTCAAGTATAAATTTGAATTTAGAGAAATCATATGACCAATATATGCTACGAACTCTAGAGGGAGGGATGCAAAAACGGCTTATCGTACGCTCAATTATACCTGGCTTTTCGAATACTAAAGAAACGGATGATTCCTTGCTTTTATTGGCATCAAATATAAGCAAGCGCATGAAGTATGGGTATGGGGTGCACAAGGAAGATATTACTAGAGATAAAATTTCGTGTGAAAGAACAACAATAAGAGATTATATTTTATCTTCAAAATCAGCGCATTGTGGGAATTTTTCATATCTTTTTGCATATGAAGTACCTAGTCATTATAAAATAACGAGTATAGGGTTACGTAGTCGTACTGGTGCAATTCATAATATTGTAGAAGTTTATAATGGAGAAGTTTATAAAACTGTAGATCCGACTCTTGGTTTATTATATCCATGTCCTGTTACATCATTAATTGATGGTTCATGTGACTATAAAGCAACGCAACTCTTAGATAAAATCAACCCTATTTTTAGAGGCTATTGTGGTATGAATTTTTTTTATAACGCTACTATTATCAGCAAGAAACTTAATATTGAACAAATGAAGAATAGTTATTGTCACTTATAGAAATTAATACTCACACACTATTTAACTAGAGATTCTTATGAAAAAAAATTATAAATCTATACTTGGTTCAATAAAGCCAACTTTAAAATTAAAGAGTATTTTTTTATTTGGTACCGCCATGCTTGTTATTGCAAATGCTGCACATTCTGATTCAGATTTTCTACTAAAAAATGCTTGCCATGCTATTATTGGCGTGGGTGATTTATGCATTACCCCTCAACCTTTTCAGCCATCAACTAAAGATATGGCGTTTAGTAGCCAAATATATAAAAAAAATCAAAATGAGGAGAAAAATAAAAATAATGATGCATTTATCTTGGTTCAGGGAGTACCTTTTGCGCGCTATTGGCAACTTAAGGATTCGAACCAATATGTATTTCATCCAGCAGTTTATTGCAGATATATTTTTGATAATTTAAACTATATTGATGTTCAAAAAATGACAGAGTTGGTTGGCATCGACCTACCAATTAAAGAATTATCATTCTTTTATCCAAATATATACCCTTTATCCAGGATGAATGGCCAAAATGTAACCTATAGCACGATAAGTCAAGGGGATATTTTATCTGGGTACATGAAGTATGACAAAGAAATAGCTAGCCAAAATTCGCACCAATTATTAGAGCGAGTAAAAAAAGCATTTTTTTTACCATATGAGAGGGGCGGAATAGATCTCAGTATAGCTCAACTGGAGATTCCTTTGTTTCATTCTAACCCAGAGATTATTTTAAACGGGTGGCTACACGCATTACTTCGTCTGAATGACTACGCTTTAACCTATGGTAATGAAGATGTTGCTAATTATATTCATCGTAACCTGGAGTTTTTTGAAGAAAACAACACGGTTTGGTATGATAAAGAACGAAATATATCCCGGTACTCAGATACATCGCCTCAATCAGCTACTATCCTATCAGATAACATCAAAGCCGATTTTGTTGTGATCTACGAATCAAAAATTAAGAAAATGAAACATTATTTGATTCCTTTAAAAGATGATCCTAAAAAACAAATTTCATCTTATGAAAACAAAATTAGTTCACGCAATATAAAGACCAATGAAATCAACATGATTTTGTCTTGCTCAGGATTTTTTAATACCGTATTAGTCAGTGATTCGCCATTTAAAATGAAAATTCGTAGTGGTGGTTATACTCCAAACTCATCTTCCCCCACAAACGATGGAGATTGGTATTTTTTAAAATCCCAGCCTATATTAAAACAAAATTTACACAAAATAGTATTGCCTATGGATAAACTAATTTGTGGTTACCCCACTAATTTTTCAAAAAAAAATAATAAGAATTTTTACCATATGCAACATATAATCGCGCTCCTTTATTTGGCTAATTATCCATCTTTCACAGATGTTAATTTAACAAACCGATTAAAACAAATAGCCAAAGAATGGTATGAAAATACAAAGAATTTTAAGTATCGTAACTTAGATAACTTTGAAAACGCACAAAAGGTACTGTCAGAAATTAATCGAAGTAAATCTATCGTACAAATAAATGATGTCAACCTCCTTTTTGACAAATCTGATGTGCCTGTGTGGGATTAAACTATATTATTACAATAAATCAGTGATCTTCACTCCAAAATACATCCTGTCAGTTTTTTTTAAAGATTTACGAGGGCTTAACGATGAAAGGAATAATAAATTTAAAATCATCGCATCAAGAGCTAGATAAAAAAATTCAAAACATGAAATCTAGTTTGCTTCACCGAGGCCCAGATGATCAAGGTTTTTTTATAGATCCTGATTTTTCTATCGCCTTTGGCGACCGGGTAATCCCCCACAAAATAAGTGATGTTAAAAGTAGAATTTTCTCGTAACCTATGTCAGAGGAGATTCTGCATGAAAAAGTCAAAATTTAGTGATAGTAAAATCATGTCAATATTGAAACAAGCTGAAGCAGGCGTACCTGTTTCTGAGCTTTGTTTCGAGTTATGGCACAAAACCTATATTGACGGAGATTATACACAGTATGCCTAATCAAACCGTGCTCATGCTCACAATCGATCGTCAGATTGATAGGAGAACACTACAACAAGCAGATACGCTTGAAAAAGCAGGATGGGTTGTTACTATACTAGCGATGCCAGAGGATACTGCCTCATCAAAAGATGACCCTCGTGTTGTTCGTGTGCGTTTAAAAAAGCAAACACTAGGGCTTAAAGTTTTTTCGTTATTATCTTTGTATCGGGTAATTCGGCGTTATATACCGATGAACGGACATTTAATGCGGGTTTTAAAACGTATTTCATGGTCTTATGTAGTGAATTTTGAAGATTTTTATCGCGGTGTGTTTTCTGATGAGTTGGAGCGATTTACACCTCATGTGGTGATGTCAATTGATTTACCCTTGCTCCCGGTTGCTGCACTACATGCTCGTCAATGTGGTGCTAAATTGGTTTATGATAGTCACGAGTTATATAGTGAACAAGAGTTTTCAACCTATGAAAAACGGCAATGGGAGTCGATTGAGGAAAAATTTATTCATCAATGTGATGCGGTGATAACTGTCAATCAATCCATTGCCACAGAGTTACAGACCCGATATGCTATAGACTTAGTTCATGTCATTTACAATGCCATAAATTCGACAGCTACCATTCCAAAAAACAAATTATTTCATCAGGCGTTTGGATTGCCCTCGGAGCATAAAATTTTATTATTTCAAGGAGGCCTATCTAAAGGACGTCATCTTGAAACATTGGTGCATGCGATGAAATATGTAAACAATCACTGCGTTAAATTGGTGATTTTAGGGGATGGGCAAGTTAGAAAAGCTTTGGAACGGCAAGTTCTTTCATTGGGGATAAAGCATCGAGTATATTTTCATCCAGCTGTGCCGCAAGACCAACTTTTAGAATACACCCAATCAGCTGATGTTGGCGTGATTCCATATCAAGCAATTTGTCTCAACAATTTCTATTGTACGCCGAATAAGCTGTTTGAATTTATTGCTTCAGGCATTCCTATCTTGGGAAGTAATTTACCGGAAATCAATCATATTGTATTAAAAAATCAGCTTGGATTAACCGGGAAAATGAATAGCCCTGATGAATTAGCTTGCTTGATTGAAGAAATGTTTCGTAGCGAAGAACAACTTGAGGTATGGAAGAAAAATAGTTTAATGGCTCAACAACAGTTTTCTTGGTGCCATGAAGAAAAAAAATTACTACAGATATTTAAGGATACTATAGGATGAATATTGTTGTTGTTTATCAATATTATCAGAGCACCAATGCACCAGGCCATTCGCTCATTTATGACTGGACCCAATATTTAGCTGAATGTGGTCATGATGTGACGGTAATTGCTGGTGAAATAGGATACATGCAATCTGATAAACTAAATGTACCCTGGTATCGGCGAATAATAAGAAAAGAGCAAGTAGGTAAAGTGCAGGTATACCGCACATTGACTTATTCACAATTACACAGAAGTTATTTAGGCCGTCTTCTTGGTTTTATTTCATTCTCTATATCTTGTCCTATAGCTTTATTATTTAGAAAAAAACCAGACTTAATTATTGGTTCTTCTCCTCCGATTTTTCCCGTTTTTTCAACATGGCTCGTCTGCAAATTACGTAGAATTCCTTTTATTATGGAGGTGCGTGATCTTTGGCCTGATTCTGCCGTTCAAATGGGCATATTAAAAAATAAATCACTCATTAAAATAATGAGCTGGATGGAGAAAATGCTTTATAATCAAGCGCGTACCATCATTGCACTGACCGATGGCATTCGCAATAATATCTGTGAACGAGGATGGTCAAAAGACAAGGTGGCTTTAGTTCGGTGTGGTGTAGATACCGCTCAGCTCTATCCTGATATTGAGGCGGGTTTAGAGATTCGCAAGCGTTATAATCTTGAAGGAAAAAAAATTGTTTTATATTTTGGTGCGCTAGGTGAAGCCAATAATATTCCAGTTATTTTACGGGCTGCAAAACAACTCAAACAGAATGATAACATTGTTTTTATGCTAGTGGGTGATGGTATGAAACGAAAAGAAATAGAACAATCAGTAAAAAAAATGAAACTAACTAATCTGATATTAAATCAAGCCGTACCGAAAGATCAAGCCAGGGCTTATATCAATGCTGCAGATTTATGTCTTGTAACTCTTCTTGATATTCCCTTATTTAATGGTGCGTTGCCCACAAAATTATTTGACTATATGGCATGCAATAAACCTATTTTATGTGGGGTTTCCGGTGAAGCCAAGCGACTTATCGATGAAGCTCAATCTGGCTTATCTTTTGCACCAAACGATGAGCAGCAACTTGCCGATTTAATTCTTAAAACACTTCATGAAATTGATACTACACCATCAACGGCTATAAATAGTTTTGAATTTATCAAAAATAATTATGGCGCCCTTCAAATGAATAGACTTATTGAGGCTATCGTGCTGAAAAGTTAAGAGCACTAACTGAACGACTGCGACCAAGAGATTTGTATGATATTGTACAACTCATAAAGATAAGCGTTGGCAACCAATACATGAAAAACTTTTCTTCGAGAAAAGAAAAGCAAGAGCTAATCAGTGAGTGGAACAATATGCTTGCTCATCAAGTTGGTAATTTATCATCTTTTGATAAATACTGGACTCAGTTACCGGGAGTTATGGATTGAATTCAGAATTCGGATAATTGAATTAAGGGGCTCGGATTGAATTGATAATTTAAATCAATAAAATCTAGTGAACCCGACTTTATTGATTTAATTATTTAATAAATGACCAAATGATTTAATGATAGAGGCATAGAAACATGCTTAAAATTTGGGGACGTCGTAATTCTTTTAATGTGTAAAAAGTGATGTGGCTCATTGGTGAATTAGGTCTATCGCATGATCATATCCCGGTGGGTGGAAAATTTGGTGGTCTTGATGCACCTGAGTTTTTGAAGATGAATCCACATGGCCGTATACCCTGTATTTTAGATGAAGAAACGGTGGTTTGGGAATCACACGCTATTTTACGATATCTTGCTGCACAGTATGGATGTCCAATGTTTTGGTCAAATGACGCCAGAGACAGATCGCAGATTGATGAGTGGATGGATTGGTTGCAAACAATTTTACAGCCAGATTTTCTTACGGGTGTATTTTGGGGTTTTTATCGAACGCCTGAATCACAGCGAGACTGGAATGCTATCCAAGAATCTATTGAACGATCGAATAAACATTTTCAATTACTTGATACTGTACTTGAAAACAGATCTTTTTTAAGTGGTAATGCGATAGGTTTGGCTGATATCTCAGTTGGCACCACGCTTTATCGGTATTTTTCTCTTGAAATTGAACGGCCTGTAATGCCAAATGTTGAACGGTGGTATAGGCAATTGCAATCTCGAAAGCCATATCAGGAACATATTATGGTCAATTTTAAGGATATGGAAGGACGACTTGATTATTAACCATGAGACAATGTGATGAATGAAATTTTAAAAATCAAACCGGCGACAGAACACGATGTTCCACTAATATTGGCTTTTATTAAAGAGCTCGCTGCATTTGAGAAATTATCTAATAAAGTAGTTGCTACGGAGAAAATGCTACAAGACACTTTATTTTGCGAGAATCCTTATGCCGAAGTCATTATTGCTTATTTAGATAATAAGCCTGTAGGTTTTGCTTTGTTTTTCCATAACTTTTCTACCTTTCTTGGGCAACCGGGGATTTATTTGGAAGATTTATTTGTAAATTCTGAGGCGCGTGGTCACGGCATTGGCAAAAAGATGTTGGCGTTTTTGGCAGCTTTAGCAAAGGAAAGAAAATGTGGTCGATTGGAGTGGTCAGTCTTGGATTGGAATGAAAAAGCGATTAAATTTTATAAAAGCATGGGTGCTGAACCAATGGATGAATGGACTGTTTATCGGGTTACAGATAAAGCTTTAGATGATTTAGCGAGTCAATCAAAATAAAAAAGCTCAGGGGTTTACCGCATGTCATTTTTTTCAATTGATAAGACCTTGCACCAGTGGAAGCTTAAATTATTATCACCTGATGATCTGAATGAAATAGAAATGTTTATTGCATGATTTAATGATTTTTTCCAATTATGTGAGTATAAAAACGGTTCAGCATCAGAGATTTTAAATGCGTGTCCACCGGGTAGGGATATCAAGAAAGATAAATTCGTGTTTGGTTTGTATGATGATAGTCTGTTAATAGGACTGTCTGATATCGTACGTGATTACCCTAAAAAAGGTACTTGGACTATCGGATATTTATTAATTCATCCGAAATATCGAGGGCAGGGGCTTGGCAGTCAGTTAATTGGAAATTTAGAGCAAACATTCAAGCCTTCTAAATTAAGGTGTGTTGTTCAAAAGCAAAATACTCGAGCATTGGCGTTTTGGGAATCTAATCAGTTCTTAATTGTTACCCAAAAAAAAGATAAAATTGAGGGTGTGATGAATATTACATATGTTTTAGAAAAGCGTTAATGGAGGCAGCTTAAGTGATAAAAATTTCTAGCATGAAAAATCTCGGACCCGCCGTAGAAAAAGATCTTAATGCTTCAGGTATTTTTTATGCAGATGAAGTCAAGCAGCTCGGTGCTGAAAAAGCGTTTATTAGGATGCTGGAAGGAAGGCAAGTACTTGGTCGAAGTGCTTCATGTTGTAATGCGCTTTATTTATACGCTATTTATGGTGCGATTTATGATATTAATTGGAGGGAAATTCCATTAGAAAAGAAAATTGAATTTAAAAAATTTACGAAGGCATTGAGAAAGTCAGGTCAATTTTGACCCCGTTGGTTTTTTAATGGCTGTTGAAAGGATGTATGACACAAAATTGCCACAGTGCTCTGGTTTTCACGTCACGATTTATCAGTGGATTACAGATAACTTCTTGATTTAACTGATAAAAATGGTGCGCCCGGAAGGATTCGAACCTCCGACCCTCTGGTTCGTAGCCAGATACTCTATCCAACTGAGCTACGGGCGCACATCTTACTGCTTTACTGGCGGAGAGAGAGGGATTCGAACCCTCGATGGAGGTTTTGCCCCCATACTCCCTTAGCAGGGGAGCGCCTTCAGCCGCTCGGCCACCTCTCCAATTGAGCAGCGACAGTATATCAGCAATGATTTAATAATCAACTATTAAAAAACACTTAAAACTCATGTATGGTGGCTATCTTATATCGCTATTTACAGGAAAGCGCTGTCAGGAGACAACATGAGCAAAACAAACGCAAAATCAAAATCAAAATTAAAAGGTAAAGCGGTTTATGTCGTAGATGGAGCACGAACTCCGTTTTTAAAAGCAAAAGGTGTCGGTGCTTTTAGTGCATCAGATTTAGCTGTTTCAGCTGGTGAAGGCTTATTGATGCGGCAGCCCTTTTCACCGAGTGATTTAGACCATGTGATTATTGGATCAGCGATGCCAAGTCCTGACGAGGCGAATATTGCCCGCGTGATTGCTTTAAGACTCGGTTGTGGTCATCAAGTGCCTGCATTTACCGTGATGCGAAATTGTGCCTCAGGGATGCAAGCTATTGATAATGCAGCACTTCAAATTGCCAGTGGCCAAAGTGATTTAGTGCTGGCGGGTGGGACAGATGCAATGAGTCGGGCGCCTATTTTATTTAATGCGAAAATGGCCACTTGGTTTGGGCAATGGAGTATGACAAGAACCATGTCAGAGCGTTTTGCACTGCTTCCTAAATTGCGACCCTCTTTTTTGACACCTGTTATTGCATTACTGCGCGGTTTAACGGATCCAATCGTTGGGCTTAACATGGGGCAAACTGCCGAGAAGTTAGCTTATAAATTTAATATTACACGTGAGCAAATGGATGCTTTTGCAGCGGATAGTCATGCGAATTTGTTAAATGCTTATGCCAATGATGAGATGAGCGAAGTGATTCCAATGATTGATAAAAAAGGTAAAGTTCATGAAAAAGATGATGGTGCACGAACCGATTCAACGCCTGAAAAGCTGGGCAGATTAAGGCCTTTTTTTGATAAAAAATATGGCATGGTAACTGCAGGGAATAGTTCGCAAATTACAGATGGTGCTTGTTTATTATTGTTAGCCAGTGCGGATGCAGTGAAGCAACATAATCTGCCTGTGATAGGGCGTATTGTTGACTCTGAGTGGGCGGCACTTGATCCTGCTGAAATGGGGCTTGGGCCTGTACATGCTGTTGCACCGATTTGTACACGCCAAGGTATTACCCCCGCTGACATGGATACTTTTGAAATCAATGAAGCGTTCGCAGCACAAGTGCTGGCATGTGTGGCAGCATTTGATGACGAGGCGTATTCAAAAGACGTATTAGGACTCTCACAGCCACTGGGCGCCCCTTTAAGAGAACGTTTAAACCCGGATGGTGGCGCGATTGCTGCAGGGCATCCAATTGGTGCGAGGGGTGCGCGTATTGTGCTGCATGCGCTGCACGCCTTAGAAAAAAGGGGGGGTACGCGTGGGATGGCGTCGATATGTATTGGTGGCGGTCAAGGGGGTGCTATGTATATTGAGCGCACAACGGAGGTGAATGATAATGCGTGATGAAAAGCAATGGAATTTAGAACAAGATGAAAACCATATTATTTGGTTGGGTCTTGATAGGCAAGGCATGGGGACAAACAGCATCAACGACGAAGTGCTGGATGAACTCAATACATCTTTGCAAAAGATTGAAACCATGCATGAAGCAAAAGGGTTGGTGATTTACTCTTGTAAAGCCAAAGGGTTTATTGCGGGCGCTGATATCAAAACTTTTTCTGGCTTAGATACACCTGAGCGTGCCAGTGCTTTTTTACATAAAGGTCAAGCGGTCTTGTCACGTCTTGAAGCCCTTAAAATGCCAACCGTTGCGATGATTAATGGATTTTGTTTGGGTGGCGGCATGGAGCTTGCTTTGGCCTGTGACTATAGAATAGCCACTGATAGCGATGACACGCGTTTGGGCTTACCTGAAATTTTACTGGGTATTCATCCGGGATGGGGGGGCGTTGTACGCTTACCGAGGTTAATTGGTGGTTTAAATGCACTGTCTCAAGTGATTTTAACCGGTTCGATGTTACGGGCTAAAAAAGCAAAAAAACTGGGTATGGTTGATGAAGTTGTACCGCTTCGGCAGTTAAAACGCGCGGCAATTGCTTTTATTCAAAAGCAACCTAAAAAACATAAGCCATCGTTTGTTCAAAGCCTTGATCAATACTTGCCGATTCGTATACTCATGGCTAAATTACTGCGGCGAGAAGTCAGAAAAAAAGCACGTCAAGCACATTATCCAGCGCCTTATGCTGTGATTGATTTCTGGGAGAAAGAAAGTGGGTTTGATGCACGTGCTTATCGCAAAGAAGCGGATTCTGTTGTTCAATTAGTTACAGCAGGAGATACAGCAAAAAATCTCATTCGCTTGTTTTTGTTGCAGGAGCGCATGAAAGGCTTTGCAAAAACCTCTCAATTTAAAGCACAGCATGTGCATGTGATTGGTGCTGGTGTGATGGGGGGAGATATTGCCGCTTGGTGTGCAAAGCAAGGTTTACGGGTCACCTTACAAGATAAGACCTATGCACAAATTGCACCTGCCATGGGACGCGCACGTGCTTTATTCAAAAAAACGCTGAGAAAGCCACGCTTAATCGAAGCCGCTTTAGATAGACTAATACCTGATCCAGAAGGACATGGTTTAAAACGAGCCGATGTGATTATTGAAGCCGTATTTGAAAACCTTGAAGTGAAACAAGCGATATTTAAACAGGCAGAAGCCGTTGCAAAACCTGATGCGATACTTGCCACCAATACTTCAAGTATTCCGTTGGATGAGATCAATACAGCAATGAAAAAGCCAGGACGTCTGGTTGGAATTCATTTTTTCAATCCTGTGTCTCGGATGGAATTGGTCGAAGTGGTGAGTGGTGAGAAAACGCTTTCTAGTGTGATTGAGAATGCCACTGCATTTGTGAATCAAATCTCGCGTTTGCCACTGCCTGTTAAATCTAGCCCTGGCTTTTTGGTTAATCGCGTCCTCATGCCGTATTTATTAGAATGCATTCAGCTGTTAGAAGAAGGGTATGCACCTGAAGTGATTGATGAAGCAGCTAAAAACTTTGGGATGATGATGGGCCCTGTTGAGCTTGCAGATACCGTCGGTTTAGATGTCTGCTTGGCTGTTGCCGAAAACCTAACGGCGCATTACGGGGGGAGTGTTCCCAAACGCATTCGAGACATGGTGGAATCTAAGCATTTAGGTCGTAAATCAGGACAAGGTTTTTATACGTATAACCAAGGCAAGCTTATTAAAAATAAAGCTGCTTTAAAACAAGAAAAAGGTGCGCATAACGAAGAGATTGCTTATCGTTTAATCCTTCGTATGGTCAATGAAGCTGCTGCGTGTCTTCGAGAAGGTGTGGTCGCGGATGCTGATTTATTGGATGCCGGTATGATTTTTGGTACAGGTTTTGCGCCGTTTAGAGGGGGGCCAATGCATTATGCAAAAGCATTTGGACAAGATAAATTAAACGCTTCGTTTAGAGCTCTTGAAAATCAATATGGTGAGCGATTTAAAGCAGACCAAAGCATAGGGAATACGCCCGTTTCTGATTAAAAAAATAAATAACAGCACAGAGATACGTGCTTTTTTTCAGATATGAAATAAACTTAAAATTAAACAGATTGTTTATTTTAAGGGGGTTTTATGCATCAGCTATTATCTTGTGCTGTTGTTATAGTGAGTATGGGCTCATGGGTATTGAGTTCGAGTGCGTTTGCTGTGTTGCCTGATTGTGGTAAGAAAACGAAAACTAATTTATGTCGTGATATTCAGGATAAAAACACATGCTTAGCGTCTTATAAGACGACAGCGAGCGGTTCAAGTTTAAAATGTGGGTGGAATGCCAATCGTAAAACAAACAAACAGGGAAAGGTAAATTTATGCCAACAAGATAACAGAAAGGCCTGTATCGTGTATCCGCTTTGTGGGAAAAAGGCAATATCGAATAAATGCCCTTCTATGGCTGTGAATAGTCGGTATTGTAAGGCTTCTTACGTTAGTTCTGGAGCGGGCAACTATGGATGTTATTGGCGTAAGAATGATCGGCTTAGATGTCGAATAAATAATAATGCACCGTGTGTTATTTCTAGATAGAAATAAATCGGGCCCAATATAATCACTTTACTGGGGTGAGGTGATTATATTGGGTCTGTCATATTTTGATATGCTATTAATTGGATTGCTTTAAAAGCGAGGCAATCACAGCGCCCAAAAAGCGGGTGGCTTCACCGCCCGTGACAGCACGGTGATCAAAACTCAAAGATAAAGGCAGTAGATGGCAGCTACTGAGTTCACCTGCTTTGCTTTGAACGCCTTCATATAAACGCCCAACAGCAAGAATAGCAACGCTCGGGGGGACAATAATAGGGCTTGCAAAGCGGCCTGAAAATTTTCCAAAATTAGAGAGGGTAATGGTTGAGCCTGTGAGTTTTTCGGCAGGTACCGTACGGTCTTGTACAGTGGTTTTGAACGCATTAATTTCGTCACGCAATGCTTTATCTGATTGCTTTTCGGCATTGTGAATGACCGGTACAAACAAACCATCTGCATTATCCATGGCAAGCCCTAAATGCACCTCATCAAAGCATTTTCTGGCGCTGTGCTTTGTATTAAACCAAGCATTCAAAGCAGGTTCTGTTTTGGCTGCTTCACAAATCGCTCGAATTAATCGTACGGTAATATCATCTTTGCCAATCCACGCGGATACATCTGCTTCATCAAAAATACTGACAGGGACGACGGTTTGATGTGACTCAACCATGCTTGATAGCATCGCTCGGCGAACGCCACGCAATGGTTCAAAGCCTTCCGGTGGGGTTGCTTGTTTTTTGGCTTCAGCCTCGATATCTTCAAGGGTAATACGCTGATTTTCACCTGTTCCCGTGATGGTTTTTAAGTCTATATTTAATTTTTTAGCACGAAGGCGCGCTGCAGGTGTAGCTTTTACGCGAGTGTTTGGCACAGCTGAACCAATAATAAAGTCATCTTCAAAGTGTTCAGTGCTTTCTTCTAAAGTGCCAACAACAGTGCCTTTGTCTGATTTTTTAGGAGATTCAGATGTTTTTGATGCTGCTTCAACAAAAGCAGCAAGCGGCTCACCAGTATTAATAATATCACCGGGCTGACCAAATAATTTTTCAATGACACCTGCTTGTGGACAGGGCACATCAACCACTGCTTTTGCTGTTTCCATTGAGACGAGCGGTTGGTCAACGGTTACTGTATCGCCTTCTTTGACAAACCACTCATGAATTTCTGCATCAGGTAAGCCTTCGCCTAAGTCGGGTAAGTTAAAAACAGCCATTGGTTGGTACTCCATTTATGCTTTAAATAAATTATGTCAGTATGCTATACACGCTTTCAGTAATTCGTTTGACACTGGGTATATAATGCTTTTCAAGTTGAAAATAAGGTATTGTGATGTCGTAGCCTGTGACGCGCTGTACAGGGGCTAAAAGCGCATCAAAACTATTTTCCATGATTTGTGCTGAAATTTCAGCCCCTACACCACATGTTTTAGCTGCTTCATGAATAATCACAGCACGCCCTGTTTTTTCAACAGAATTTAAAATGGTGTCTATATCAAGAGGTTTGATGCTGGCAACATCAATCACTTCACAGGAGACGCCTTCTTCTTCGAGTGCACGTGCAGTTTGTAATGTTTCATGGATGCTGGCACCCCAGCTAATCAGTGTGACATCTTCGCCTGTTTTTAATGTAAAGCATTGACCAAGCGGTAGGGCTTCACCGTCATCAGGTACAGGCTGTTTGGTTAAACGATACATGCGATTCGGCTCTAAAAAAATGACCGGATCAGGATTTCGCATGGCGGCAAGTAATAAGCCATAAGCGCGCTTAGGTGATGATGGAATAATCACTTGCAGCCCGGGCGTATGAGCAAAGAGGGCCTCAGTACTTTCTGAGTGATGTTCAG
>JAALKW010000007.1:20109-34500 GCA_011087865.1 Legionellaceae bacterium
GAATACCACCACCGGAGGGAGATCGAAACACCAGCGACCAGGTGAGGCGTCCGCGTGTCCGATTACGCATGCGCGCAGCATGAGAAATGATTTGATTGAGTGCTGGGTAAATAAAGCCTGAAAATTGAAATTCAGCTACAGGTTTTAGGCCTTGCGTTGACATGCCAATCGCAAGCCCTGCAATCATTGATTCAGCAAGCGGCGAGTCAAATACACGCTCTTCGCCAAAGCGGTCCTGAAGGCCTGCTGTTGCACGGAAAACGCCGCCGTTTTTACCGACATCTTCACCAAATACAACGATATCTTGATCTTGATTTAGCTCGTAAGCCAGTGCTTGGGTGACCGCTTCAAGGAGTGTAATATTGGACATGATTAAAGCGCCTCCATGAGTGCCGCACGTTGTTCCTGTAGCTCGGTGGGTGTTTCAGCGTAGTGATACTCAAATATGCTTTCTACGGGTTGAGGCGTACGATTTAAGTATTCTTGAACAGCGTCATCTATTTCTTGTTTGAGTGTTTGCGTTAAGGCTTTTTCTTTAGCATCATCCCAGTCATGTTGTGCTTCTAAAAAGTGTTTAAAACGTGAAATAGGCTCAAGGGTTTTAGCTTGTTTAACGGTCGCTTCTGGTTGATAACGTGTGGCGTCATCAGCCGTGGTATGGTCTGAAAGGCGATAAGTCATGGCTTCAATTAAGGTTGGGCCTTCGCCACGACGTGCTTTTTCTATGGCTTCGCCAATGACTTCTCGTGTTGCAATAATATCATTGCCATCGACTTGAAGGCCTTCAAAGCCTGCTGCAATTGCTTTTTGTGCCAGGGTTTCGGTTGCTGTTTGTTTTTCAAGCGGTACGGATATGGCCCATTGATTATTATTCACCACAAAAACAACGGGTAATTGCCAGGCACCGGCAACGTTTAGGGCTTCATAAAAATCACCTTCGGATGTACCACCATCGCCAATACAGGCGAGTGCCACACGGGGTTCTTTTCGGTGTTTAAAAGCAAAGGCCACCCCGGTTGCATGTAAGCACTGAGAGGCAATGGGCACGCAGATTGGAAAGTCTTCAGGGGCTGCTTCAAAGGCACTGCCTCGCTCGTCGCCTCCCCAATAGGTCAAGATTTCAGACATTTTTACACCACGTTGGAACTGTGCTGCATAATCTCGATAATAAGGCACAAAGACATCTTCAGGTTTGAGTGCATGGCCTATGGCCGTTGAAACGGCTTCTTGTGCGTTAATCGGAGCATAAGTACCCATTTGACCTGTGCGCTGTAAAGCAATCGCTTTTTTATCAAATAAGCGTGTTTTTAGCATGGTTTTGTAAAGCGCTAGTAGTGTTTCTTTTTCTTTTGCGAAATCAGGTAATGGCGAGACACATTCACTTTTTTCGTTGAGTACTTGAAAATATTTAATTTCAAAACGAGCGACAACAGTCATTAGAGCTCATTTCCTTATGTAAGCAATAGGAGTCGAGCTAGCATAGCGAGAAATGAAATAAAAAACCAGATTAAATTACGTCAGATGGCGCCATTTAGGATTTTTATCATGATACAGCCTATGGAGGTGGTTCGGGAGCAGGCGGATCGAGATCTGGCTGCTCGAGATCTGGTGGTTCGGGAGCCGGCGCTTCGGTGGACGCGTGTTCTTTATAGAAAAGCAGTTTTCTAGATTCTAAGCGTGAAGATTGGCTTAAAATATCAGCGCTAAATATCCATTTGATAAAATTAATAATCCGTTGCAGTGCACCCATTAGTTCAACTTCACTTTTAGCTGAGTGGAGTGCATTGAAGGCAACGTTCGTAATGTCTTCAGAGGCTTGAAAATTATTAAATTCGTGCGCTAAACCTGTGTTAACAGCGGTGGAAAATTCTTGGCGATTGTCAGCGTGTGCTATATAAGCGCTTAAAATCATTTTTTGTAAGTGCCTTGTTTTTTTATGGTATAGCGCCGAAAGGGTTTTTAGCGTTGTTTTTTCGGCGTCAGGTGTGTCCTGATGTAAATAATCAGGATTCGCGCCAAGCACCACCATCAGCTTGCGTAATTCAGTACTTTTACAATAACTGAGCGGTGTTTTTCGATTTAAATCTTCTTGGTTAAGAGAAGCTTGATTTAAGTAAATCTCGTATTTTAAAGCACCGAATTGCATAGGGTTTTCTTGTTGCTCTAGCTGTAACGAAAGCATGGGAATGCCTCGAATATGTCGAATGCTATTTCGAATCATTTGTTGCTTTTCTCTATCAGCCGGATAAACAAAATGTGCTTGTTGGATGAAAGCCAGTTTAGGCAGCCTATTTAACAAGCCTTGTACGGCAGCCGTATTGCCTGTGTGGATTGCCTCAAGAAATTGTGCGCGAGCACGTGGTGTATAGCCAATACGCTGCATTTCTGCTTGTTGTATACTTTCTATTTTTTTCAGCGATTGCAGTCTTTCTTGCGTAATCACTTCTTTCTCAAGAAGATGTTTCGTGACTTTATGGGTGAGCTTTCCGCCATATTGTATGAGTAATTCTAAGGTGCGCTCATCTTTTGCATAAGCCATAATGGGTAAACCACCAATCGCTTCTAAATTTGGACTGCTGCCTTCTCCAAGGCATGTTTTAATCTCAGCATAATACTTACTTTTGAGTTGATTATTGGTTGCGAGTCGAAGCAATGAATGTTGATAACTGGCATGTGGTTGTTTGTTTAAACCAAACGAAATGGTTTCTGCGGACGCAAGTGAGGCATCGATATTTTTCATTAAATACTGCGCATTGCCTCCTTCCCAGTGTACGGTCCCTTTTAATAAACTATAAGCGGCATCAAAGTTCGCGCTTGGAAAAATAGTTGGGTTTTGGGGGGCTGCTTCCGTATGAATATATACTTTTCGGTTTCGATTTACACCGTAGGTTTCTTCTGCTTCCATGCTTGAAATGCCGCCTGCACGGGCAATTAAAACATCACTTTGCTTGAAAAGAGACGCCATGCTTTTTGCGTCTTGAAAGGCCAGTGTAATAACGCTTGCTGATTCAGGAAATTCAATACCAGAAGCTTCTAATTCCCTGAGGCGTTTGTTTAAATGCAAACGTGCTTTGGCATACATTGTGTTTTGTGAGCCATCATTTTTACTGGTGGTGATGCAAAGCATCGCGCGTTCAGGTGGCTTGATACCGGAAGTAATCACTTGCTTGATAAAGGTATCGATATAATCTAAAACAGCAACACTGCTTTGGCTACCGAGCGTTAGGGTAATCAGTGTATCGGTTGGTTGCTTATCGAATCTTAAATACCGACAGGTTGCCCTACCTGAGCCTTTTCTAATATATTTTGCTTGGGGTAGTGCTGCGCGCATGAAATCGACTTCTTTTAGGCGGCCCGTTATTTCATCGTTTGCATGGGTCTGAATATACACACTGGTGCTATGTGGTTTATGGTTTTCTTTTAAGAATGCGCTGCGTAGTGGTTTGGTTTCACGCTCTACAAAATCAATGTGACCTACGCCATGGCGTTTGAAAAATGCTCTTTTAGAATCACTTTTTGCGATTAATAGCGGGTTAACCACTTGAACGGTTAAATGCTTTGCATCTTCTTTGTCTACTTTGCTGAGTGGCTCTAAAAAATGGATTGCTTTTTGCGTGAAAAATTCGGTCATGATTTTGGTGTATTGAAGATTTGGTTTGGCTTCATTACGGTTATTCTTAGCAACAACACGACAAATATTACCGGTTGAAAGGGCTTGTGTATCAATAACTTGTTCAAGATCTGGATTGGAATCAATAAATGCTTGTAAGTTTTTTTCTATATCTGAGCCTTGAATGGCTTCTGCTATCCACTGAAGTTTAATGAGTTCTTCTAAGGTATGAACAGCTTTGAGGCCGCCTTTTTTCTGCGCTTCATTCCATTGCTTTACGTTGGCTTCACCTGAAAAAATATCATGGCCAAATATATGCCATCTTGGGATCCAGGCATGTTCATGATTATTGGCTTTGTTATATAAGCCCATAATATCAATAACTGCAATCTCTGCTTCTGGAACACCGTTTTGAAGTAATCGTGCTTTTTCAGCATCGGCAACCGCAATGTGTCCGCCGCCGCCAGAAGAAGTTAGAATAAGATATTTAACCAAAATCAACTCCAAAATAAGATCACTATGGTTTATTTTAAGACATAACATAAAAAATAGCAAGTACTTTTGATTGTCTGTTTCTTGCATTTAACGTAAACTAATGGCTGTTTTTTGGGGTCAAAATAAACCATGAAAAAATTACCTGTTATTGTTGGTATGGGCGGCATGAATGCTGCTGGACGAAGTTCTGGTGGGCACAGCTATAAGCGTATCGTCAGTGATGTCTTATCTGACGATGTGTTACAAGATACGTGGCAAGATTTAGGGCGCCGCATGGGGCTTGCTATCAAGGGTGACGTCACAGCAGAGCAAATTGAAGCGATAAAAGCCGGCACCTTAATACGCCGGTTAGACCGCTTCGATCCCAATGCCGTATATTGCCATCAAAAAGTAACTGTTTCAGAGAATGCTGCAGATTGTGTGATTAAAAAATCAAAATCTCAGCAAGAAAACATTAAATTAACACCTAATCAAGCACTTTTATTGCCTGAAACAGTTGCTTTACAGGTGTCGAGCGCTGGTGGGTTACCGAGTGGCTTTGATCCAGGGGCACTGTATAAATCTCATCATCACCCACGGGGACTCAAACTGTCTATTTATGGTGCATCAGATGCGCTTAATTCAATGGGTATTGAGTGGCAAGATGTGCTTGAACAGATTAAACCAGATGAAGTGGCGGTGTATGCTGGCAGTGCGCTGTCACAAGTCGATGAGTGTGCCTTAGGGGGGATATTTTCGCAGCCGCTGCTCGGTGAACGTGTTAATTCTAAAATGATGGCTTTATCGCTCTCTGAAATGCCAGCAGATTTTATTAATAGCTATGTGATTAATAGTGTAGGATTAACCGGCCACAATGTTGGGGCTTGTGCTACGTTTTTATATAATTTAAAACAAGGCTTTGAGAGCATTCAGTCAGGTCAAGTCAAAGTTGCTATTGTGGGTGGGGTAGAAGCGCCACTGGTGCCAGAAGTGCTAGAAGGGTTTCGTGTGATGAGTGCCCTCGTGACAGACAAAGAGCTGGCCGATTTAGATGGCATTGAGTTACCGGATCACCGACGTGCGTGTCGACCCTTTTCAACCAATGCAGGGTTTACATTGGCAGAAGCCGGGCAATTTGTTGTTTTAATGGATGATACCTTAGCACTTCAGCTCGGTGCGCATGTATATGGTGCTGTAGCCGATGTATTTATTCATGCAGACGCCAATAAAAAATCAATTTCAGGCCCTGGTATTGGAAATTATATTACTATGGCGAAAGCAGGTGCTTTAGCCAATACAATGCTCGGGAGTTTAAAGCAAACGTATGTGCAAGCACATGGAACAAGCACACCACAAAACCGAGTCACAGAAAGCCATATTATTAATACGGTTGCAAAAACTTTTTCTGCAAAAGCGTGGTCGGTTGCCGCGGTAAAAGCTTATGTTGGGCATACAGTCAGTGCCGCCGCCGGCGATCAACTCATTACATCGCTCGGTGTATGGCAGCACGGTTTTATTCCAGGCATCAAAACAATCGATCATTTTGCAGATGATGTGCATCGTTCGCACTTAAATATATTAACTGATCATCTTCATGTCGGTACAGAAGGCTGTGATATGAAAGCAGTTATCTTAAATTCAAAAGGGTTTGGTGGGAATAATGCCAGTGCTGTGATTCTTTCACCAGAACAAACGCTTGATATGCTGAAGCAAAAACATGGCGCAAAAAAGCATGCTGCCTATCAAGAAAAAAACAATGCAGTGGAGCGTGAAATAAAAGCCTTAGATGCACAAGCTGTTGCAGGCAACGAAAGAATTATTTATCAATTTGGTGAGTCAGTAATGGATGCTACGTCTGTAACAATGACGCCATCGTCGATTAAGCTGTCAGGATTTGATGTGCCTATTGAGCTGCCGTCAGAAAACCCTTATTCTTCTGCTTAATATCTTGCTGCATAAATACAGCTAAACTGGCATTTTGGTTCAGTCGGTATTGATAAACCGCATAAAATGCCATGACGCTTTTTAAATAATTGCGTGTTTCACCCCATGGCAGGGTTTCTATCCAAATATCAATGGCTTCAGCGTCAATCGGATGACTTTTAAGCCAGCGGTTGACTTGATGAGGCCCTGCATTATAAGCCGAGACCATCAGTAACGGATTATTGTCAAAGCGTTTTGCGAGGTGATTTAAATAAGCAACGCCCAAACGAATATTCTTATCCGGCACAAATAAATCTTTTTTATTATGGTATGTAATATGCTTTTGGCGGGCGATATGTTGCGCTGTTTTAGGCATCAGCTGCATCAGGCCATGCGCACCAACGGGTGAAATCACATCATGCCGAAAAGCGCTTTCCTGACGAATAACAGCGTAGACCAAAGCTTCGGGTATATCATAATGTTTGGCATGATGTTTGATACTGTCTTGGTGCGCTAACGGAAAACGTAAACTCAGTTGGTTACTGAGCGCCTTATCACCGCTTAAATACACTGATTTCCCTGTCCAATGCAGTGTACGTGCAAGCCAAGCAATAAAGGCACTTTTTTTAGATTTGGGCAGTTCACTGGCAAAATCATTCGCCATACGAGACGCTTCTAAATGCTGATGGTTTTGATAAAGCGTTTGTATGTTTTCAGTAATGGGCTGATACTCATCAAGAATCAGTGAAGGATTGCTCGCTTCCTCGCCTTGAAAAGCAAGCGCTTGCTTTAGGCGTGTACTCGCAAGAAAGCCATAATAATGCCTTTTTTTAGCGAGAGCCTGATAAATATCATGGCCTGCGTCTTGATGACCGAGTTCCACTTCAGCGCGCGCAAGCCAATATTGCCAGGCACTCTCTTCTTTTTTACTGGATAATTCAATTAATGCTTTCACGCGTGCCCATGCATGATGACGTAAGGCAAAACGAATTTGCCAGTCTATCAAGCTTTCAGTATATGCTGTGGGCTTGATTTGATGAAACCATTGGTAAGCATCAGCTTTATTTCTAATGGCTTGATAGAGTGCTAGATGGCTTAAAAAATCTTGTTTTTGTGTTGTACTCAGTATATTTTGAGTTTTCGGTGTTTCCCAAAGCGCCATAGCACGTTTAGGATTAGATAAAACCAGGCGCTTTAAGCCGTATAAATAATAACTACTATGCAACTTGCTTGGACTTAAAGAGGCAATGCGGGAAGGTTTTTTTTGAATGAGCTCAAGCGTACGTTTTTCATAAGGCGTTGGGAGTTCGGCATGTCCAATGAGATATTTTGCGAGAGATATATTACGTTTTTCAAGGGCTAACTGAACGCGTTCAAGTATGAGTGGATGGGGGATGATATTTTCACGAATCAAAACAGTAAATAATTTATCACAAGCAGCAGGTAAGCTCTCACCCGTTAGCCAAATTTTTTGAGCCGCTTCTGTAATATTTTCTTGCTGTTGATAGCGTGCAAACTGTTGGTAGCATTGCAAGTTGATATCTTTTGAATCTTGATAGTGCTCGGTATACATTTGCCAATTGCTTTGCTTTGCCAGTTGATAGAGCCATTTTTCACGTAATTTTTGAGAGAGGGGTGCTTCGCTATTAATAAACGCTAAAAAATCAGGAGTTGGTGTGGCGGGAAGTTTTTTACTCCACGTCAAATAATCCATGGAGCGATTGAGGTAGTTGGGTGGAGGGGGCATGGTGTTTGCACAGGTTGCCAGTGCAAGACAAGCCCCAATTACTTTGCAAGTTTTTTCTGCATATTTGAGATTGTTTTTTTGTAGTCCATGCTATTGAATATAGCAGAGCCCATAACAAATTGCGTAACCCCTGCTTCATGTAGCAAATTTAGATTTTTCAGAGAGACACCGCCATCGGCCATTATCGATAAATTAGGATAAGCTTGGCTTAAGGCTTTAATTTTAGGGAGGACTTCGGGCATAAAGGCTTGATTACCAAATCCTGGATAAACTGTCATGATTAAAGCAAAATCAAGTAAGCTCAGATAGGGCTGCAGCACATCAAAAGGGGTATCTGGATTCAGCACCAATCCTGCTTCACACCCACACGCTTTAATTTCTTGGAGTATTTGAGCCGGATTTTTAGTGGTATCAGGATGAATACTAATACGATTGGCACCTGCTTTTATAAAAGCCTGAAGTAACGCATCAACAGGGGATATCATGAGGTGTACATCGAGTATTACGTTTGGAAATTGCTTGTTGATATCTGCAGCCATTGCAGGCCCAAAGCTTAAATTAGGCACATAATGGTTATCCATAATATCTAAGTGAACACCATCAGCACCAGCTTGTAGTACGGCCTTAATTTCTTCACCGAGCCGCATATTATCTGCAGCAAGCAATGATGGAAAAATCATGGTTTGCTTTGGCTTAAGCACAATCAAACGCACTATTGAAAAGAAGATTAACGGTATATAGCGTATATTTTACATCAAATTGATTGCTTGTGCGTCTGGTTTGACGCTCAAGAATAGTTTGTTCTTGAGAAACCATATATCGGCCATCTAGCGCAAAATAGGCATAATCATCTAAATAATAACTAATGCCAACAATGGCTTGGCCAGCCAAACCTGAACGGCTTCGGTTATCGAGGGTAACGCCAAAATTTTCTTGTAGAAAATTTTGAACCCGAGCGCTGGGCTGTATTTGCACATCATTGTGAAAGAATTTCAGTTTATTTGCGATATAAGCATAGCCAACGCCAAGACCAAGATAAGGCACGGCTTTTGATGAATAGTCGCCAAAAAAATCATAAAAAGCATTAAACGTTGCAACCCCTGATTGGGTGGCTCCATTCATTCTATATCCACTACTAGAGGATAAGTCATGAAAAGTAACGTTTTCAAAGCGTAAATAACTATAAGGGCTACTGTTATAGACGGCTTCAAATTCAAGTCTAAAATTATCACATAAACGATAGCCCATTTGTCCACCAACAGTGACCATAATATCATGGCCGAGTTGGCCCGAGCGCTCAACAGTACTTGAGCGGGTGAGGCGTGAAATCGTGACATCATAGGTAAAAGGGACATTTTTTGCATAATTGGCACCAACAATTAAACCTGCATACCATCCTTCTTTTGGATTAAAGGCATACAGTGTGCTTGCTGTGAGTATGAGTCCTGTCAGTAGAAAGTGGGTTAACCATCTCATTCCATCTTGTCCTTATTCATGTGCTATTTAAGCCATGTAGCTATTTATATTTTGCTTCATCATAACGGTAAACCACACCAAAGTTTGCAAGATGGGCTTGAAAACGCTTTCCTAAATCAAAGACATGGTGCGTGCCGATATAGCGATAAGCCACATGTAAGGCATAATTTTCAGCAAAATTAAACGTAATGCCACCAGTGGCTTGATAAGCAAAAGCACTATCAGATACGCGAAAATCAGTGATATTAAGCCGTGAGTTATCTACTTTTACATTAACCCAACCATAGCCTAAGCCTAAACCTAAATAAGGCGCGATGGCGGGAATCGCCATGGGATAATCATAATAAACGTTGGCCAGGGCAAAAATAGCATTATTATATCCAGCAACACGGGGGTCGCGTACGTTATTTTCTGAAATATGGTCTAACATGGCACTGATATAAGTCATTTGGCCTTCGTAACGCATGGGGTTGCTTTTATAGCCAAAGCTACCACCCACGTTATATTCTGACTCATAATTCGCATCAGTGTAAGCCACTCCATCACGTGAGCGTTCTATATTATTGGGGACATAAGCATATCCCCCAAACACATTAGAATACCAGCCATCAATCGGAATGGCCGCATGGGCTGATGAGGTAAGAAATAAAGCATAAGCAAAGGTGGTATATTTCACAACTTTCCTAGGCAAATATCGACTCTTTCACATGTTATCGGTTTACTGCAAATTTGCAAGTTAAAATTTAGAAGTGATTGGATAACGCCAATCTCGCCCGAAAGCACGGTGAGATATTTTTGTGCCGGGAGGAGCTTGCCTACGTTTATACTCACTTCTTTTGATGAGTTGTATCACTTGTTTGACCACATCAGCAGCATGACCTTTGGCTATAATTTCTTCCGTAGAGTGCTTTTCGTTCATGTAATACGCAATAATTTGGTCTAGTTCAGGATAATCAGGCAGTGTATCTTGGTCTGTTTGATTTTCAGCAAGCTCTGCTGAAGGGGCACGTGTGATGACACGTAGAGGAATAACAGGACTGATGGTATTGCGATAGGCGGCAAGTGCATAGACCAACATTTTGGGAACATCTTGAATGGGGGCAAAGCCACCACACATATCGCCATACAAAGTGGTGTACCCAATGGCGCTTTCGGTTTTATTACTGGTTGAAAGTAGTAATTTTTGATTGCTATTTGAAAAAGCCATTAAAATCATGCCGCGCAAGCGGGCTTGTAAATTTTGTTGTGTAATCTCAGGGACGGTTTGATGCGCGAGGTTGGGCTGAAGTGTTTCTAATAAGGCTTTAAAGCCTGGTTCAATTGAAATCGTATGGTGTTGGATGCCTTGTACTTGATGTATTTCAAGCATTTGATTTAAATCATCCATACTTATCGCTGCAGTATAGCGTGAAGGCAGTGCGAGAGCATGTACACGTTCAGCACCTAATGCATCAACAGCAATAGCTAGCGTTAAAGCAGAATCAATGCCGCCAGAAAGGCCGAGCAAAACACCCGGAAAATTATTTTTAGTGACATAATCATAAAGGCCCGTACACAACGCTTGATAGATGAGAGCAATCTCATCAGTCGGTTTTGTGTTTGTATCGGATTGAATGGTTTGATCAGGATAAATTTGAACTGTTGTTAAATGCTCAATAAAAGCAGGTGCTTGTGCTTTAATTTGGCCCGAGGCATCACAGACAAACGACTGGCCATCAAACACCAATTCATCTTGTGCCCCCACAAGATTAACATACACACAAGTGAGATCATTCGGTGCATGTGACTTCAGTAAATCAATACGTTGTTTCGTTTTTTCTGTTTCAAAAGGCGAGGCATTAATGCAAACTAATATTGTAGCGCCAGCTTCTATTATTTGTTCAACAGGACCAGACTGCCAAATATCTTCACAAATACAAAAACCAATGGTTTGATTGTGTATCGTCAGCATACAAGGGACTTCAGGCCCGGGTTCAAAATAACGTTTTTCGTCAAATACGCCGGTATTAGGCAAATGTTGTTTTTGATAGCTTGCAATGATATTGCCTTGATGAATTACACTGAGTGCATTATAGCTGTGTGAGTTGTCTTGCTGAGGGTGTCCAATGACAACATGTGCCTCTTGTGTGGCATGACAAATATTAGACAATGCTTTTAGGACACGTTGTTCGCATGCATCTCGTAGTAATATATCTTCAGGCGGGTAGCCTGTTAGGGCGAGCTCAGGAAAAACAATTAAGTCATGGGTAGATTGATGGGCTTGAATGATTTCAATCATTTTGTCTGCGTTGGCTTCTATTGCGCCGACGGTTGGGTTGATTTGAGCCATCAAGAGTACAAGGGGGGGGGGATTAGCTGTCATACGTCATTTTTCCTGCTGATAAATCAAATCAAAGTATTATAAGCAGGCAGGATAAGAATGTCACTGGCTTGGCCAGCCGCTTGACCTGTTTTTAAGGGGTAGGCGCGTGATTTTCGTTTTCACTTAAGCGCTCTAAGCCGCTGACATACGCTTCAAATTTTCGCGTTGTGTCGGTTGTACCGCTAATGAAAAACCTCAAAATATCAATAAATAGGCCGATAGGTCCCCACCACTCTGAGCGTCGGTTATTTTTAAATACGTCTTGGCCTTCAAATGCATCTAAAGTAGATTTGATTTGAGCCTGGAATTTTCGTAAGTCCAGGGTGCTTTGAAATTCATCTTTCAACGCTTCTAGGTCAAAGATTAAGCCATTTGCTGTTGTAACAGCTTCCTCACAGTTTTTGCGTGCGGTGAGATTATCTACTTTCTCACGAAAAGTGCGAGTGAGGGCGTCAAAGTTATCAAGGATTCGCTTGGTTTCAGTTATGAGTGCGGTATTGACTTGTTCAGATAGATCATCAAACTCGTTGTCGTCTAAGCTATCATCTGCAGGGTGAAAAAAGTGATGCCATGTGTTTAAAAAAGATTCTTTCCATGAGAGAGTGTCGCTTTCGTCGTTTTTGAAATGCTCTATTTTCTCATGCAATTTTTTTAATAGTATTTGTTTTGTGTTGCCGTCGGAGAGTGCAGAAATTCGCTCGAACTCAGATGCTATATAGGTATTAACCAAAGCGACACTGGTCAGAGGTGCTGATGGCTCGTGCAAGTCGTAACTTGCTGCTGTTATTTGTTGGGCTAAGCCCTCATATGCAGCTTTAAATGCTTGATTGTCAGGTTCTATTGTTTGCAGAACATCAATGTGGGCTAAAAGCGCTTTTGATTGAGCAAGGTTTTCAGTATCAGGGATAGATGGAATAGCTTCATAATCAGGAGTATTTTCATATGCGCTTATTTTTTGTTCTAGCTCACGTTGTTTTGCTGCAATGGCATCGTCAGCTTTAACCCGTTGTAAACCTTTAAGCAGTAAAAGCAGTGTCACTGCTGCAAAATAAGTGTTTGTATCTTTGATGTGAATTTGATTTAAGTCAGATTCAGCTGTTAATCTATAATGCTCATTAATTGCTTCTGTGATTTTAAATAGATTCGGAATGACTACACCAGCCACTTCTTTTATATTTGTCGCGCGTTGAACCACATCAGCAAATATTGTATGTATAAACGTGATTGAAGCATCTTGATTGGTTGCGCGTAAAGCCGTGAGGCTTTCATGAAGTGCGACTGTGTTCTTGTCGGTTCGTTCGCCATGCTTTTTCATTTGCATTAATTCAGGGATTGAAAATATAGGCATTATAAATACTCCTTAATTAAACAAAATCAAGCGCTAGGATTCGGCGCTTCAGGTGTTTCTTCACCCAAATTTTTCAAGCCTTCTGTATAGACTTCAAATTTTTGAGTGGTATCTGTTGTATAGGGTCCCAAAATTAATCGAACTAAATCAATAAAAATCTGGATAAGAAAACCCCATTCTGACTTGCGATTACTTTTAAAGGTGTCATGGCCTTCAAAGGCATTGAGTTGCTCATGAATTCGCTCTTTAAACTCAGGGAGATCAGATGAGTTTTCAAATTCTATTTTTGCACGCTCTAAATCATCCAGTAAAGCATTTGCTATTTTAACTGCTTCAGTATGCCCTCGTTTTTCAAGGTTATCTATTTTTTCACGAAAGGCGCCTGTGAGCGCATCGAATTGCTCAACAATTAAAAGTGTATCTTGTTCTAGTTTATCAGTTATTTGTCTGCGTAAAGCAAGATAAGTGTCTTTTTCAGTTTGATTTTCTTTTTTGAAAAAGCGATAGAGTGGATTTGGAATATAGGCATGCCACGCAGGATTTTGAGTAAGAGATTGAAATCTTTCTCCTATATCTCTATTTAATAAAGCATACAGCGTCACTCGTTCATTGAGGCTTGTTAGCGCAGAAATTCGGGTGTACTCGTCACGCATATATACATTGAGCGCTTCGATATTTTCTATGGGGGTCGCGGGCTCTTGAAGTGAGCAAGTGGCTGAATGGATAAGGGCTTTTAATTCAGCTTGTTTTGTAGCAATTCGTGCATCAGGAAGCAGTGCTTGAGAGGCATCAAATGCTTGAAGCAATGCTTTTGCAGCGCTAAGAGAGTGCTCCCCAGATATCTGAATTTCATTGATATTGATGTGGCTTGCATTGTTAATCAGTGCTTCTAGCAATACCATTAAATTAGTATAATGCTCGCCCCTGAGAACACCCATGCCTGCGCCAGCGGTATGCTCATCACCATTTATATATATAATCACGGCGTTTGCTAAGGCAGTAATGATCTCTAGTTGCTGAATAACGAGTTCAATAGACGGCGCCTCTTCATCAGAGTAGTTTCCTAATGATGCAACTTCAGCAAGTGCCAATTGAATGTCATCGAGCTTGTCGCCAGCAATACGTGCAAGACTTATCATTTCTCCAGTACTTAAAGCAACCATAGTTATTATCCTCAAGTTAAATATCGAAATAACTTATCAAATACTAATTAAATACCAATAATGATCCTATATATTACGCTATGAATTAAATATTGTCAATTCCTGTGTATTTTTATTTCTAATCGCCGGGTGCACGAATGCTTGAATTGTTGCTCAAAAGTATTAAAAATACAGCTACTATAGCCACTTTAAACTATCGTCATTTGCTTTGGACCGAAAATTGGCTAGAAAATCCTTCCCCCGCCCGCGGGCTACTCTGTGGACACATCTCTGTATAAAAACAAACCG
>JAALKW010000065.1 GCA_011087865.1 Legionellaceae bacterium
ACAGAGATGTGTCCACAGAGTAGGCCCGCGGGAGAAGGATTTTCTAGCCAATTTTCGGTCCAAAGCAAATGACGATAGTTTAAAGTGGCTATAGTAGCTGTATTTTTAATGTTTTTTAGCGGTAAGGCAAGCATTCGTGCTTAAGGTGAGTGAATACAGTAGATCTCCGTCAACTTGAAATTAAATTTAAATCTAATTTACGTGGGCTTTAAATCTAGATATGATACCTACTAAAATTTTCTGAAGGAGTAAGCCATGAGTTTTTTAATATCGAATGCAATTGCTGACACAGCAGGTGCGGCCAATGCTGCAGCACCACAAGGAGACGGAACGTTTTCATTGGTGATGATAGGTGTTATTTTTGTTCTGTTTTATTTTATGTTGATTCGCCCACAAAATAAACGTGCAAAAGAGCATCGCGAGCTGATTAATAAAATTGAAAAAGGCGATGAAATTGCAATGTCTTCTGGTATCTTAGGGCGTGTGGTGCAGTTAGATGAACAATACTTAAAAGTTGCGGTTGCTGAAGGTACAGAGATTACATTACAACGTAGTGCAGTCAGCTCAGTGCTACCTAAAGGCACTTTAGCAGCACTTTAAGTGAGTCGTTATTTAAATCAATAATAATAAGTAATTAAAGAGATTTATCATGCAAAACAAGTACCCGTTATGGAAAAATATAACTCTCGTTTTATTGGTTCTGGTGGGACTTGTTTATGCCATTCCAAATGTTTACACAGAGGAGCCTGCGGTGCAGGTGTCTTCAAAAAAACCGATGCTGCCGAAGGCCTTAAAAACAAAAATTGAGCGTGTGCTTGATTTGGCGCATCTCAAATATAAAAATATAACAGCAGATACGGAGCATCTTGAAGTTCGTTTTGCCTCAACAGATATTCAGCTGCTTTCGCGTGATGTGATTAAATCGAGCTTAGGTCCTGATTACACCGTTGCCTTAAATTTATTACCTTCTACACCCAAATGGCTTTCAAAAATTGGTGCAGAACCCATGAAGCAAGGCTTAGATCTCCGAGGGGGTGTTCATTTCTTATTGGAAGTAGATGTAGACAGTGTGCTCATGCGACGTTATGAGGGCTTGATGAAAAGCATCGGTCGAGGGCTTCGGGATGCGGGTGTTCGATACTCAGGGATTCGCTATGTCACGGCTGAAGGCGTTCAGGTTCGCTTTAAAACAGAAGAACAAAAGCAAAAAGCAAAAGCGCATTTAAAAACAGAGTTTCCTGATTTGTTGTTGACATCATCATCAAGTTCACCTGAATTGGTCTTAGCACTGTCAGACGCAGAACTTTCAAAAGTGCGTCAAAATACAATTGAGCAAACCATGAGTATTTTGAGAAACCGTGTCAATGAACTGGGAGTTGGAGAGGCTGTTGTACAGCAGCAAGGTTCTACACGTGTCGCGGTTGATTTACCTGGTATACAAGATGCAACACGTGCCAAACAAATTTTAGGCGGTACCGCAACGCTTGAGTTTCATTTGGTTGATTCTGAGCACGATCCTGTCATTGCGAAAAAAACAGGTGCTATTCCTGTCGGCACAAAATTCTATATGATGGAGGGGCAGCCCATTTTGCTCATGCGACAAGTGGTTTTAAGTGGCGATTCAATTACCAGTGCAATGTCAAGCTTTGATCAGCAAAGTGCAACACCTGCCGTGTCTATTCAATTAGGCGGTGGGGGTGAGTCAGTCTTTACCAAAGCAACGCGTGCGAGTATTGGTAAACGTATGGCCATTGTTTTTGTTGAATCACGCACCAGCTTACAAACCATCAACGGTGAAACCAAGCGCGTGACGCACCACGAAGAGCGTGTGATTAGTGCACCGGTGATTCAAAGTGCTTTGGGCAATAACTTTCAAATCACAGGGTTACACGACACCAAAGAAGCTGCAGATTTAGCTTTGTTATTGCGTGCAGGAGCGCTGCCGGCTGCCATTTATCCTATTGAAGAGCGTACTGTTGGGCCAACCCTTGGCCAGGAAAATATTCACCGAGGCATGGTGTCTCTTGAAATTGGTATGCTACTGATTTTAATCTCAATGGTTGTTTATTATCGTTTGTTTGGATGGGTTGCAAACGTTGCCTTGGTGTTAAACTTAATTTTACTGAGCGCTTTGCTGTCGCTCTTAGGAGCAACGCTGACCTTGCCAGGCATTGCCGGTATTGTTTTAACCGTAGGTATGGCGGTGGATGCGAATGTATTAATTTATGAACGGATACGTGAGGAACTGCGGGCAGGGCTATCTACACAGGCGGCTATTCATGCTGGGTACGATCGCGCTTTTTCAACCATTTTAGATGCAAACATCACAACCATGATTGTTGCGATTGTTTTATTCTCGATAGGAACAGGGCCTGTTCGTGGCTTTGCGGTTACACTTTCATTGGGCTTACTGACCTCAATGCTCACAGGAGTGACCTATACGCGTGCCATGGTCAATGCGATTTATGGTCGTCGACAAGTCAAAAAATTATCAATAGGCATTTAGATTAAATAGATTAAATATTTAAAAGGGGATTTTTGTGGAGTTTTTTAATCCAAATTCAAACGTTGATTTCATGGGTGCCCGTCGTTTTACGGCACTGTTGTCCGGGTTGATTTTTTTATTATCTATAGGTGCTTTGCTGATCAATGGATTAACTTGGGGGCTTGATTTTACAGGCGGGACTCAGATTGAAGTGAGTTATCAAAATACGGCTGACTTACCGGCTATTCGTGATGCCTTATCAAACGTTGGATTTAAAGAAGCGCAGGTTGTGCGTTATGGCACTTCAAAAGATGTGTTGATTAGCATTGCACCTAAAGCCAATGAAGATGCAACGCATTTAGTCGATAAAGTCATGCATGTCTTGCCTGGCGCTGAAAAAAAACGCGTTGAATTTGTTGGGCCACAGGTAGGTCAAGAACTGGCCACCAAAGGTGCTTTGGCCATATTTGTCTCGCTTTTGGCGACCATGATTTATATCGCTTTGCGATTTGAATACCGATTGGCATTTAGCTCAGCAGTGGCTTTAATACACGATCCCGTTCTAATTTTAGGTGTGTTTGCATTTTTCAAAATTGATTTTGATTTAAAAGCACTGGCAGGATTATTAGCTGTGATTGGTTATTCACTCAATGACACCATTGTTGTGTTTGATAGAGTCCGTGAAAATTTTGTAAAATTACGACGTGGCACGCCAATTGACATCATGAACACCTCTATTAACCAAACGCTTTCACGTACAATTATGACCTCTGTTTTAACTTTATTTGTTGTGGTCGCATTATTTGTCTATGGTGGTGAAGCCATACATGCCTTTTCGTTAGCACTCATGATAGGGATTATTGTCGGGACCTATTCGTCTATTTATGTGGCCGGTGCTTTGGCCGTTGTGATGGGCTTAAATAGAAAAGATTTTTTGCCTACAGAAAACAAATTAACAGATGCGCCCTGATATGATTGTACGCTGAGAAATGCTGTATGGTGTGTTTTTTAAAGCTCACAAATAGATAATTCAAGGGCGCTACTTTGTTCGTGGATTTCCTGCATGGTTTTGGCTTCACACAGCCTTAAACTTAAGCCATGATGCCCCATTTGTAGTTTTGGAATTTGGCCGGTTTGCTTTTTAATTCGCACCAAAATCAAATGGCATGACGTTTTATTATTATGCGGTAGCGGCCGTTGATAAAAGCCATTTTGAGGGGTAATTTCTTCAAATATAGCTGCATCTCGCAGTAAAGATAAATAAGTGTCAATGGTTTGATGTAGTGGCTCAAACTGTTTGAGCCAGCCAATTAAGTCTGTTTGTCGTGTATCTGGATCGGATTCAAGCCAAAATAATAATTGCGGGACATACAATTCGCCTTCTGTATTATGTGCAGCGAGGCTTAAGCCTGTGGCATACAAAAATGGATCTTGATAAATATCTCCGCCAAATTGTCCGGCGAGTTGGCTTAATAATTGTATTTGACTCGAGAGTGCCGCATGCTTGGTTTTTTGAAGGTGTTCAAGGCGCATAAATTCTTGTAAAAAACGGCTTTTGAGTTCGGGTTTTTCGGTTAATTTAATGAGTTCAAACAGGTCATGCAGTGCTGCATGGTGAATCACAGGATGCTGTTCGGTGCTTGCTGCCCGAATGGTGAGCAACAGACGCTCAACACGTAATGCAACGCGCGATAAATAATGAGTCCCTAACTGAAAAGTAATGGTATCACTAGCCATTAAGATAGACGCCGTCCCGTGCCCTGCTTCAACCCTAACATACTTGATTTATAAAATCATCTGCTGCTATTAAAAAGCTCGACAGCATTTAAGGCATCGCTTATGCTCTTACTGAATTTGAGTGAATTTAAATGCATTTTAAAATAAGGCGTGTGATATGAAGAAAAAGCAGACTTTTTTATGGCCAATATTAGTTATATTTTATGTTTCATCCGTGATGGCAAAAGCACCAACCGGTGATTGGATTACAATCGATGATAAAACAGGCAAAAAACGCTCAGAAGTGCATCTGAGTTTAGATGAGAACAATACGCTTTCAGGAAAAATCATCCGTGTATATGCCGAGCCAGGCGATACAGGCATTTGTAAGTTATGCCCGGGTGAATTTAAAAATAAGCCAATTAGAAATTTAGTGTTTATTTGGGGGCTAACAGCACAAAAAGATGGTAGCTGGGGAGGCGGTGAAATTCTTGATCCGAAAAGCGGGAAAATTTATCACGCAAGAATGACGCAAAAAGGGGATAAGTTGTATGTGAGAGGCTATGTTGGCTTACCTCTTTTAGGACGTACACAAATTTGGAAGCGCGCATAAAAGTGCATACAGTATGTGATTTTGAAAAACCCTGGGGCATCATGCCCCAGGATTGAAAAAGAAAATAGCCTTACAGCATAAGTTTTTAAAATCGTTTTTTAATTCACGACCAGTGCTTTTGCACACCGCATGCCACCACCTAGTTGTGTTTTTCCAGCAGTGAATGTAGCCCATGACCCCCCAGTATAATTGCCTGCGGTTATTTGGGTCGCATTTAGATTATTTGAACTGGCAATGATACCAGAAAGCCCATTAAGCGATGATTTGAAGTCAAACATTACCTCAAGTTGCTCTATAGCAGGTAAGTACCAGCCGCTATCATAACCACCTGCTTCGGTGTGCGTGCTACAAATACCTGCGGCATAGTTCGCAACGGGAATACTTCCAGCCGTCGAACATCCAGTAACCCCTGTATTGTTTGTTAAACAGTCAATAATGATGGCTGAGTTACTCGCGCCATCAGTAGGGCTGCTAGCATTCGTGATATCAATATTATTTGCAGGGTTTTCCCAGGTTGTGAAGGATGAATTATCGGTTACTTGAATAACAAATTCAGCGCCATCGACAAGTGATCCAATAAGACCACCGTCAGCGGGGTCTCCTACAGCAGCATTGTCATTTAAGTCATATCCAATTGTTACTGGATCGCCTGTTACCGTACAGGTGGAGCCCGTACTACAATCTATATTATTTATGCAGAGAGTGCTCGATATAGCACTAAATGCTGCTTGCGGGACATTACTGTTTGTAGCTTTCAGAATAACAGCGATGGAGTTGATGGTGTTCATCTGGAGCTGCTGATTTCCTACTTTAAATAAAGCTGTGCTAACCAAACCAAAAGGTTGACTTGTACTAATGCTACCGGTTGCTGTGGAAAAATCGTATACGGAGGAACCGGTACAATCTGCACTTGTAAAATAACGCAGGCTGATTCGACCAATGTTATTCGCATCCCCCCCTGGATCATTTTTAGTAAAATTCTGTGTTTTTGGAAGTTTTAGAGATTTTTTGCCCCAACGCTCTCCAAGGGTTAATGGGCTTGCGATGTCTGTGACAGCAATCGCCTCGCCTTTCAGAAATTGTTTTTCAGGTGGGGTTGAAAAACTGTGTGGGGAACTCAGCAAAAGACACGGTAGTACCATGCCTAGTTTTAAACTCCGTTTCATTTCAAATCACTCCTGTTTTTTTAGGGTAAATAAAAAAGCTTTAAGTAGATTACTTTATTTTGAGTGATAACTCTAATTTAAACGTAGCGACTGTTTCGGGTGAACTAAAATAATTAACATAAGCGTTGACATCAATGATGTGATTGACGCGCTCGCCGGTTTTTTCTGACTCAGCGAGCATGTTTTGTACCACATACCCCATTTCACTCACAAAATAGACATCAGATTCAGGGCGGCAAATAAAATTTGCCTCAAATGATTTGAAAGCAAGAGAAACATCTAATCCGCTTTGTTTGGCATGATATAAACCATGAAAGCCGCCAGCCAAATCAGCGCCAATGCATAAGGCACCAAAATACATTGAGTTTAAATGATTTTTATTGCGCCTAGAGCAGGATAATTTAATCATAATTTTTTGATGGTTAATTTGTATGAGCTTTGGCTTCACATATCCGATGAGAGGGACTTTGGTTTTTCCAAAAGACCAAAGCATGAATTTAAATCGTGTGAGTGGTTTCATGTTTGATTATGATGATAAAATAGTTAAAAACAGGTTACACTAGCATTTTTAACACATACTGATAAACATAAAAATTATGGCAGAAACAAAAGTACGACAACAAGATGCTGATTTAATCAAGCGCCCACCGCACTCAGCTGAAGCTGAGCAAGCGATTTTAGGTGGCTTAATGCTCGATAATCAGGTCTGGGATAAAGTTGGGCATAAACTCTGTGAGGCTGATTTTTATCGCACCGAGCATCGATTATTATTTCAATGTATTACAAATTTGGTGGCTAAAAACCAGCCTTTTGATGTGGTGACGGTATTAGATGGCTTAAAATCAAATCATCAAGCCGATGAAGCAGGTGGGGAGGCTTATTTATTTGAACTTGCGAATAATACCCCAAGTGTTGCCAATGTCGCCGCATATGCTGATATCGTCCGTTCAAAATCGGTTCAGCGACAGCTGATTGGTGTGGCTGGTGAAATTGCAGATGCAGCGTATCAGCCGGGTGAGCGAGAAGTCTCAGATATACTCGATTTTGCAGAAACCAAGGTATTTGCTATTTCAGAGCAAACTGCAGCAGAAGGTGGCCCTGAAGCCATGCAGTCGGTTGTGGTGCGGGCTGTTGAAAAAATAGA
>JAALKW010000066.1:0-4027 GCA_011087865.1 Legionellaceae bacterium
TTAAACCTGAGCGAGATGGTTTATTTTGTGCAAAAGTTTTCGGCCCCATTAAAGATTATGAATGCTTATGTGGTAAATATAAGCGATTAAAACACCGCGGTGTGATCTGTGAAAAATGCGGAGTAGAGCTTGCGTTAGCGAAAGTGCGTCGAGATAGAATGGCACATATTGAGCTGGCAAGTCCTGTTGCACATATTTGGTTTTTAAAATCATTGCCTTCTCGGATTGGTTTATTGCTTGATATGACATTAAGAGATATTGAGCGTGTTTTATATTTCGAAGCATTTGTGGTGGTTGAGCCAGGAATGACAGAATTAGAGCGCGGTCAGTTATTGAATGATGAAGCGTATTTAGAAGCAATGGAGCAGTACGGTGATGAATTTGATGCGCGGATGGGTGCTGAAGCTATTCGTGATTTATTGCGTCAAATTGATATCGATGAAGAAATCAAAACCCTTCGAGAAGAGTTGCCTGGGGTTAATTCAGAAACCAAATCTAAAAAAATCACGAAGCGATTAAAATTACTTGAGGCCTTCCAAGCATCAAAAAATAAACCAGAGTGGATGGTGTTAGAAGTTTTACCGGTTTTACCGCCTGATTTACGTCCTTTAGTGCCTCTGGATGGCGGGCGATTTGCAACTTCAGATCTTAATGATTTATATCGTCGTGTGATTAATCGAAATAATCGTTTAAAACGACTGCTAGATTTGAATGCACCAGATATTATTGTACGCAATGAAAAGCGTATGCTCCAAGAAGCCGTTGATGCTTTATTAGATAATGGCCGGCGTGGACGAGCGATTACTGGAAGCAACAAACGACCACTGAAGTCATTGGCTGATATGATCAAAGGAAAGCAGGGTCGTTTTCGTCAAAACTTACTTGGAAAGCGCGTTGATTATTCAGGGCGCTCGGTGATTGTGGTTGGCCCAACCTTGATGCTACATCAGTGTGGTTTACCTAAAAAAATGGCACTAGAGCTCTTTAAGCCATTTATTTTTAGTAAGCTCGAGTTTCGTGGGCTTGCAACGACGATTAAAGCTGCTAAAAAAATGGTGGAGCGTGAAGAGCCTGTGGTTTGGGATATTCTCGAAGATGTTATTCGTGAACATCCGGTTTTATTAAATCGCGCACCGACCTTACATCGATTAGGTATTCAAGCCTTTGAGCCTGTTTTAATTGAAGGGAAAGCCATTCAATTACATCCATTGGTTTGTACTGCATATAATGCGGATTTTGATGGTGACCAAATGGCGGTTCACGTGCCTTTAACGCTTGAGTCTCAGCTTGAAGCGCGTTCGTTAATGATGTCGACGAATAATATTCTTTCCCCTGCGAGTGGTGAGCCGATTATTGTACCGAGTCAAGATGTCGTATTAGGGTTGTATTATTTGACGCGTGAACAAGTCAATGCTGAAGGTGAAGGGCGTATTTTTTCAAGTCCTCAAGAAGTAAAAACTTTTTATGAAGAAGGGCATGTTGCGATACACGCAAAAGTTAAAGTCCGCATGAAGTGTTTAGTAACAGATGAGTCGCCCGAGACTCAGACTATTGTTGAAACAACGGTAGGTCGTGCCATTCTTTCTGAGATTTTACCAGAAGGCATTGCGTTTGAAACAATTAATAAAACCATGACGAAGAAAAATATTTCTAAAGTATTAGATCATTGTTATCGCGTCTTGGGATTAAAAGCAGCGGTTATTTTTGCGGATCAGTTGATGTATACCGGTTTTCGCTATGCAACACGCGGTGGTGCATCGATTGGAATTGAAGATATGGAGATTCCAGCTGATAAGCCCGCTATTATTGAAAAGGCTGATAATGAAGTGCGTGAAATTGAAGCGCAATTTCGTTCTGGGTTGGTTACAAATGGTGAGCGATATAACAAAGTTATTGATATTTGGTCAAGAACCAGTGAGCTGGTTGCAAAATCGATGATGACAACGATTGCAACAGAAGAAGTTGTCGATCGTAAAAAACAAAAAATTAGACAACCATCGTTTAATCCTATTTTCATGATGGCTGATTCTGGTGCACGGGGGTCTGCAGCTCAGATTCGACAGTTAGCTGGGATGCGGGGGTTAATGTCAGCGCCAGATGGCTCGATTATTGAGACGCCAATTACAGTGAACTTTAGAGAAGGTCTGAATGTAATTCAGTACTTTATCTCGACTCACGGTGCGCGAAAAGGGCTTGCTGATACCGCGCTTAAAACAGCAAACTCAGGCTATTTAACACGACGTCTCGTCGATGTGGCACAAGATGTTGTGATTACGGAAGTGGATTGTGGCACTGAAAATGGTGTCTTGATGCAGCCATTGATTGAAGGTGGTGATATTGTAGAGCCATTGCACGAACGGGTACTTGGGCGTGTGGTTGCACTGGATGTTTGCTTGCCTAATCAAGATGAGCCTGTTGCGAAAGCAGGGACATTGTTAGATGAAAAATGGGTTGAGCATTTAGAGCAACTGGGTATAGACCAGGTGTTTGTACGTTCACCGATTACTTGTGAAACGCGATTTGGCTTGTGTGCCAACTGTTATGGACGTGATTTAGCGCGAGGACATTTGGTCAACAAAGGTGAGGCTGTTGGGATTATTGCAGCACAGTCGATTGGAGAGCCTGGTACACAGCTAACGATGAGAACGTTCCATATTGGTGGTGCGGCATCACGTGCAACAGCTGAAAATAATATTCAAATTAAAAACAAAGGAAGTGCAAGGCTTCATAATATTAAAACAGTGACACACGAAAATGGTAATTTGGTGGCTGTTTCTCGTTCAGGTGAAGTAACAATTGCCGATGAATTCGGACGAGAAAGAGAGCGTTATAAGTTACCATATGGTGCTGTTTTATCTGTACGTGACCAATCAGCTGTTGAGGCTGGTGAAGTGATTGCGACCTGGGATCCTCATACACACCCTGTGATTTCAGAGGTAAGTGGACGACTTAAATTTGTCGATTTAGTCGAAGGCATTACGATGAATCGTAAAACAGATGAGCTGACAGGTTTAAGTAGCTTGGTTGTGATTGATGGTAAGCAACGCAGTACGACAACAGGGCGTGATTTGCGGCCAATGGTGAAGTTGATTTCAGAAGAAGGCAAAGAAATTTTCTTAGCAGGAACCAATGTGCCAGCGCAGTATTATTTGCCAGTAGATGCGATTATTAATTTTGAGGATAGTGCGGCTGTTGGTATTGGTGATGTTATCGCAAGGATTCCGCAAGAGCGTTCAAAAACACGTGATATTACAGGGGGACTTCCTCGGGTAGCGGATCTTTTTGAAGCGCGAAAACCAAAAGATTCGGCTGTTATGGCAGAAGTTACGGGTGTTGTGAGCTTTGGTAAAGAAACAAAAGGGAAGCGACGCTTAATTATTTCTGAATCAGAAGGTAAAGGCCATGAAGAGTTAATTCCGAAGTGGCGACATATTTCTGTGTTCGAAGGAGAGAATGTAGCGCGTGGAGAGGTTGTTGCTGATGGGCCACCAAATCCACATGATATTTTGCGTCTTCTTGGGATTGGTGCGTTGTCGAATTATATTGTCAATGAAGTCCAAGATGTATACCGCCTACAAGGGGTGAAAATCAATGACAAGCATATTGAAACCATTGTTCGACAAATGTTACGCAAACGAACGATTACATTTTCAGGTGATTCTAAGTTCTTGGTGGGTGAGCAAGTTGAAGATACTTCTTTGTTAGAAGAAAATGATCGATTGCTTGCTGATGGCAAAGAGCCAGCAAGAGGCACTCCGATTTTATTGGGTATCACAAAGGCATCTTTGGCAACAGAGTCGTTTATTTCGGCAGCATCGTTCCAAGAGACCACACGCGTACTCACAGAAGCGGCTGTCAGCGGCAAGGCAGACGAATTACGAGGACTTAAAGAGAATGTGATGGTTGGACGTCTAATTCCGGCTGGAACGGGTTATACGTACCATCAAACACGGAAAGCAAAGCGCGCGCGACAGGAAGAACAAGAGTCGCAACCGATGACAGCGAGTGAAGCAGAAGATGCATTGAG
>JAALKW010000066.1:4037-7069 GCA_011087865.1 Legionellaceae bacterium
GTGAAGCGCTGAATGCAGAGGAAAGAAAGCAAAATTAAGGTGCTGCTGGTTGGAATTTATGTTGGACTTGACATTAGGGTAAGACCTAGCATAAAATCCGGCCTCCTTATGCAGCTGAAAAAAATTGAAAAAGAGACGGTTCGGAGTAAATGATTAATGGCGACGATTAACCAGTTAGTGAGAAAGCCTCGAAAAAATGCTAAGAACAAAAGTAAAGTTCCTGCATTAAAGGCCTGTCCTCAGCGTCGAGGTGTTTGTACGCGTGTTTATACAACAACACCAAAAAAGCCAAATTCAGCAATGCGTAAAGTTGCTCGTGTTCGGTTGACCAGTGGGTTTGAAGTATCCTCTTATATCGGAGGGGAAGGACATAATTTACAAGAGCACTCCGTAGTATTGGTTCGCGGAGGTCGAGTAAAAGATTTACCGGGTGTACGCTATCACGTGGTTCGTGGCAGCCTGGATACATCGGGCGTAAATGATCGTAAACAAGGGCGTTCGAAGTACGGTACCAAAAAACCGAAGGACAAAAAGTAATTGATTCTAGTGTAGGAACGAGATATGCCAAGAAGAAGAGAAGTCCCTAAGCGTGAGATTTTGCCAGATCCAAAGCATCATAGTGAGCTGTTAGCAAAATTTATTAATGTATTGATGATTAGCGGAAAAAAATCGATTGCCGAAAAAGTAATTTACGGCGCATTAGATTTGTTGGAAGAGCGTCTTCAACGCGCAAAAAAAACAGATGAAGACGACAGTGCCCGAGCAGGCGCTGCAGGTTCTTCTGCTGTTTTACGTTATTTCGAAGATGCGTTAGGCAATATTAGGCCTAGTGTTGAGGTGCGTTCACGCCGTGTAGGTGGTGCGACTTATCAGGTGCCTGTTGAAGTGCGCTCAGAACGTAGTGTTGCACTCGGTATGCGGTGGTTGGTTCAAGCGGCGCGTGCTCGAGGTGAGAAAGGCATGATGTTGCGTTTGGCCGGTGAGCTAGCGGATGCGTATGACAATAAAGGCGCAGCTGTTAAGAAACGTGAAGAAGCACATCGAATGGCTAAGGCTAACCAAGCTTTCGCTCATTTTAGATGGAATTGATCAAGAGGATAATGCAGTGTCAGTAACGCCATTAGAACTATATCGGAACATTGGTATCGCAGCACACGTTGATGCCGGGAAAACCACGACAACAGAGCGTGTGTTGTTCTATACAGGAACTTCTCATAAAATTGGAGAGGTTCATGATGGAGCAGCGACCATGGACTGGATGGAGCAGGAGCAAGAGCGTGGTATTACCATTACTTCTGCTGCTACCACGTGCTATTGGTCTGGTATGGACCAGCAGTATAAAAAGCATCGTGTCAATATTATTGATACGCCAGGACACGTTGACTTCATGATTGAAGTTGAGCGTTCTTTGCGTGTTTTAGACGGTGCGGTGGTTGTTTTTGATTCTGTGTCTGGTGTTGAGCCTCAGTCTGAAACTGTTTGGCGTCAAGCCGATAGATATGGCGTGCCACGTATTGTTTTTGTCAATAAAATGGACCGTATGGGCGCTAATTTTTTGCGTGTTGTTGAGCAGATTAAGAAACGACTCGGTTCAACGCCTTTGGTGCTTCAGCTAAATATTGGTGCTGAAGAAGATTTCAAAGGTGTGATTGACCTCATCAAAATGAAAGCTATTTTGTGGGATGAGGAAAATCGTGGTGTGACCTTTAAGTATGAAGATATTGCGCCTGACATGCTGGCTCAATGCGAAGCTTTGCGTGCGGAAATTCTTGAAGCCGTTGCTGAATCATCTGAAGATTTAATGGAAAAATATCTTGAGGGTGAAACCTTAAGTGAAGAGGAAATTAAAGCTGCGATTCGTGAGCGTACGATTCAAAATGAAATTGTTCCTGTCTTTTGTGGTTCTGCCTTTAAAAATAAAGGCGTACAAGCAGTATTAGATGCTGTGATTGATTATTTGCCTTCACCTTTAGATGTGCCTGATGTAAAAGGGGTGGATGAATATGATGAGGAAGACACACGAAAAACAGCCGTTGATGCACCTTTCTCAGCACTTGCTTTTAAAATTGCGACAGACCCTTTTGTTGGTGCTTTAACTTATTTTCGCGCCTACTCTGGCGTAGTTAAAACAGGGGATACTATTTACAACCCTGTGAAAGGCAAGAAAGAGCGCGTGGGTCGTTTGCTTCAAATGCATGCAAATTCAAGAGAAGAAATCAAAGAAGTGCGTGCAGGGGATATTGCGGCAGCTGTTGGTCTTAAAACAGTAACAACAGGTGATACTTTATGTGATCTTAATCATGTGATTACATTGGAGCGAATGGATTTTCCAGATCCTGTTATTGCCGTTGCTGTTGAGCCTAAAACAAAAGCTGACCAAGAAAAAATGTCGATTGCTTTAGGTAAACTGGCGCAGGAAGATCCTTCTTTTCGTGTGCATACTGATGAAGAGTCAGAGCAAACAATTAATGAAGGCATGGGTGATCTGCATTTGGAAATTATTGTTGACCGAATGAAGCGTGAATTCTTGGTTGAGGCCAATGTAGGTAAACCTCAAGTGGCATACCGAGAAACCCTTAAAACATCGCTTGAACATGAAGGTAAATTTGTTCGTCAGTCAGGTGGTCGTGGTCAGTATGGACACGTCTGGCTTCGTATCGAGCCACAAGCGCCGGGTACGGGCTATGAGTTTGTCAATGAAATAGTCGGTGGGGTTGTTCCAAGAGAATATATTCCTGCTGTTGATAAAGGGATTCAAGAGCAAATGCAAAATGGCGTGATTGCAGGTTATCCTGTCGTTGACGTCAAAGTAACTTTGTTTGATGGGTCTTATCATGATGTTGACTCGAGTGAAATGGCATTTAAAATTGCGGGATCAATGTGCTTTAAACAAGGTGCAATCAAAGCGAATCCTGTCTTGCTTGAGCCGGTTATGAAAGTTGAAGTGGTTACCCCTGAAGGGTACATGGGGGATGTGATGGGCGATGTTAGTCGTCGTCGTGGTATCTTACAAGGCATGGACGAGACAGCGG
>JAALKW010000067.1 GCA_011087865.1 Legionellaceae bacterium
CGAGTGCTGCTGATGAGGCGGCGATTCAACTGAGAACATTGAATGCATCTAAAGGCCCTGCTGTTCGCGCAACGCGAGCACAAATTGATAGGGTGTTATACCGCGATGCTATTCGTAAGCGGCTCGAGTCACAAGAGCATTTAACGTTGTTTCAACAAGCCGTTGATGATGTCTTGGTTGAAGGCCAACGTGTGACAGGTGTTGTGACGCAAATGGGTTTTCGCTTTTCAGCGGATGCGGTTGTGTTGACGGTTGGTACGTTTTTAGGTGGCAAAATTCATGTCGGCATGAAGCAATCATCAGGGGGGCGTGCTGGTGATCCGCCAGCGCTCGCACTCGCACAAAGGCTTCGGGAGTTGAATTTTCCAGTGGGTCGCCTTAAAACCGGCACACCGCCAAGGCTTGATGGGCGGACTTTAGATTATGCAAAAATGACGCCTCAGCCGGGGGACACACCACGACCCGTCTTTTCATATATGGGGAGCGATGCAAATCACCCTGAGCAACGATTGTGCCATATTACACATACCACAGAAAAGACGCATGATATTATTCGAGAGAATCTCTCTCAGTCAGCGATGTATGCCGGGGTTATTGAAGGTGCCGGGCCTCGATATTGTCCATCGATTGAAGACAAAGTGGTGCGATTTTCAGATAAGTCATCCCATCAAATTTTTGTGGAGCCTGAAGGGCTCAATACGCTTGAAATTTATCCGAATGGCATCTCAACCAGTTTATCGTTTGAGGCGCAGTTGGCTTTTATTCGAACGATTACAGGATTTGAAGCGGCACGTATTACACGTCCAGGTTATGCGATTGAGTATGATTATTTTGATCCAAGAGGGCTGACATCTTATTTACAAACCAAAGGACTGAGTAATTTATTTTTTGCAGGACAAATTAATGGGACAACCGGGTATGAAGAAGCAGCAGCACAAGGCTTGTTGGCGGGTTTAAATGCAGCGCGTTTGATTCAAGACAAGCCGCTATGGTCACCTAGACGAGACGAAGCTTATATCGGTGTTTTAGTAGATGATTTAATTACTTTAGGTACGCAAGAGCCTTATCGGATGTTTACGTCACGCGCAGAATATCGATTGCTTTTACGAGAAGATAATGCCGATTTAAGACTGACAGAAGTCGGTCGTGAACTCGGTTTGGTGGATGATAAACGATGGGAAGCATTTGCTTTGAAGCGAGATTCAATTGAAGCTGTACAAACGCATTTGCATCAAACATGGATTCGCGCAAAAAATCATCAGCTTGTGTTTGCTGATCAGTTAAAAGGGCCGTTATTACAAGATTGTAGAGCTTCTGATTTTTTAAAGCGTCCTGAAGTGCGTTATGCACAGCTTGAAGCGGTTGAAGACCTAAACATGCCAGCTGTGACTCCTGCTGTTGCAGAGCAACTTGAAATACAAAGTAAATATGCAGGGTATATTGAGCGACAATCGGCTGATATTGCACGGCTTAAAAAGCATGAATCCACTCGCTTACCTGAAAATTTTTCTTATGAGAGTATTTCTGGTTTATCGGCTGAGGTGGTTCAAAAATTAAATCAAGTGAGACCCATTTCTATTGCGCAAGCAGGTCGTATCTCAGGCGTAACGCCAGCTGCTTTATCGCTTTTACTGGTGCACCTTAAAAAACAGCGCATGCTCGCATGAGTGATTTTTGTTTGATTGAAAAAAAACTAGAAGCGGGATTTCTAGCACTGGGCCTCCAATTGGATACAGCGCCTTTTTTAAATTATTTGAAGCTTTTGAAGCAATGGAATCGCGCCTATAATTTAACAGCTGTACGCGATATGGAATCAATGGTGTCGCGACATATTCTAGACAGCCTTGCTATTTTACCGTGGATGCGAGGGCAAAATTGGTTAGATGTTGGGACAGGGCCGGGCTTGCCTGGCATACCGCTCGCCCTTGCGTGTCCTGATGCAACCATTACTTTGCTGGATAGCAATGGAAAAAAGACACGTTTTTTACGAGAAGTTGTACGTACCTTGGCATTAGCGCATGTGAGTGTGATTGAATCACGTGTTGAAGCCTATCACCCAAGCCAACGTTTTGATACAGTAGTAAGTCGAGCATTTAGTGCAATAGAACCAATGGTTGAAAATACTCGTCATCTAATGAATACACAAGGGTTATGGCTGGCTATGAAAGGCCAGATACCAAACAATGAGTTAAACACACTGAATCAATCTTATCAGACAAAAACATATACAGTGCCTAGTATCGATGGGGCTCGTTGTTGTATTTTGATTGAAGCTTGATTCAAAGATTATCTTGAGGAGCATGCATGAGCAAAGTCATTGCGATTGCCAATCAGAAAGGAGGCGTGGGTAAAACCACAACAGCAGTGAACTTGGCTGCATCACTTGCGCTCTTAAAACAAACGGTTTTATTAATTGATTTAGACCCGCAAGGCAACGCAACGATGGGGGCGGGTGTTAATAAGCACGATGTGGTGCACTCCGGAAACGATGTACTGCTGGGTGATTGTTCGGTTGAAGCGGCGGCAGTTCGTGTGCCGGCAGGCTTTGATGTGTTGCCCGGGAATAGTGATTTAACGGTTGCGGAAGTCACCTTGATGACAAAAATTGGACGGGAAACGATTTTACGTCAAGCATTAAAACCGGTGCTTGCAACGTATGATTATATTTTAATGGATTGTCCACCTGCTTTGAATACACTGACGTTAAATGCGTTGGTTGCGGCAGAATCTGTGTTGATTCCGATGCAATGTGAATATTATGCACTAGAAGGTTTGGCTGATTTACTGTCCACCATTGATCAGGTCAAGGCGTCAGTGAACCCGAATTTGGTGATAGAAGGCGTTATACGTACACTTTATGATGGTCGAAATCGTTTATCGCAAGATGTCTCTGATGAAATAACCGAGCATTTTGGGGACAAGGCATATGAAACGGCTATTCCTCGTAATGTTCGACTGGCTGAAGCGCCGAGCCATGGTATGCCAGCACTACAATATGATAAATCTTCCGCAGGGGCCGCAGCTTATCAAGCACTGGCGTCAGAACTGATGTGTCGTTTAGAAAATGCAGCAGATAAGGAGAAGGTGTCATGAGTACGAAGCGTGCGGGACTTGGGCGTAATCTCTCGGCTTTATTGCAGCAGGCGGATGAAGGACATCAACACGAAGACAATGCGCAGGTATTACGGATGTTACCTATAACGGTTTTGCAGCCGGGGGTGTATCAGCCTCGTGGCGTGATGGATGAAACGGCCTTAGAAGCCCTTGCAAAATCAATTAAACAGCAGGGCATTTTGCAGCCCATTGTTGTGCGTCAATTAAAGTCATTAAAAAAATCAGACCAATCAGAGCAATACGAAATTATTGCAGGAGAGCGACGCTGGCGTGCTTCAAAGATTGCAAAATTAACCGAAGTGCCTGTGATTGTTCGTGATGTAAATAATGAAACAGCGATGGCGTTGGCATTGATTGAAAACTTGCAGCGCGAGACACTGAATGCCATGGATGAAGCGCGCGCAATGCATCGCCTGCGAGATGAGTTTGGCTTAACGCATCAAGCTATTGCTCATTTGTTATCAAAATCACGTGCAGCGGTTAGCAATAGCTTGCGTTTATTGCAGTTGGCACCTAGTGTTGCATTGTTACTTGAGCAAGGCGCGCTTGATATGGGACATGCGCGTTGTTTATTGGGGTTAGCTGCTGATGAGCAGGCCGAGGTGGCTGATATGATTGTGCGTCGAGGACTATCTGTTCGCGAAGCTGAAGCATGGGTGATGCGTCTTAAAGCAAAAGCATTGCCAGAGCAAGGCATGTCTCAAAAAATAGCGCCTAATGCATTTGATCATGAACTAAAACAAATTGCAGTTTATCTTGGGGCAAATATTCGTTTAAAATCAGCTGATACAGGTCAAGGACGATTATTGATTGATTTTAAAGATGCGAAACAATTGAAACAATTATTACATCGCTTAAGTAATCATGCGAATCACGTGATAGAAGAAATGATTTGACTGACCAAAAAACAATGATAGAAAAAGGCTATCAAGCCGAAGTGTACGCAAGAAAATATTTAATAGCAGAAGGCTTAATTTTTCTGACGGCTAATTATCGTAGCCGAGCAGGTGAAATAGATTTGGTAATGAAAGATACTTGTGGCACGCTTATTTTTGTGGAAGTTCGGCAGCGTGTTTCAAGTGCTTTTGGTGGTGCTGCTGCGAGTGTGACACGGTGTAAGCAGGAAAAACTAATAAAAACGGCATCGTATTATTTAATGACGCATGTCAATCAAGGCAACCAAGGTATTCGTTTTGATGTGCTGGCGCTTGACGGCAACCCGCCGCGTGTGACTTGGATAAAACAAGCTTTTGAGGAATAAAGTATGAGTCAGATGGCAGAACGTATTCAGCAATTGTTTACAGCCAGTATTGAAGCAAAAATTGCAGCAGCAGATACTTTGCCTGAATCTATTATTCAAGCAGGGACGCGATTGGTTGATTGTTTATTAAACAACGGTAAATTATTTGTATGTGGTAATGGTGGTTCGGCTGCAAATGCACTTCATTTTTCAACCGCTATGCTGAATCACTTTGAGGCGGAGCGACCGGCTCTACCGGTGATTGCTTTAAATACGGATATGGCTTTAACGACAGCTTTATTACAAGAGGGACATGCAGATCATGTTTTCTCGCGTAAGTTACAAGCTTTAGGCAATGATGGTGATGTACTGCTTTTATTAAGCACCTCGAATCAGACCATGAATTTGGTACAGGCTGTTGATGCAGCACATGAACGAGGTATGGATGTGGTTGTATTAGGTGGTGCTGCGGGTGGCATGCTTGCGAATCATTTAGGACCTAATGATATTGAGTTGGTTACACCGAGTACAAGTGCTGCACGGACTCGGGAAATTCATTTATTTGTGTTACATTGTTTTTGTGATCTAATCGATCAAGCATTATTTGGACAAATGATGGGGTAAAAAATTAATGAAGCTAAAAATAGGGATATTGGTTTTATTGTTTGGGTTATTAAGTGGATGCATGCTTGGGGTGGTTGCTGCAGCAACAGGGCTTGTGGTTTATGACAGGCGAAGCATGGTGATGATTGAGCGAGATGCACGCATTTTTCATTTGGTGCATACAGAAATTGTTAGAGATCCTAAGTTTGATGAGTCTCATATTGGCGTGACAAGCTTTAACCAAGTCGTTTTACTTGTGGGGCAAACACCACAAGCCTCTTTGCGTGTTCTGGCTGAAAAAGTTGCAAAACAAACACCGAAAGTACGTCGTGTTTATAACGAAATAAGCATTGATGCACCAATTTCATTTGCTGATAGGAGCAAAGATACATGGATCACAGGTGAGGTGCGTGCAAAACTGCTGCGTAAAAAAGATTTGGAGTCGGGCTCTATTCGCGTGGTAACAGAAAACGCAGTGGTGTATATCATGGGCATAGCAACGCCTGATCAAGCATCTCTTGCAGTTGAGGTTGCGCGGCAAGTCAAAGGGGTTCGTAAAGTGGTGAAAGTATTCCAGTATGTTCGCTAGACAGCTTTTAAGCTATGGTGTCTTTTTGATGCTATCTGGCTGTGCAGAGGTGAGTGGTGTTTGGAGTGGGGCGATGCTGGTCTATGATCGCCACAGTGTTTATAAGAAAATTGATGATTATCGCTTAGGGGCGCGTGCAAATCGTCTTTTATTTGCTGATGAGCAACTACGATGTGAAGGATGTGCTGTTGATTTGGCGGTATTCCATCGTGATATGTTGTTGACAGGGCATGTACCAAATCAAGCACTAAGAGCAGAAGCGAATGCACGGATTCAAGATTTACCTGGTTTTCGAAAAAAATATAATCAAATTGCAATTAAATCATCTTCAGATCATACATTACAAGACAGCTGGATAACGGCTAAAATTCGGAGTCAGGTATTAGGAGATGCTGAAATTAATCCGCGTCAATTTAAAGTGGTCACGGCTGATGGTATTGTGTATTTGATGGGAGACATGATGCCTGGGCAAGCGGTGCGGGTGATTCATATTGCAAGACAAACAGAAGGCGTTGTTCGTGTGGTTAAATTATTTAATGAGTATCATCTAAAGCAGCATTAATTATTTGTAACCTATTGAGAATAAATAAAATATAAGCAAATAAAAAACAAAAAAAAGCCCGAGGGTTTCTCAGGCTTTTCGAACTCTTTCCCAACCAGGAAGTGGCAAACCTGATCCGGATACTTATACTCTATCAGTGGTAGGAAGTCTTCGCTACCCGTTTCCACATTTTTCTTTCGTCGGATGCGCGGAATAAATCCGTAGGGGATTTTATTGCCTCAAGGTGTTCTTGATTATGCATGTTTTGACATGGATGTGACTTCCAATGTTGGCGATATTTTAAATGATATTTGTTGTGTTTGTGATGAAAGGCATCACCGTATCGGTTTGCCATTTTTTTGCGCAGAAGCGCATTGGTTTGTTGGATGCGTTCGGACATGATAATAACCTCTGTACAACGGTTGTGAATATAAAACAGTGTTTCATATATAAGTATAGGAAAAAATGCCTGAAAAGCCAGTAAAAACCTTTCTTCTCGTTATAAGTTAGGAATACAGAGCGGGTTGACTTTAGATCTAGGTGATATATAATTTAACACAAAAGTTAATGTAATTTTATTTGGAGGTTTGGACATGAGAAATCAAACAGAAAAATTAACGTTTGAACTCGCGCTTGAAGTATCTGAGTATTTATCACCAGACGAGTTGCTCAATCAATGTATTGCATTGAGTAAAGCGCCAGCTGCATCTAAAGATGCATTTATAGCAAGCATTATTGCCTTATGCTCGAGATCTGATGAAGCAAGTATTGCCGCGCAACAAAAACTTTTTGAATCGCACCTGATGTATCCTGATGATATCAATGAAGCGCAACGTGAGATGCTTCGCGACAGATTAGCTCAAATGAAAGCGAGCATTCAAATTAGTGGGTTACATGATGCAGAATATCTAGGGCGTGTCCCTAAAGTTTCAACCAAAGTAAAATGCTTACCAGCGTTAAT
>JAALKW010000068.1 GCA_011087865.1 Legionellaceae bacterium
TTTCGGTGAATATTCGAGCCCTCGTTGTTTCAGTCCTATCAGCAGTTCTTCCCAAACGCGTCGGGAAGCTTGATTATTAAATACAGTAAAAGAAACCACTTCGTCTAGCTTTAAATCCATAAAAGCAAAGTTCAGTACAGCCTTAGCACCTTCAGTCGCATAACCTTTGTTCCAATGCTTTGAGGCAAGGCGCCAACCTATTTCAACCGCAGGTGTAAAATCTGCTTCAAACGAAGGAGTGATTAAACCGAGAAAGCCTATCATCTCGCCTGTTGCTTTTAGTTCAACCGCATACAAACAAAAACCTTTGGCTTGATCATGCTGAATATTTCTTTCAATAAGCGCCTTTGTGCTTAATTTAGTCCCTATAGCGGGTAAAAACCGGCATACTTTCTCATCTTGATCAATACCTGCCATCGGTTCAATATCCGACTGATTCCAAGTGCGTAATATCAAGCGTTCGGTTTCTAAAATAACTTTTTTTTCTTGATTAAAATTGTGTGCCATTTGTATAGTACCATCGCCCTTTTTTCTTGATAAATTCACTTTTCTCATGCATTGATTTTAATAAACCCTTTTCCATAAAGCTTGCTTTAAACTCAACATAGCCTTTACTCGGCGTTTTTAAACTGGCATGAATCACCTTCAAGCCCATCCATGTCACATGACGTGCCCAACGCGCTGCATCCTCTGATTGAAAACCAACCAAAGCCGCGCCTAACATGGTCTCCTGGATATAATCAATATTCACCATGGTATACGCCGTGTATCGAGAACGCATCAGTGCTTCGGGTGTTGATGGATATTGCTTTCCGATGAGGTAAGGCTCACAGCACTGCAAATAGGTATGTTTAGAACCACAAGGGCAAGCCGTTATCATTTCACTCGCCATGAGAGACTTCCTCTGATAGAAGTGCTTGCAATGCACGTGAGCGATGACTGATAGCATTTTTTTGCGTGCTCGAGAGTTCTGCTAGCGTACACTCATATTCTGGTAAATAAAAAATAGGGTCATATCCAAAGCCATCCGTGCCTTTGGGTGTGGTTACTATTTTTCCTTTTAGTATTCCGGTTCCCAGTAAAGGCGTTGGATCATCTGCATGTTTTATGAGAACAATGGCGCAATAAAAAAAAGCATCCGGTTGTTTGTTAGCTTCATGCGGCGCTATATTTTCTAATAACTTCAAGACACGAGTTATATTCTCTTGATCACTAGCATCTTCACCCGCAAAACGAGACGAATAAATGCCAGGCTGGCCTTTTAGTACCGGAATCACTAAGCCTGAATCATCTGCTATTGCAGGTCTATTTAAAATACGGCTTGCATGACGTGCTTTGAGTAAAGCATTCTCAATAAACGTACTGCCTGTCTCATCCGCATCAGTAATATCTAACTCGCCCTGTGGAATACAAGTTTTAGATGACAACAGTGAACGAAACTCTTTGATTTTTCCTGTATTACTCGTTGCGAGAATAATGGCATTTTCTATCATGATTAAAACATCTTATACAAAGCATTAGAAAGATCTATTATCTTTAAAAATCTAATCATTCTCAAGTTGGTCATCCCCTTGCATTAGCTGCTTAACCCTCTACTTTTAACTGCGGTTATAAATGGGGGGATTACCGAGTCCCAAAAAACAAGAGACATTGCTTTTTTTTGTGCGGCTTTTAAAGTTACATAATATTTAGCATATTGTTCTAGAAAGTCCTGGAAGGTATGCGTGTCAGTGGGGCTATAATTTTCCCAAAATTTCACGGGAAAAGAAGCTTGACCCGTTGCTACTTGAAGGGATTTTACAACCTGCGCCACCACTGACATAATAAAGACCATAATGCGTTATATATAACCTATATTATAGCGCTGATATTATCTATTATCTTCAAGACGGGGAAACCACAACCGTTTGCTCTATAGCTGCTGTTTGAGTCGAACTTGAAAAGACACTGTGCTGCTTCAAAGCATGAGCAGCGCTTTCTTTTTTACTTTTTGGTTCCGGTGCCAGTTTTTCACGGCAAATTTCATTAACCATCGACAAATAAGAAGCAGCTAAGGGATGCATTGCTTCTTCTGATACGGCTTTAATGGGATCTAAATGCTCTCTCGTCAGCTTTTTCTTTGCGGGATCTGACAAAATTGTAATTTTACCTGCCTGATATTTATCAAGCCCAAGCTCTCCGTGTTTTAGAGTGCTTTCAACTAAAAATACAAGCCCTGTCTGTGCATAAGCGGCTTCAATTTTTGCTTTGATCTCTGCTTTAGATAGCATCGGATGATGCGTCATATCCACAACCAAAGCTTGCATGTTGTTACATTTTTTACAGTCAAAATGCTCAAGCTGAGTGACATCAGTAAAAACAATTCTAGCTTGCTGAAGCGATTTCGTTCTAACGTTTAAGCCATCTTTTTTACAGTCTTTTAAAAACTCAGGGACTTCATAATAACTGTCTCTAAATAAATAAATACTGGCATCAGCGTTTACATCATAAGGAGTTGGGCCATGAGTTATCGTTAATAAACTTAATAAACTCGTTGTAATGGCTTGCTGCCCACTGTCTGTAAAATATAGGTTTAAATGTGCGCTAGGTATACCCAATGCTTTCTTTGTGTAATTTAACTCCATTTCATGTAGCACTGCCACCGGATCTGGAGCAACCCCTTCTCCTTTGCTTTTAGCCCGGATTAATTGTAAGCCATTTAAAGAAATTAAATATTCCAACATATCTTCACTTAACGCTAAAGCTTGCTGATAAAACTCAGTGGCATCTATTTGATTTATTTTTTTTAGTAAATCAGATGCTGCTTGTGCTTTATTAAACAATTTGCCCAAACTATGTTGGTAAGTATTCAAAAAGTGGGGATGTGGCTCATCTGCATTGATAGGCTCTAATTTTTCAACACATTGAAGTGCATAATTTAAAGTATTACGTAATAAATCAACCACAGGAGACGCGATGGTTTGTACATGATCATTAACCAGGGCAGGAGAAGCTTTTAGCGTGAGGGTTTCTTGCTTATAAACATAACCATCCAAATAGTTTTTCATCGCTTGACTTAAATAATCAGGCGCTTGTGTCAGAGCTGCTTGATTAATATAAGCTTGTGCTTGACGATAAGTTAAAAGAATCTTGTCATCTTTTCGAGTCACACTTCTAATATGTGCATCAGGTGTTCGTGGCTTATTCTCACCCTCTTCTACTTCTGGTATTTCTTTTGAGAGTTCAAATACTTTTGAGACAGACGGGTCTTCTTTTTTATCAAATTTAAATTCTTCTAATAATATCTCAAACGCATCTAAACTTTCTAAAATAACCTCATTGAACACCTCTGGTTCTAACCCAAGCGATAAGCGTAAAGTCAAACAACCAGCATCCGTTAAGGTTGGTCTTAAAAACCCAAAACTTTGACGTCGCTCCGTATGGAGTCGCATTTTTCTTTTCTGTGCGTGATGATTCAAGAGTGCGCCAAAAAAACTTAAAAGCACATTGGTGACACCTTCTTTATAAGTATCATCCTCTACTTTGCACGCAGGATACAACCGGAGCATTAGGCTCGTCATATGTTTTGACGAAGTATCCACCTCAATGTGTTTTAATTTTTTATCGTTTATTCTTTGTTTAATTAAATTAACTCGTTCTGTACGATAAGTTAAAAGATGCGTGGATAAAGCGGAGTCTGTTGAAGTGTCTAAGCTTATTTTTTTGAATGCTTTTAAATAACCATTAATACGTTTAATACAATCATCAGGCTTCCGTTTTTTAATGCTTTTTGTTGGTTTTAAAATACCGGTTAATTTTTGCTGTAATTGTTGTGCCGATTGTTCTGGCTCACTCGCTAATGCTTGCTCCATGCCTTGAATCAGTGCTAAAATATTATTTTTCCGAGCACCCGCATGTGCAATTTGCGTCATCACATAACCGAGTTTCTTAGAACCTTTTTTTATATCCTTTGGATAACCTGTTTTAGCATCCATTTCTTTGAGATCACGACATATATTAGGTTGCTCAACCTCAACCAATTTAAGAAACGCCTCATTCATGGGTAAACGAGAATTTCTAATGCCTTGCTTATCCTCTCTTTCTTGCTTCGTTAATATTCTAAAAAATGAGGCTTGGGGGTGGTTTCCTTGCGAACGATAATATTGAAGTTGTGATTTATGTCCTGCAAACTCTCGCGCTTGAACTTTACCATGCCCCTCATGAGGGGTAAAAGTAGCAACATGTACAAACATATTGAGCACTAACGCAGAGTACCATGTTAAGTGATCAATATTGCCATCATACTGAGCCATGTCGTTAATCAAATAGGCATATAATGATTGGAAACTTGCCTCACCATCTTCATCAACACCCGCTTCTTCCAGAGCTTCATAGATTAACTCTTTGATTTCAATTGCTTTTTTTGCCTTGCTTTTAAAAAGCTGTTTCTCAACGGATAGCAATAATGCCGTATTTTTCTGAGCGATTGCGTCCATCACTACTTTTTTAAATTTAAGGGTATTTAGATTATAATTTTCATCTGCTACACGAATAACCATATTGAATTTAACTTAAAAAATTATTTGGGCCCTATTGTAAACCAGAAAACTTAAAATACTCTTAGGTTGAATTAAAACAAACAAGCATCTACATTATTAAAATAGCATTTTAATTTAAATACTAATTTAAATATTTTATGATAAAAAATATAAGCTCACTGCCACAAAACAAGCCCTGTCTCGTCGGTGAAAGCCCACACTGGGATGCCCAAAATCAAAGGCTTTATTGGGTTGATATATACGGCAAGTTAATATTTCAATACACACCGACTCATCATCAAACCAAGCAGTTTACTATGCCTGAAATGGTGGGTCATGTTATACCAACGTCCTCAGAAGAAGCGCTGGTGAGCATGCCCAGCGGTATTTATCAATTTAATTTGGCCAACCAACAATTAACGCGCATAACAGAACTCGAGCCAGAACACCCCAACAATCGTCCCAATGACGGCAAATGCGATCCCGAGGGACGTTTATGGGTCGGTACGATTGATTTAGAATTTAAACCTGAAGCCTCTGCCTTATATCGCTTAGATACAAATAATAAACTAACCCAAATGCTGAGTGGATTAACTTTAGCAAATGGCCTGGCTTGGGATACCCAAAAAAATATTTTTTACTTTATTGATTCGGCAAAACAATATGTTCAAAAATTTGATTATCATCCAGATACGGGTGATATTACCAATCGACGTATTGCTTTTTCTTGCGACGACTCCCCCGGTTTGCCTGATGGCATGTGCATTGATTCAAGCGGCATGTTATGGGTTGCTTTTTTTGATGGCGGACAAGTATGTCAGTTTAATCCAGATAATGGAAAGATAATAAACAAAATTAAAGTCCCTACAAAATACCCCACTTCTTGTGCATTGGGAGGAAAAAATTTAGACCAATTATTTATTACGAGCGCCAGTCATTTATTGACCCCCAAAGAGAAAAAAACAGATACAGCTTCAGGTTTAACGTTTGTAGCAGATATCAGTTAAAAGTCAGCTCTCATTTCATGAATGAGTTGAGTTATTAAAGTTTTTACATCCCCATCACGATTAAGCCATGCAGATTGGCCTGCCCACATAGACATATACTCTATATTGCCTTTTAATTTTGCAGTGTTTCTTATTTTTTGTGTTAAAACATGCTGCGCTGGATAATCTAAGAGTGAAATATGATGACGTTCCATTTGATGAATAAAAGCATTTTCTATACCACGCGCAAGTTTTCCTGAAAATGTTCGTGTTAAAGTGGTGTGGTCAGATTGAAGTGCCAATAACGCTGCCTTATAAGCAGGATGAATACCTGACTCATCCGTGGTTAAAAATGCAGTCCCCATTTGTACCAAAGCAGCCCCTGATTGCAGAGCAATCTTAATCGCTTGTCCATTCGCAATGCCGCCTGCAGCAATCAATGGCACTTTTTTTATAACAGACTGAGATTGAGCCAGTAAATTGGACAGTGGATTTAAACTGGCTTCAGCCGCGCCCAAAAAAGTCCCCCTATGCCCTCCAGCTTCACTGCCTTGCAGAACAATTGCATCGACACCTATTGATATTAATGCATGCGCTTCAGCTATACTCGTTGCCGTCCCAATCACATAGATATGATTGCTTTTTAATGGCTGTATCCATTTAGAATCAAGCAATCCAAATGTAAAACTAAATACAGGCACTTTTTCTTCTAAAACCACACGCATTTGTGCTTCAAATGATTCAGAAAAAGGTGCACAAACAGGCTCTGAAGTGACATTCAGTGACTGAGCAACCTGATTGAGTCCTGCTACGGCCAAGTCCATTTTATTTTTTGTGATAGATGGATGGTGTGGAATAAATAAATTCACCGAAAAAGGTTTATGAGTCAGTGCTCGAGTGGCTCGAATCGTTTGTCTCATTTTTTCAGGAGACATATAACCTGCACCAATGGAGCCTAGTGCACCGGCGTTTGATACAGCCGCCACCAATTCGGGCGTGGTGGCATCCCCGGCCATAGGCGCTTGAATAATAGGCACTTTAAGATGTAATTGATTCAGCAATTGCGTTTTTAATCCGTCTTATTTTTTATCTATTATTCTACAACACGCCAATCAAAACCGTAAGTATCAGCGACTCCCGCTTAAGAATTTTTTGAAAAAGAATATTGGGTCGGTTTTTAAT
>JAALKW010000069.1 GCA_011087865.1 Legionellaceae bacterium
GCTCAAATGAAAGCGAGCATTCAAATTAGTGGGTTACATGATGCAGAATATCTAGTCGATGCCCTGATAAGGCTTGATAAGATGACAAATAAAATTGCACCAAATTTTTATCATAAATTAGAGCTCTTATTTTTTCTGACGCGAACAAAAAAGCCACAGTCGCTTCTTTCCAGCATTGCGAAGCTCAATCGGGAGACGTCGCATATTATCGAAAGGTTAGATCATGCCAAGGCGGAGATTCAAAGGCAAGAATTATACTTCGAGCAGATCATTAGGGAGAAAGGAATAGCGAATGTGTTTTTAGGGCTTACGCATGGGCTTATGCATCTGGACGATGATGACTGCATAAAAAGTATTGTGGGCATACCTTATCTTTTTTCTCGTCTAGATGTTGACCAACGAACAGGTGTCATAAAAGCGGTGCTTCAGGAATTAGGTCGAAGGAGGGATAGCAATGTTTTGGTTGCAGTATACGGCGTATTGGGCGTGATTTTTTCTGATGTGCGTCGAGAGGAGCAGGAAGCGATTATAGCTGTATTGTTTGAAGGGGTGCAGCAGCCGCCTGATAGATACTATGATATGGTGATATTTCCGTCACTCACCGCGGTTTTGAAGCATGCTGAGCTGGCACCAGAAAGACAGGCATTGATTGTCGATAAGGTATTAAGTCAGTTGGCAGGGACTGATGATCGTGCTGCTCAGCTTGCGGGACTGGCACTGCTTAATGAGCTTGATGCGCAAGGGCGTCTTGAGGCGCAGAAAAGCGTTGTAGTATCCGCGCTTTTTAAGTTATTGAGTGACAAAGATCTGGAATCCGAAATCAAAGAGGCGGCTTTAAATATGCTGTCGGGCTTTCTACTCAAGAATCCTGATTTATATCAACAATTTGATAATGCTTGTGAAGCAGATGAGGCTGGCACAGAGGCGCTTGGTTTATTCAAGTTGTTTTTGGATACTTACAGTGGGTTGTATTTAAAAGATAGTTCTCTCGAGGCTGAAAAAACGCCAGCGGCTTTATTAAAACATAAATCAGAACAAGTGCTGCAGCCTTTATTGGCAACATGGATGGCACATATGGAAGGCCTGCCGCTTCTTTTAGATACCTATGCCGATGAATCAGAAGACAAACAAAAAGCACTTGAAGAGATGAAGCTATTAATTGATGCAGTCAGTCAGATAGATATGTCTGATATGGATAGTTTAAAAGCGCATTGCCGTGGGTTGGATGAGCAATTGCAACAACTTAAATTACCGGATAGCGAAGCCGAAGCGTCAGATATTACAGCGCTCTGGTCACGTACGTTTGATTATACGCATGTTTTATTAAAAGCATTGCCGGTGATTGCGGCCGCTGACAAAAGCCGTTATCGGTTGAGTCTGTTTGAGTCAAAAGTTCCTACAGCGGAGCAGGCCATGCGTGCATTGGATAAAGTCGAAGCGAAATTTAGTGAGAGCATGCAGTCGACGCTTAAGTTGCTCTAACAAATTATTACAACAGACTTGCAGAGTATCAGTGATTATTTTATAATCTGCGCGAATCAAATAGGTGACTCAGTGAAAAACCAGCGAGGTTTACAGGGCGCAAGGCGTCTTTTTGTTGTTCAATTAAGCCTTGTTGTACTACTTGCTTTTTGTGTGTGGATGTTCGTTGATGTACGTGCTGCCTACTCTATTGGGTTGGGTGGTTTGGTTTGGATCATGCCACAAGTATGTTTTGCGATTATTTTGTTTTCAGAGCAACGCGTACGTTTTTCAAAGGCAATTTTGACGCGTGTTTATCGCGGCGAAGCATTTAAATTATTTTTGTCAGCTGTTTTGTTTGCTGGGGTGTTTCGTTTTGGGCATGTAGTGCCCATGATGTTTTTTATAGGGTATATGTTGGTGCAAGGGGTTTCTTGGTTTGCACCGTTATTTTTTCGAAAGGCAGTGACTAAAGCGAGTATGAGAGCAGCATGATATCAAGCACTGATTATATTAAGCATCATTTAACATATTTGACTTATAATTTAAAAACCATGAGCCTTGGCACAGGTGGTGGGTTTTGGACTGTTAATATAGATACTGTTTTTTTCTCGGTTTTATCGGGCGTAGTTGCTTTAGGCTTGCTCGTGCTTGGGTCTCGTCGTGTTTCAACGGGCGTGCCAGGAAAGTGGCAAAACTTTGCAGAAATGATGCTTGATTTTGCTGACTCGCAAGTAAAAGATTGTTTCCATGGTAAAAATGCTTTAATCGGGCCTTTGGCACTCACGATTTTTGTGTGGGTGTTTATCATGAACTTTATGGATATAGTGCCAGTTGATAGCTTGCCGCTGCTAGGTAATTTATTCGGTGTGCACCACCTTAAAGTCGTACCAACCAATGATTTAAATACAACGTTTGGTATGTCGCTGTCTGTTTTTGCTTTGATTATTTTTTATAGTATTAAAATTAAAGGGCCTAAAACGTTTGTGAAAGAACTGACGTTGCAGCCTTTTAATCATCCTGTGTTTATTCCTATTAATTTTGTTTTAGAATTTGCGACGTTAATTTCGAGACCTATTTCATTATCCTTGCGATTGTTCGGTAATTTATATGCGGGTGAGTTAATCTTTATTTTAATTGCTTTGTTTACATTAAATGCTGCATCTGCATCGATTGTTTCGAATGTTGCGCTGAGCATTGTGCAGTTTTTCTTGTCGCTAGGATGGTCTATTTTTCATATTTTGGTCATCACGCTGCAAGCATTTATTTTTATGGTCTTGACGATTGTTTATTTAAGTCTGGCGCATGAAGATCATTAGTTAGGTTTTAGTTAAGTTGAGTTTTTTTATTTTAATCGTGTGAAGTCAAAGGGGAGTATTTAATGGAAATGGCAAGTTTGGTAGCTCAGGTTCAAGGCATGACAGTTGTTGCTGTTGCGTTATTGATTGGTTTAGGTGCGCTCGGAACCGCAATTGGTTTTGGTCTTTTAGGTGGTAAGTTTTTAGAGGGTGCTGCACGTCAACCAGAGATGGTTCCTATGCTGCAAGTTAAGATGTTTATTGTCGCGGGTCTTTTAGATGCGGTTACCATGATTGGTGTGGGGATTGCGTTGTTCTTTACCTTTGCGAATCCTTTCCTTAGTGCACTTGGATCTTAAAGCATGGATATTAATGCAACATTAATCATTCAAATGCTGGTTTTTGCAGCATTTGTTTGGTTTACCATGAAATTCGTTTGGCCGCCTTTAACCGAAGCGCTTGAAGCAAGACGTGAAAAAATTGCTGATGGTTTGGCTGCTGCAGAACGAGGTCGCCGTGAGCTTGAGTTAGCACAAGAACGGGTTAAAGAAGATTTAAAGCAAGTGAAAGCGGATGCTGCTGATATTATTGAAAAGGCGGGTCGCAGAGCCTCTTTATTGATTGAAGAATCTAAAGAGCAAGCGCGCGCTGAAGCTGCTCGCATCACAAAAGCACATACAGAGCAGTTGGCACAGGAAGTAAACCGTGCAAAAGCTGTGCTTAAAAAAGAAGTGAGTGTGCTAGCGGTGGCAGCAGCTGAGAAAATTTTAAGGGCTGAAGTAGACGGTGATAAAAGCCGTGCATTACTCGACCACATGATTGAAGAGCTTTAAGTTATGGCTGACTGGACAAATATCGCAAGACCCTATGCAAAAGCAGTTTTTATGCATGCGCTAGAAAATAAAGCACTGTCTGCATGGTCAGACTGGCTGTCACAACTTGAGACGGTGGTTTTGTCTCCGGATATGCTCAGTTTTATTGATAACCCAGAAACAACAGTTCAGCAACATAAAGCTGCTGTATCTGATGTCATGCAGGCCTTACCAGGACAAGATAAAAAGCTATCTGAAGTGCAAGATGCATTGATATCTGTTTTAGCTGAGAATAGACGATTGCCGATTTTGCCTGCTATTTTTCTGCAGTTTGAAGCGCTGCGTGCGGATGAAGAACATCGTATTTCAGTTCAAGTTGAAAGTTTTTCACCTTTGAGTGAAGCGCAAGAAGCCCGCTTGGTTGAGCGTTTAACCGCGCGTTTTAATCGCGCTGTTTCACTTGAAGTATCGATTAATCCTGATTTGTTAGGCGGGGCTATTATTGCTGCAGACGGTTGGGTGATTAATGCTTCAGTCAAAGGTCAACTAGATAAATTAGGCGCTGATTTAGTCGCGTCATCGAGAGGATAAGTTTCATGTCACAGCAAACCACATTAAATCCATCAGAAATCAGTGAGCTGATTAAGCAAAGAATCGAAAGCTTTCAGGTTAAATCCGATGCGCGCAATGAAGGGACTATTGTTAGTTTGAAAGATGGGATTGTTCGCCTGCAAGGCCTTGAAGATGTTATGCAAGGTGAAATGATTGAATTTGAGGGCGGGGTTTATGGCTTAGCTTTAAATTTAGAGCGTGATTCCGTTGGGGTTGTGTTACTCGGTGAGTCAGGTGGTTTATCTGAAGGTCAAAAAGGTAAATGTACAGGGCGTATTCTTGAAGTGCCGGTTGGACGTGGTTTATTGGGTCGGGTGGTTGATGCGCTTGGAAACCCAATTGATGGCAAGGGCCCCATTGAAAGCGAAAAATTATCACCGATTGAAAAAATGGCACCAGGGGTGATTGAGCGACAATCGGTTGATGAGCCTTTACAAATTGGATTAAAAGCGATTGATGCGATGGTCCCAATTGGCCGGGGTCAACGTGAGCTGATTATTGGTGATAGACAAACAGGTAAAACAGCGAATGCATTAGATGCCATTATTAATCAAAAAGATACCGGTGTTGTGTGTGTTTATGTTGCGATTGGGCAAAAGGCTTCATCTGTTGCGTCTTTGGTTCGAAAACTTGAAGAACATGATGCTTTAGCGCATACCATTGTTGTGGTAGCGGGTGCCGCCGATCCTGCAGCATTACAGTTTATAGCACCTTATGCCGGTTGTGCCATGGGTGAGTATTTCATGGAGCAAGGTGAAGATGCACTGGTTGTTTATGATGATTTAACCAAGCAAGCTTGGGCTTATCGTCAAATTTCATTGTTACTTCGTCGACCACCAGGTCGAGAAGCTTATCCTGGCGATATTTTTTATTTGCATTCACGTTTGCTTGAGCGTGCTGCCCGGATTAATGCTGCTGAAGTGGAGCGCTTAACGGATGGGCGTGTCAAAGGTAAAACAGGCTCTCTTACAGCGTTACCGATTATTGAAACGCAAGCAGGGGATGTATCGGCATTTGTACCAACCAATGTGATTTCGATTACAGACGGTCAGATTTTCTTGGATGTTGATTTGTTTAATTCAGGTGTTCGACCTGCGATTAATTCAGGATTATCAGTGTCTCGTGTGGGTGGTGCTGCACAAACAAAAATCATGAAAAAGCTAGGTGGCGGAACACGGCTTGCTTTAGCGCAGTTCCGAGAGCTTGAAGCTTTTGCGCAGTTTGCTTCTGATTTAGATGAGGCAACCCGTAAACAGCTGGAGCGTGGTCAGCGTATTACTGAGCTCATGAAGCAGCCACAGTACTTGCCGTTATCAGTGGCCGAAATGGGCGTTGTTTTGTTTGCAGTTGAAAAAGGTTACTTAGATGATATCCCTGCTGCTGAAATTACAGCGTTTGAAGCAGCATTAAGAGGCTATATGCAAGCATCACAAGCAGCGTTATTGGTTAAAATCAACGAGGCTGGTGGTTACGATGATGCGATTCAAGCTGAACTGACTGCGGCTGTTGAAGATTTTAAAAAAACAGGTAGCTGGTAATAATCTGGGGTTTCCCGAAACAGGTGGATAATTAGATGGCTGGCGCAAAAGAAATACGCTCTAAAATTTCGAGCATTAAGAACACGCAAAAAATTACTTCTGCAATGGAAATGGTTGCAGCAAGTAAAATGCGTAAAACGCAAGAACGCATGCGTGCTTCTAAGCCTTATGCAAGTAAGCTATATGATGTGGTGAAACACGTTGCGCGTGCGAAGGCAGAATATAAGCATGTCTTTATGGAAACACGCGAACAGCAACGCATAGGCTTAATTGTTGTGACTTCGGATAGAGGTTTATGTGGTGGTTTGAATGCAAACTTACTGCGAGAAGCCTTGCTGAAAATGCGTGGATGGCATGATGCAGGTCAAGAAGTAAAGTTATGTTTGGTTGGGCGTAAAGGCAAGGCTTTTTTTAATCGTGTTGGTGGACAAATTTTAGCTTCTGTTGAGCAGCTGGGTGATACACCGAGTGTGGGAGATGTGATTGGTGCGGTTAAAGTCATGCTAGATGCTTTTGAGGCTGGTGAGATTGATGCGTTGCATATTATATCTAACGAATTTGTAAACACCATGACACAAAAGCCAAGCATGAAGGCCTTATTGCCACTGCCACAGGCAGAAGAAGAAGCAGAAACCCTTGGGCATTATTGGGATTATATTTACGAGCCCGAGGCAAAAACACTGCTTGATAATTTGTTAACACGTTATATTGAGTTACAGGTGTATCAAGCTGTGGTTGAAAATATTGCATGTGAACAAGCAGCAAAAATGATTGCAATGAAAAGTGCAACAGATAATGCAGGTGATTTAATTAAAACATTCCAATTGGCATATAACAATGCTCGAAAAGCCGCCATTACGCAAGAATAAGCGGAAATTGGCGGTGGGGGGGGGGGGGGGGGGGGGGGGGGGGGGGGGGGGGGGGGGGGGGGG